>JAJYPH010000040.1 GCA_021795575.1 Bacillota bacterium
ACCAGCACCGCGCAGGCAGGGTCCTGGGTAAAACGGGCTTGGACCGCCCGCCGCTGCTCGCGACTCAGGCCGCCGTGAATCGCCACCACGGCGTCGGGCTGCCCGAGCGTGTTCGCGATGCGCTCCCGCAAATAATTCAGGGTGTCGCGATGCTCGGTGAACACCACCAGCTTGCGGCGCGCCCCAGCCCGGTCTTGCATTAGGCCCTCGCTCTCCAGAAGCCGGCAGAGCTCGTCCCACTTCCGGTCCTGATGGCTTTGCCTGAGTGCCAGCGCCATGGCTTCCAACTGGACGAGCCGACTGATTTCTCCCAAGAGCTCGGCCCGGGTGCGGGCGGCCGAGGCTTCGTCGGCCACGGCATCGGCCTCCGCCTCGCTGTCCTCGAGGTCATCCGCGCTGTCCTCGTCCCACGCCCGCGACAAGCCAGCGACCACGGGCTCGGCGGCCGTCAGGCGGGCCTCCAGCCGCTGGCGGCGCCGGGAAAGCGACTGGTAGATAGCTTCGGGCGAGGACGCCAGCCTCCGCTGCAGCATCGTGAGGGCAAATCCCACCCGCCCGCGCTGGGATCCGCCCAGCTGGTCGGCCCGACTGAATTCCTGCGCCACGTAGGCGGTCACCGCTTGATACAGCTCGCGCTCACCCAGCGACAGCGCATAGTTGACCGTGTACGCCCTGCGCTCGGGAAACAGGGGCTTATTTTCGAACGTCACCAGCTTTTCTTTTACCATGCGGCGCATGAGGCCGCTGGGGTCAATGGGAGCGGTCTCCCCCCGGGGCTTGCCCTCGAACCGATCCGGGTCCAACAGACTCAGGAACAGCTGGAAATCGGCCTCTTTGCCGTTGTGGGGGGTGGCCGTCAGCAGCAGCAGGTGTCGGGTGGCCCCGGAGAGTCGGCGTCCCAGCTGAAAGCGCTGGGTGTACTTGACCTCCCCGCCCGTATAGGTGGCGGCCATCTTGTGCGCCTCATCCACCACCACCAGATCCCAGTCCACGTCCGTCGCGCGGCGCTGGGCCAGCTCATCGCGGGACAACTTGTCCAGCCGGGCAATGGCTCGCGGATGTTCACGAAACCAGTTGCCGGTCACGGCCGCATCGCCCGCCTCGTTGGTGAATATCTCAAAGCGCAGCTGAAACCGCTGCCACAGCTCGTCCTGCCACTGCTCCACCAGCGCCCCGGGCGCGACCACCAAGGCGCGTTCCACCGCCCCCCGGGCGGCCAGCTCCTTGATGAGAAGGCCCGTCATGATGGTTTTCCCCGCTCCGGGGTCGTCCGCCAGCAGAAAGCGCAACGGCTGGCGGTCCACCATCTCGCCGTAGACGGCCTCAATCTGGTGTGGCAGAGGGTCGATGATCGAGGTGTGAACGGCCAGCAAGGGGTCAAAAAGATAGGCGAGGCGAATTCGATGGGCTTCCGACACCAAGCGGAACAACCGGCCGTCGGCGGCAAACCGGCGGCGGGATGGGCCCACGGCCAGTGCCAGGTGCTCTTCCTGCTCGCGATACAGCAGCTGCTCGCGGGGCACCCCCGCCCCGTCGCGGTAGCCCACTTCCACAGCAGTCGTGCCATACCAATGCACGTGAGTGATTTCCACGGCCTCTGGCCCTGCCAACCCCAGCACGCGCGCCCCCACCATGATCTGTTCCAGATTCAGCATGCGTTCTCCCATCGCGCGCGCCCTTTAAGGATGCCGGTGATGTCGAATCATGGGATGCTTCGCGCCAGACCAAAGAAATTCCTGCATTCTCCGGCGCAACCCGACTGTTGGGAACCGGTTTCCCTGCCAGGCCCTCCTCCGGCGCAAAGGAAGCGCGAGGCAAACAGGCCCGACTCCCCGGCCATGGCTTGCTACATTACGGTCGTGAGCGGGAGTGTGTCTCCCACCTACCCGCGAGGGTCGGGGATCACCAACTCCGGCCGTCGTGTGCTATCATAAAGTAGCGATGGAGTGGTCAATCCCGGATGGAGACCTTGGCAGGGGTGAAGGAGTTCTTGCTGGAGCTCCGCATAGTGTTGGCGCGCGAGAACACGCTGGCCATCACGCCGAGGAGCAAGAATCAAGAATTTCTCGCTGAGCGAGGCTGGACGTCGTCCGACGTTCTGCGACTGGTCCGAAACCTCTCCGTGGCAGATTATGCGGACGGGCCGCTGCCCGATGACGGTGGAGCGGACCTGTCCTGGTGGATATTTGGCCCCCGGTACGACGACACAGTGCTCTATGTCTAAAGTGGCACTTCAGCGCGGGCGGGTCCGCGCTTATCGATTCATGTGGCAGAACATGGGCTGACACGCCCATATGCTGGAGACGGGAGGTGACTTTGATCAATGACCACGGGGACGAACGCAGCAACGGTGTTTTGCGCTGGATGTGACGCCGAACGCGGGACACGCGAGGAGACACGAACCCAAGCGCTGTCCGTACGCGGCGAGCCCATCGCAGTGGTGGGCCAAGTACTGGTGTGCCTAGCATGCGGCCAGGACATCACGGACCCGGTGCGGGACGATGAGGTGCTGGTGCGGGCCTACAACGTCTACCGAACGCGCCACGGACTCTTGCTGCCCCGCGAGATTCGCGCGCTGCGGGAACGCTACCGGCTGTCGCAACGCGCCATGGCTAAGCTGTTGGGCTTTGGCCTCATCACAATTCAGCGCTATGAGGCCGGCGCGCTGCAAGATGCGGCGCACGACCAGCTACTGCGTTGCTTTGCCGATCCCAAAACCGCGCGCGCCATTGCGGACCGTCATCGCGGCGACGTCTCACCCCGCCAGTGGCAACTGTTCGACCAAGCTGCGCAGGCGGCGGCGGACGGCAAGCCCATTCGGCCGGAGGTTGTGCCCGATCTCCCCACGACCGACTGGGAGACGCTGGCTACCGCGGTCCGATATCTGGTGAGCCGGGCCGCCCAACGCCATCTCATGGTGAGCCGCACCAAGCTGTTGAAGCTGTGGTGGCTCGCCGACTTTCTTCACTTTCGTTCGTTTGCCCGTCCCATTACCGACGTGGCGTATGTGGCGCTTCCGCGCGGACCCGTCCCCGATCGGTACAAGGACTACCTCTGGCAGTTGGAAGACAAAGGCGAGATCGAAGAGGTGGAGACGCCCTATGGGCCGTACGAGGGTTACGAATACCGTGTGGTCGACAGGGAGTCCGGCGAGAGTTTAGCGCCGACGGAGCGAGCTTGCATTGAGGCGGTGGTCGACCACTTTGGCAGCCTGTCCGCCGCGGAACTGAGCGCCATGAGCCATCACGAACCCCTGTGGCCCACCTTTGAGGCTGACGGGCGGGTTCCCTACGAAGCGGCCGCGGACCTCAAGATGCTGGACGGTCTCGCGGAGGAGGCCCGGGACCGGTTGTAGCTCCGCGACACGTGGAGCCAGCATCCGGATCTCACTGCCCAGGGCTCTAGGTGGCGTAATGCGGGAAAGATTCGGAACCGATGCGCCCGTCAGGATCCTGGGAACCCGGGCACCGCCTGCCCGGACCTCGGCGCGCACTACTTCGACGCGCGCCGCGCCCCCAGGGTGCGGCGCGGGGCCCGGGCGAGACGCGTTGGGGTGTCGGGTTGACCGGAGGAGCCCTCGCCCCAGCCGGGTCACCCGTCCGGAGCTATCCCGATGGGCGAATCGGATAAGCGGGCGCCACTACTCTTTGGTCAATCCATGAGCAGGCCCCCATTCCCGTGGAGCCCATGCCCGATAATCCAGTTGGATGCCGGCGCCACCACGAGCAGCGCCGCCTCCGCAACATCCCGCGGATGGCCAAGACGTCCCAGGAGAAACATGTCGTGACGCGAGGGTTGGCCGGGCCAGCCACTTGACCAGGGCGTGGCCCCGTTTCGAGGCCACATCGGCCAGACCCGGGATCACCCCTCCCACCTTGCCGGTCACCGAGCCAACACAACCGTGCCCGGCCGGCGGACTTCGCGGTGTGGATCCACAGTATTCGGGGCGTTGAACGTGCCAACCAGGGGGATTTTCAACACCAAGCGCCACTCCTCAACGTCCGAGGAGTTCAAATCACCCTCCGCGGCTCGGGCTGTCCTCCAGGGCCTTCTTCCAGGCCGATGGGCTGGGGCAGTACGGGAAAGGCGCGACCGGTCGCCCCCAAACCACGAAACCCCGACCCGGCGGCATTGGCCATCTGCGCGCACTGCAGGAAGTGTTTTCGGCCGTAAGGTTCGTGCCCGCCGGGGGCATCAGCCTCTCTGACGCCCCCGCCTGGGTTGGAGCAGGGGTGGCGGCGGTCGGGAGAGGTGGTGCGCTGCAACGCTTAAGCGACCACGACTTGGCCCGTCAGTGGGGCGCACTCGCTTCCGGTGGCCCCCATGATTGAGGCGCTCACTGGTGGTGAACCCCTGGTCCTGATGCAGTCCACGGAATGAGGACCGCTGGATGAAGTGCGCAACCTCGTGATTCGGGGCGCCGGGGCGGAAGTGAATATGGCGATGGGCCTCTCCCGTCTGGATATCGATACAGGATTTCTTGGGGCCGTGGGCGACGACCCGCTGGGGCGCCGCGTACTGAAGACGCTGGCCGGCGAACAAGTCGAATGCTCGGGTCTCCATCGGCTGTCCGCGCCGACCGGCGTATTTTTCAGGGAATGGTACGGCCTTGGGCTCGATCCCAATGTCTATTACTACCGCCACGACAGCGCTGGGTCGCGATGGGCGTATGACCCCGCGGCATGGCCCCTGCCAGACAGTGCTCGCTGGCTGCACACGTCGGGCATCACTCCTATGGTGGGGCACTCTCCCCGCGACTCGGCGGTGACGCTCGCGCGCACGCTGGCCGCCCGGGGGGCGTACCATCGCCGAATTGAACCTCCGGCTCAAGCTCGGCCACACGGTCGCCTGGCGAGAAACGCTCGAGCCCCTCCTGGGCCTGTGGTCGGTGATTGTTGCGACCCAAGAGAAGATGCGACAGCTGTGGGGAACCGACGACTCACAGGCACTGTTCGAAACCGACCTGCTGCACGCTGGCCAGATACTGGTCGTCAAAAGGGGCCCGCGCGGCGCCTTCGCGCAGTGGCGGGACCACCGGATCGACGTGTCGGGCGTGCAGGTAGAGCACGTCGTGGACACCGTGGGAGCCGGCGACGGATTCGCGGCCGGCGTCATCGCCGACCGTCTGAAGGGTCTTGGGTGGGCGGAGTTTTACCATGGGCAGCTGGGTCGGCGCCTTTGCTGTGGCTCCCCCGGGGGACTTTGAGGGGTATCCTACCTGGGCAGTGTTGCAAGCGGCATTGGTGCTCGGCTGGTCGCGCGTTAGTACTCCACATCCGAGCCGCCCTGCCCAACCCTGAGGGTCCATGCGCTTGAGACCCTGGTGGATGCAATTCGCGACTGCGGGCCATCGGCCTCGGCTTAGTCGTGGCCGACCCGCTGGTGCAGGCGCCCGGCGGCCACATCCTGGTGCCGTCGCACGTGGTCCCAGGTGAGGCCACCGCTCGCTGGGCAAAGTTCTCCTGCATCCATCACTTGGCATTCTGTGCCGCACCCCCGCGTGCCCGACCCGACGGTCATTTCTGGTTTCGAAGCCGCTGCTCTCGCGAGGACCGTCCTCCGGGGGAGCCCCTCTCTTGTTGATGGCAGCTGTCGATGGCCACGCGGAGCGCATCGAGGCAGCTGGATTGCCAGGGTGACAGAGGGCCCCCTTTGATAGCGAAAGTAGCTACATCATCACGATTGTCACCCGGGTGCGGGGAGGATGCGGTTTACGGGCGGTTCACCATAGACAACTTTCGGGGAGTCGAGCATATCGACCTGGACCGCATGTCTCCTGTCAACCTCCTGGTTGGGGACAACGGGTCTGGCCAAGCAACGATGCTGGAAGCGCTGCGGCTCCATGCGGCGCCGAGTATGGCCGGGGCGCTGGATGCGCCGAACCACCTTCGGGTGCTGCCGCCTTACGTTGCGGCGCCGTGGACGTGGCTGTTTGTCAATCTCGCCGTCGCCCACCCTTCGTTGGCTTGCACCAGTGACGAAAGTGACGTTTAGCGCCATAATGAGGCGCAGGGGGTGAGTGCGATGGCGCGAGATATCTCTCGCCCGCCAGTACGCCCGGGTGTGGATACTGAATGGATCACGACGGGAGAAGCGGCTCGCCGCCTCGGCCTAGGCTCTCTGAACACCGTGAAGCGTTGGGCTCGCGAGGGCCGGCTGGAGTCGCGGCACGTTGGTGCGCGCGTGCAGATTCGCGCTCAATCGATCGCCCGTTTGTTGGCTGGTGACGAGCCGCAGCTGGCACGAGCCCCACGCTTGGAGGAACTGCTTGCGCAAGTCGAGGATATCGGCAAGGACCTTAGCCCGAGCGACTGGGAGCGGTTGTTGGCGGAACGCCGGGGGCGGTGGCCCTGGGATCTCAAGTAATGGAGATTGCATCCCATCCGGGCGTTCGCGCGCTGTGCGACACCAGTGTCTTAGGAGCCCCGTCATAATAACGTATCAGGGTGTATTCGCTATGAAAGGCATCCGGCGTGACATGGAGCGCGTGGAATTCTTCATCCGTCACGACGATCCCGGTCGGATAAGGCCCGCGTCGTACTCCGCGTGCACGGTCAGGCCGGTGGTGGTGGCGCTGGACGTCTACGAGATCGTGCCTCACCGGTGGGATGAGGAACATTGTGTGTTCCGCGAAGGGCAAACCACCTGGCAGTAAGCCCATGCATGTGGGCACACGCCCGCGCTGGTGGAAGCCGTTTACACTGGCTGAGGATCTTCTGGCATCGAGGCAGCTGGCTTGCCAGGTGACAGAGGGCCTCCTATGATAGCGGAAGTAGTTGCATGATCGCCATGGTCCCCCGGCTGCGAGGAGGATGCTGTGTACGGGCGGTTCGTCATAGACAACTTTCGGGGAGTCGAGCATATTGCCCTGGACCGCATGGCTCCTGTCAACCTCCTGGTTGGGGACAACGGGTCCGCCAAAACCACGGTGCTGGAAGCGCTGTGGATCCATGCGGCGCCGAGTATGGCCGGAGCGCTGGATGCGCCGAACCGCGTTCGGGTGCTCCCGCCTTACGTGGCGGCGCCGTGGACGTGGCTGTTTTTCAATGGGCAAACGGACCGCCCTGTGAGGCTGCAAGGGACTGCCGGTGACCGCACGTGGACGTTTACTTTGGAGGAGGGAGAAGTGGAGGGCCCTATGATCGTGGCGCCTCCCGGACTTTCAGATCTCTCAAGCCCGCCAGGAGCGCTTCAGACGTTGGCTCCTTCGGTCGCCACCCGGGCGATCACGGGCCGGGTACAGGAAGGTGACAACGTTGTGCGGGTGGCTACGGCCCGCGTCACTCCGCTGGGGATGGCCATCAACGACTTTTCACCCCACCCCGGTTGGATCAACGCCACGTTCGACTCGCCGGTTGGGCGTCTCGTGCAATCGGTGGCCCACCTGTATTCGGACGCGGTGGTGCGTCACCGCGATGAGGCCGTGATAGCGGTGGTAAATACCCTGGATCCGGACATTCGGGGGCTGTCGGTTCTTGCATCACCCCTGGGCGCCGAAGTGGCCGCGGAATTTCTCGACGGTCGCCGCGTCCCGGTGAAACTTGTCGGGGGAGGTGCGCAGGCGATTCTCTGGTACGCATGCGAGTCTGCGCTCGCCGACCCCGGCACGGTGTTGCTCATTGATGAAATCGAGAACGGCATCCACCACTCGAAACTGGAGCCGATGTGGCGGTCGCTTGGACGCTTGTGGCAATCCTCCGGGATTCAGGCGGTTGTCACGACCCACAGCCGCGAGTGTCTGGAAGCGGCCTTGTACACGTTCGGGGAGGACGAAATCCTGGTACACCGCTTTGCGCGGGTCAAAGGCGGCATCAACGCCGTAACTTACACCCGAGACATGGCGCTCACCTCCCTGCACTCGGACATGGAACTGCGGTGAGCCTTAATGTGGCGCGACCCATTGTGATCATAGTGGAAGGCAAAACCGATGAGCTGCTGCTCGCGTCCCTCCTCGGACACTTGCAAGTGTCCGAGCGCGTGTGCGTGACGCAGGGCCGAAACGCCTCAGGGAAAGCGGCGATCAGTAAAACCTTGCTGCAAAGTGTGGTGTCCGACTATGCCCTGTATGAGCGCCCGCTGCAAGCGCTGGGCATTGTGACGGACTCGGATGCCGACCCCACTGAGACGTTCCGCCACTATCGTGCCGTCTTTCAGCATGCGGGGCTGACACCACCGGTGGCGGCCGGTGCTGTGTCGAGAGGCTCGCCGCGCACGGGGGTGCTGGCCCTACCTCCTGGCGGACCGGGAGAGCTGGAAGACATCTTGTGGGATTACTACCAGGACCGCGTTCCCGACGTAGCGAGGTGTATCGACCAGGCGCGCGCAACCGTAGAAGCCGCCGATCCTCCGGCGCGCGCCAAGCGATCCAAGATTTTGCTCCACTCGGCGTTGGTGTACGGGCTTAACCGCGCGCCCACGGTACGGCCTCTGCGGAGTCCGGAGCAAACCTTTCAGGAGGCCTTCTGGGACTGGTCTCACCCGGCCTTCTCGCCCTTAAGCCAATTCCTGGCCGACCTCCTGGGGTAAGGGCCTCTTGGCCAAGCTTTCAGCGCAGTGTAGATGCACCCTGACTCACTGTGACGTGGCCAAACTGACGGGGGACGGGCCGGGAAGCGCTGTTTTACCCCAAATCGCGACAACCGATAGCCACGGCTGAACGCCGACCCATATCGCGAAAGCGTACCGCCCTGGCTGTTGTTGCCGGTGAGCAGTAATCCCGCTGTCGTGATTCCTCGCATCCCCCGCCGCAGGCTCAAGACCCACTGCCGCCAGACGACCCTCCGCCGCCACCTGATGACCCACCGCCACCGGACGAACTTCCACCCCCTGATGAGCCGCCCCCACCCGACGAACCGCCGCTGGAAGAGGATCCCCCTCCGCTGCTCGATGACTGGCCGCCAGACGATCCCGACGAGGAGCTGGACGACGAGCTCACCATCTTCATGAGCTCCTGCTTGACCATCATGGACAATTCCGTGGTCATGGTGGGTGACGCCATGACCTTCTTGACCTCCGTTTGGACCAGCGTCGAGCCGGTCGGCGAGGACAGCGCCAGCGACACGGCAGCAGCCAAGGTCTTTTCGCCCTCCGGCGTCATGAGTGCCGCTTTCATTTGGCCAGACGCCAGGGTTTCCGCGATGAAGCGCTGCATCTTGGGCGTTTCCAACTCGTCGCGCACGGCTTTTTGGACCTCCACGGATGGGGCGCCGCTGCTGGACCCGCCGCCTGACGAACTGCCGCCGCTGGATCCGCCGGATGATCCGCCCCCCGACGAGCTTCCGCCGCTGGAACCGCCCGAGGCGCTGCTGCTTCCACCGGAGCTGCCGTGCTGAGGCGCCGCGCCGCCCCCCAGTGAACAGCTGACCAGCGTGAGCGTCAACATCAGAGCCAGCGTGGCCAGCACCAGGCCCATGGCCCCAACCCGCCGCCGTCCCCTGACTGCACTGCCTTCGCCGTCTTGGCCGTTCGCGATGCCGCCGCTCGCCACGAGCCACCCCTCCCGTCTCAGGGTGGCTCAGTGGGCGCGGCTTACGAGTGGCAATACTCGGCGGCAATGTCAGACCGGACCACCATCCCCGGAAACTGAACCTGGGCCACCTGACTGTAGGCGCTCTGGCGCGCCGTCGGCACATCGCCGGCCGACGCCACCGCCAAGAGCGTGCGGCCGCCGCCCGACACCAGCTGGCCCTCGGCATCGCGCCGGGTCCCGGCGTGCAGCATGACGACGCCGGGCTCCGCCGCATAGGCTACCGGCGCGCCCGGCTCCGAACGGTCGGGATAGCCCGACGCCGCCATCACCACGGCCACCGCCGCCCCCGACCAGGCGGGGGGACGGCTGGGTAGCTGGCCCGTGGCCACCCCGAGCCAATACGGCATCAGGTCGTCCGTGACTAAGGCGAGAGCCACCGCCGCCTCGGGGTCGCCCAGGCGGACATTCCATTCCAACACGCGCGGGCCGTCGGCGGTCATCATGAGGCCGGCATACAGCACCCCGGCAAACGGCCGCCCCTGGCGGGCCAGTTCGTCCACCACCGGCATGAACACGCGGTCCGCGAGCCAATCCGCCAACTGGGGCGTCCACTGGGCGTGCGGCCCCACGGCACCCATTCCGCCCGTATTCGGCCCACTGTCCCCGTCGCCCACGCGCTTGTAGTCCTGGGTGGCCGGCAGCCATGCGAGGCGGCGCCCGTCGGTCAGCGCCATGGCCGAGAGCTCCGGCCCCAAAAGGCGCTCCTCCAGCAGCACCCGGTGGGCAGCGGTCCCAAACCGGCGGTCGCCCATGAGCTGACGTACGGCGTCGCGTGCGGCCAGCGGGCCGTCCGCCACCAGGACCCCCTTGCCCGCCGCCAGGCCATCGGCCTTGACCACCACCGGCCCCTGCCAGGTGGACAACACGCGATCCGCCTCGGCGGCCGAGGCCACTACCTGGGCGCGCGCGGTGGGCACGTCGAGGCGTTCCATGAGGGACTTGGCGTCCACCTTGCTGCTTTCCAGCTCCGCGGCCGCCGCTGAGGGGCCGCATACCAACAGCCCCTCGTGACGCAGATGGTCAGCCCACCCGGCCGCCAGCGGCGCTTCGGGTCCAATCAGGACCAAGGCATGGAGGTCCTTCGCCAGCGCCGACACGGCCGTGACGTCCCTAGCTTCCACACACTCCACGTCCTCGGCCATCCCGGCGTTGCCGGGCGCCACCACCACGCGGTCCACCAAGGGGCTCGCCTGGCACGCCCGCGCCAGCGCGTGTTCCCGAAACCCACTGCCCACCACCACCACGTTCATTAGGCGCCCCCCTCCCGCTCCCGCCATCGCTCCCGTTCCCGCACGGTCCCACGGCGGATCAGTGTCGAAAGTGGCGCTCGCCCGTGAACCACAGCGCCAGGCCGACTTTGTTGGCCGCCTCGATGACGGCGGCGTCGCGCACCGACCCGCCGGGAGACACCGCCGCCCGCACCCGGGCCGCCGCCAGGGCCTGTACGGTATCGGGGAAGAAAAACGCGTCGGAGGCCAGCACCGCACCCGCGGCCTGCTCTCCAGCCCGGGCGATCGCCTGGTGCACCGCGTCAATGCGGTTGGTTTGCCCCTGGCCCAGCCCCACGGTGGCGCCTTCCGCCACCAGCGCCACGGCATTGGACTTCTGGTGCTGCGCCACCACCCAGGCCAGTGCCAGATCGTCATCCGGCGCGCCGGCGGGGCCCGCCACCTGCTGCCACTTGGTCACGTCGACCCGCCGACTGTCCGTGTCCTGTACCAAAAGCGCCCCGGCCACACTCCGCACCTCGCGGCCAAAGACCCCGCTGGCCGTGGGGGCCGGCGCCTCCAGCACTCGGAGATTCTTCTTGGCCGCCAACAGCGCGCGAGCCTCCGCCGATACGGCCGGTGCCACAATGACTTCCAAAAAGCCGCCATCCACCAACGCGCGGGCCGCGTCGGCATCGAGCGGCTGGTTGAACGCGACGATGCCGCCAAAGATCGAGACGGGGTCCGCCGCCTGCACGCGGGCCCACGCGGCGGCCGCCCCGTCCGCCAACGCCACCCCGCACGGCATCTGATGCTTGAGTCCCACGGCGCCCGGCCCGGGCAGGTCCCACACGAGCCGCCACGCCGCTTCCACATCGGTCCAATTGTTGTAGGAAAGCGCTTTGCCCTGCAGCGGCGGTGCCACACCCCAGCCGGCAGGTCCCGGAACCTCGTACACGGCCGCTTCCTGATGCGGGTTCTCCCCGTACCGGAGGCTGCCCGCCCGATCCCCGGTGAGGGTCAGCCGCTCGGGCCATGCGGGGCCGGCCCAGCTGGTGAAGATGTGTGCGATGTCCGCGTCGTAGGCGGCCACCAGCCGAAAAGCATAGGCGGCCAGCTCCCGGCGGTACGCTTCGTCCCAGCCGGCCAATCCCCGGGCCCTCGCGTCCGCATACTGACTGGGATCCGCCAGCACCGCCACGCGGGCAAAGTTTTTGGCCGCCGCGCGCACCAGGCTCACGCCCCCAATGTCCACCTGCTCCACCAGGGCGGCCGGGTCGGCCCCGGTGAGCCAAGCCTGCCGAAAGGGATACAGGTTGGCCACCACGATGTCGATGGGCGCGATGCCCGCCCGTTCCAGCTCCCGCGCGTGCTCGGGACTGCCGTCCGCCAAAATGCCCCCAAAAATGCCCGGGTGCAGCGTCTTCACGCGTCCCCCCAAAATCTCGCCAAACCCCGTGATGGCCTGCGTGTCCTGCACAGGAAGCCCGGCCGCGCTCAGGGCCCGAGCCGTGCCCCCGGTCGCCATGAGCGTTACGTCCTGCTCCACCAGCCAGCCTGCCAGCTCAATGAGTCCCGTCTTGTCATACGTGCTGATGAGCGCCCGCATCTCTCCACCCCCTGCCAACGTCTGCTTCCGCCGTCTTCCTCCAACTTCTCTTGCCACACGTCCCCCACCCACTACAGGCCCCGGTCGGAGCGGGCCTGCGTCTTGGGTTGGATCCAGGTCACGTGGCGGCCCTCCACCTGCAGCCGCCCTTGGTCCAGTGCCCAGGCGGCGGCCGGCAGCAGCCGATGCTCCACCTCCTGCAGCCGGGCCGAGAGCGTCTCCGGGGTGTCGCCCGGCGCCAGCGCGACCGCTTGCTGCGCCACGATGGGACCCGAGTCCAGCCCCGCATCCACTAGGTGCACAGTCACCCCGGTCACCTTGACCCCGTGCGCCAGCGCCTGCTCGACGGCATTAAGCCCGGCAAACGCCGGCAGCAGCGAGGGATGGACGTTCAGGATGCGGCCGGGATAGCGCTCAACCATGGGGGCGCGCAGGATGCGCAGGTACCCGGCCGCCACCACCGCATCGATGTGGGCGTTGCCCAGCCAGGAGGCCAGCTCCCGGTCGTACGCGACGGGTCCCCGGTCTGCCCGCGGAAGCAGGACCCGGGCCGGCACCCCCGCGTGCGCCGCAATGTCCAGGGCCCCCACGCTGGCCCGGTGGCTCACCACCAGGCGGACGTCCAAGCCCGCGTCCAGGAGTGCCGCCAAATTGCTGCCGCGGCCCCCCACCAGCACTGCCCACTTCATCCCCACACCACGCCCGCCGCGTCGGTCACCGTCCCCACCCGATGCACCGGCCAGCCCGTGGGGGCTAAAAGGCTCCGTACCGCGCCTTCCACCGCAGGATCCACCACTAAGACGTATCCCACCCCCAGGTTGAACACGCGGCCCATCTCGCTGACGTCCAGGCCGGCCAGCTTCTGAAACGCGGTCATCTCAGGCGGCTGCGGCCAGTCCACCGGCCCCAGCCGCACCCCGCGTCCGCCCAGCACCCGCGGCACATTGTCCGTCAGCCCTCCCCCGGTGATGTGGGCCATGGCCGCCACCGGCACTGCTCGCAGCAACCCCAGCACCGGCTGAACGTAAATGCGCGTCGGCTCCAGCAGGGCGGCCCCCCACGACCGCGCCCCGCCGGGCACCGGGTCGTCGTAAGGCACGCGCTGCTCTTGCAGCACGTGGCGCAGGAGGCTGAAGCCGTTGGCGTGAAAGCCGCTGGCTGCGATGCCCAGCACCGCCATCCCCGGTGCCACGGACGGGGCCGGGACGCGGTCGGCCATCAGGCGGCCCACGGCGGTGCCCGCCAAGTCCGCCACCCCCGGCGCGTACACGCCCGGCATTTCGGCCGTCTCTCCGCCCAGCAGGGCGCAGCCCGCCAGGAGGCAACCGCGGTCCACGCCGGCCACCACCCGCTCGGCCCACGCAGGGTCCAGCGCCGACGTGGCCAGGTAGTCCAAGAAAAACAGGGGCTCGGCCCCCGCCGTGAGCACGTCGTTGACCGACATCGCCACCAGGTCAATGCCCACGCCATCCCACTGATTTAGGGCCGCCGCCACGAGCACCTTGGTGCCGACGCCGTCCGTGCCGGCCACCAGCGTGGGGCCTTCGGGCAGCCGGAACGCCCCATAAAAGCCGCCCACGCCTTCCAGCACCTCGGGGCGGGCCGCCGCCGACCGCAGCACGCGCTGGTAGCGCGCCACGGCCTCGCTGCCGGCATCAATGTGCACACCGGCCAGATCATAGCGAGGCGAGTGACCACCCGCTCGGCCAGGGTTAACGGTTCGCTCTTCAGTCATCGCGCGTGCGGAGCTCCTTCTTTGAATTGGTGGGGGGCACCGGACACGTGGGAGAGCCCTTGGGAGAGTATGTCTGACAAGCTTCCAGAGAGGCCGGGGGCAGCCGTTTCATCCGTGCGTTCCCGCCCCTCGTCCTCCCCGATGGGCACCGGGTAACCGGCGCCAAAGCACGCGAGGCACCAGTCGCCCCGGCCCGGCAGCGCCTCCCGAAGGCCTTCCTGGGACAGATAGCCGAGGCTGTCGGCCCCAATCCGCTCCAAAAGCTCGGGCCGCGACAAGCTGGCGGCCGCCAGCTCCCTGGAGCGGCTGGTGTCAATGCCATAGTGGCACGGGTGGGTGTACGGCGGCGACGCGATGCGCATATGCACAGCGCGGGCGCCCGCCCGGCGCAGCAGCTCCACCAGCCGGGCCGCCGTCGTGCCCCGCACCAGCGAGTCGTCCACCAGCACCACCCGCCGGTCGTGCACCACGTCGTCCACCGCCGACAGCTTTAAGGCCACGCTGTCCGTGCGGCCGGTTTGGTTCGGCACAATAAACGTGCGGCCCACGTAGCGATTCTTCACCAAGCCAAAGTCCAAGGGGAGCCCCGCCGCCTCGGCGTAGCCCATCGCCGCGGGCAGGCTGGAGTCCGGGACGCCCACCACGACGTCGGCGTCGGCCGGCTGCTCTTTCCACAGCTGGCGGCCCAGCGCCCGTCGGGTGCGGTGCACGCTTTGGCCATGCGACACCGAGTCCGACCGCGAAAAATACACCAGCTCAAACGCGCAAGGGGTCGGCGCCGCCGGCACCGGCCCCCAGGGCCGGCGCGTGGACATCCCCTCCCGGTCGATGACCAGCATCTCGCCAGGCTCGACGTCTCGGAGGTACGTGGCCCCCATGGCGTCCAGCCCCGCCGTTTCCGAGGCCAGCACCACGCCCCCGTCGCGGGTGCCCACCACCAGCGGACGAATGCCGTGGGGATCGCGGAGCGCCACCAGCGAGGTCGGCGTCAGCACCACGTAGGCGAAGCCGCCCAGCAGCTGGTGCGCCGCCCCCTCCAAAGCGGTGAGCCAGCGCTGCGCCACGCCATGGGCAACCAGATGGGCCAGCACCTCGCTGTCCGAACTCGTTTGAAAAATGGCTCCCCGGGCCTCCAGGGTGCGGCGGAGCGCCGCATGGTTGGTGAGGTTGCCGTTGTGCGCGAGCGCCATCGGGCCGAAGCGCGACCGCATCAGGAGCGGCTGGGCGTTGTCCAGCGACGACGTCCCGGTCGTCGAATACCGCACGTGGCCAACGGCCAGCCGCGCGTCGGGCGGGCCCACGGTCGTAAGCACCTCCGACACGAGGCCCATGCCTTTGTCCACCACGATGTCCCCGTCCGCCACCCAGGCACGGCCGGCGCTTTCCTGGCCGCGGTGCTGCAGGGCAAACAAGCCGCGGTAAACCAGCTGGGCCGCGTCCGGCACCTGAAACAGGCCCACCACGCCGCACTCTTCCCGCGGCCGGTCGTCTTCGGGGCACGCTCCGCCCTCCCGCCGCTCCGCGTCGCGGGTGCTCATGTCCGTCATGCCTTCACCTCCCGCCCCGTCACGTCACGTTCCCTCACAGGATTGCGTCGCCAGGGGATCTCGCCGCTGCCACGCCGCCTCCATGTCCGCCCGGAGCCACGACACCACCCCACCACCCGTGCGGCAGGTCAACTGGGCTCCGGACGGCCCCACCACGCCCATCGCGCGTCCGGGCACGCCCTGGGCTTCAAGCGTCGCCTCCAGCTGCGGCACATCGGCCGGGGAGAGGGCGATGAGCGCCACGGCCGGATCTTCGCCAAACAGCAGCGGCACCAGCTGGGACGCAGGCACGTCCTCCAGGTTCAACCCGAGGGACAGCTCTGGCGGGCCGGCCAGCCACATCTCAGTGGCGGCCGCGGCGGTGCCGCCATCGCTCACGTCGTGGGCCGCCCGAATCCATCCCGCCGCGATCCCCTCCCCCATCACGGCCAGCACGCCGTTGGCCACATCCCAGTCCGGGGGGGCCGCCACCCCCACGGCCCCGTCGCCGGCGGCCAGGCGCCACACGCTGGCCGCCAGGTCGCCCACGGCGGCCCCGATGCGCCAGAGAACCATCCCCGGCTCCGGCAGGCCCATGCGTGTCAGCCGCTCGAGCGGCGCCACCCGGCCCACCGCGCCAATCACCGCCGTGGGCCAAATCGCCTGGGCGGATCCGTTAGGCCCCACGGTTTGGTTGTAAAGCGACACATTGCCGCCGGTCACCGGGATGCCCAGCGCCGCCGCCCCTTCGGCCACGCCGGCCACCAGCTCCAGGAGCTGCCGATGCGTGGCGGGATCCTCGGGGCTGCCCGCGTTTAAGCCGTCCGACACGCCCAGTGGCTCGGCCCCCGACACGGTGAGGTTCATGACCGCCTCCAGCACCGCCCGGGCCCCGCCCGTCCAGGGATCCCCGGCCGCCCAGCGGGCCTGGCCATCTATCACGACCGCCAACCCCGCATCTTGGGCCCCCCGCATCCGGAGAACCGCGGCATCTGCGCCAGGGCCGACGATGGTCGCCGCCTTCACCATGGAATCGTACTGCCGGTACACGTGCGCGTGGGACGCCACCTCTGGGTGGCCCAAGACGGCGCGCCACATGCCCTCCAGCTGCGCCGGGCGGATGGCCCCGAGCTGCAGCCGCTCGTAGACCGGGGCCCCACGGTGCGGCCGCTCGGCTTCGGTCAAGGGCACGCCCTCGGTCAGCAGGGTGACGGGCAAGGCCGTGAGCGCCTGCCCGCCCGCCTGGACGACCAGCATGCCGTCCGCAGTGGCCACCCCGACGTCCCAGAGCGGAAGCTCCCACCGGGCCACCACCGCCGCCACGGCGGCCAAGTTTTCGGGGGCCACTGCCAGCAGCATGCGCTCCTGCGACTCGGACAACATGATTTCGGCGGGGGACAAATCCGGTTCGCGCAAGCCCACCCGGTCCACCGCCAACACCACGCCCACCCCGCTCTGGCTGGCCAGCTCCGCCACCGCGGACGACAGCCCGGACGCACCCAGGTCCTGCACCGCGTGCACCCGGCCGGTCGCCAGCGCCGCCAGCACCGCTTCGATCAGCAGTTTGCCCGTAAACGGGTCGCCCACCTGCACCATGGGCCGCTGATCCGCCTGCCGACTGTCCAGAGCCCGCGACGCCAACAGCGACGCCCCGCCGATGCCGTCGCGGCCGGTGGTGGCACCCAACAGCAGCAGGTGGTCGCCCGCCCGGGCCCCTGCCGCGTTGACCCGGCTCGCAGGAGCCCGGCTCCCTACGCACATCACGTTGACCAGTGGGTTTTTCTCATAGCCGGGGCCGTAAGCCACCTCGCCCCCCACCGTGGGCACGCCCACGGCGTTGCCGTAGGCGGCAATGCCCGACACCACCCCCGGCTCGAGGCGCGCCCGCTCTGCGCCGGTGCCAAACCTTAGCGAATCCAACAAGGCCAGGGGTTCAGCACCCATGGCCAGCACATCCCGAATGATGCCGCCCACCCCCGTGGCCGCCCCGGAAAACGGCTCCACAAACGACGGGTGGTTGTGCGATTCGACTTTAAAGACAATTTCCAGCGTGTCGCTGAACGGCACCGCCCCGGCATTATCCCCCGGCCCCGCGGCCAGGCGGGCCGCCAGCGCCGGTGACGGCGTGAGCCAGCGGAGCGCGCGCTTGGACGACTTGTAGCTGCAGTGCTCGCTCCACAGCGCCCCGACGATCGCCAACTCCAAGGGGTTAGGCGGTCTTTCCAGCGACGCCACCAGATGCCGGTATTCTGTCGCCGTGAGCCCCACGTCGCTCGGCGTCATGACACCGCTCCCATGCGGTTGGCCCATGCGGTCAAAAGCTGTGCGCCGTCGGTGCCACCCAACAGCAGGTCCGTGGCCCGCTCGGGGTGCGGCATGAGCGCCATCACGCGACCGCGCACCAGGCCGGCCACGTGGTCCAAGGATCCGTTGGGGTTGTACGCGTCGGCGAGCGAGCCATCCGGACCACAATAGCGGAGCCACACCTCGCCCTCGCCCTCGACGCGCTCCCGTGTCTCGGCGTCCGCCCACCAGCGGCCCTCGCGGTGGGCAATGGGCAGGGCCCACACCGTGCCCGCCTGGCCTGCGCCGTCCCTATCACCGCCGGGCAGGGGGCGCTCCACCCGCACATGCTCCCAGGTGCAGCGAAACTGGCGCGAGTGGTTGACGGTCAGGGCGCCCGGCAACAGCCCCGCCTCACACAAAATTTGAAACCCGTTGCAAATGCCAAGAATCGGGACGCCGCGCTTAGCCAGCGAGCGCACCTCCGCGATGGCCGGGGAGTGCGCCGCCAACGCGCCGCTCCGGAGGTAGTCGCCGTAGCTGAACCCGCCGGGCAGCACCACCGCGTCGGCGTCCCCCAACGGGTCGCGATGCCACACACGCCTGGCCTTGAGACCCAGCTCCGTGAGCGCCTGCTCCGCGTCGCGGTCGCAGTTGCTCCCGGGAAACACCAGCACCGCCACGCTCATCGGACGGAACCGCCCGCGCCGTCCCGCGGTTCGTCGGGCGAGCCCTCCACCCGGAACGTCTCCATCACCGGGTTGGCCAACACCCGACCCGCCATCTCCGTGGCCAGGGCGCTCGCGTCGTCCGGTCCGTCGGCCGAAACCGTCAGCTGGATGCGACGGCCCACGCGCACGTCTTGGACGGGGTAGCCCAAGTGCTTCAAGACGCCCAAGATGGCCTCGCCCTCGGGGTCCAGCAGCGCGGGCTTCAGGTCCACCGCCACCACCCGCTTAAAGTGCGGCATTTTGCATCACCCGGCGCAGCACTTCTTGGTACGCCTCCTCCACCTCGCCGAGGTCCCGGCGGAATCGGTCCTTGTCTAGGCGGACCTGGGTTTGGGCGTCCCACAAGCGGCACGTGTCGGGCGTAATTTCATCGCCCAGCACCACCTCACCGCGCCTCATCCCAAATTCCAGTTTGAAGTCCACCAAGAGAATGCCCAGCTGGGCGAAGAACGCCGACAGCACCCGATTGACGGTGCGCGCCCGCTGTTTTAAGTCTGCCAGCCGCTCGGGGCTCGCCAGCTCCAGCATGGCCACATGCTCGTCGTTCAAGAGCGGATCCCCCAGGGCGTCGCTTTTGTAGTACGTCTCCACGATGGGGGTGGTAAGCCGCGTGCCCTCCGAAAGTCCGGTGCGCTGCGCGAGCGAGCCGGCCACCACGTTGCGCACCACCATTTCCAGCGCCAGCATGTCCAAGCGGTCCACCAACAGCCGCCGGTCGTCCAGCTGCCGCACCAGGTGCGTGGGCACCCCCGCCCGCTCCAGCACGGTGAACAGCACCGTTGTGAGCTTGGCGTTCACCACGCCCTTGTCAAGAATGGTGCCGCGCTTCTGGCCATTAAATGCGGTGGCGTCATCCTTGAACTCCATTTCGACGCGGTCGGGATCGCTGGTGGTCCACACTTTTTTGGCCTTGCCCTCGTACAACAGCTCTGGCATCGCACTTTCCCCCTTCCGGTCGGCTTGATCGTATCGACGTCTCCCACGCAACCACCTAAACCACCCAGACCACTACGACGACTCGTCCAGAATCCCGATGCGCTCGTAAATGGTTGGCACCTCCGCCAGGTACGCATGCCAGTCAAAGAGCCCCTCCCGCTCCGCGTGGGACAGGTGCGCCTCCACCAGCGGGTTGTCGGCCAGCGCATCGCGGAACGAGCGCCCCTCCCCCTGGGTCGCGGCCATGGCGGCCGCCTGCACCGCCCGGTACGCGTCGTCCCGCGACACCCCGGCGGCCACCAGCGCCAGCAGCACCCGCTGGGAGTAGACTAGCCCGCCGCCGTGCTCCAGGTTGGCCAACAGCCGCGCCGGCTTCACCGTAAGGCCATCCAGAATGCGGGCCAGGTGGTGCAGCATGTAGTCCACCAGCGTGGTGGCGTCCGGCAGCATGATGCGTTCCACCGACGAATGGGAAATGTCCCGTTCATGCCACAGCGGCATGTCCTCAAGGGCTGGCACGGCGTAGCCGCGCACCACGCGCGCCAAACCCGACAGCTGTTCGGACGACACCGGGTTGCGCTTGTGGGGCATGGCCGACGATCCCCGCTGGCCCACGCTGAACGGCTCCTCCACCTCACCCACCTCGGTGCGCTGCAGGTGGCGAATTTCGGTGGCGCACTTGTCAATGCTTGATGCCGTGAGCGCCAGGGCCAGGACCACCTCGGCATGACGGTCGCGCTGCAACACCTGCGTGGAGAGCGGTGACGGGGTGAGCCCCAGGTGCTCGCACACGTACTGCTCGATAAACGGCGGGATGTTGGCATAGTGGCCCACCGCCCCGGAAATCTTCCCAAACGCCATCTGGGCGCGGGCCCTGATGAGGCGCTCCCGCTGGCGGCCAAATTCCAGCCAGTACAGCGCCCACCTGAGCCCGAAGCTGGTGGGCTCGGCATGCATGCCGTGCGTCCGCCCCACGGCCGGCGTGTCGCGGTGCGCCAGCGCCAGGCGGCGGCACGCCGCCCGCACACGGTCAACCCCCGCCAGCACCAGATCCAGCGCCTCCACCAGCGTGGCTGAGAGCGCCGTATCCACGACGTCCGTCGACGTGAGCCCAAAGTGCAGGGCGCGAGCGTCGTCAGGGTCCACCGTCTCCGCCACGGCTGTCACAAAGGCAATCATGTCATGGCGGTACGTCGCCTCGAGCTCGTCGACCCGCGCGGCCGACACCGTCGCGCGCTCCCGCAGGCGGGCGGCCGTCCCTCCCGGAAACTGACCGAGCGACTCGTAGGCGGCCACGGCCAACAGCTCCACCTCGAGCCAGCGCTGATAGCGCGCGTCGTCACTCCACAACGCCGCCATCTCGGGGCGGGTGTAGCGCTTAATCACGGAAGCTTACCTCCTCCAACCCGGCGCGGCGACCGTTCGCGCCACACCCGTCGACGCCGCCCGCGCGCACCCGGTTAGCGTGTCTAAGACGCCGCCGAAAACACGTCCACCGTAAAACACCCCACGCCCCCGCGCAAGGGTTTTTGCGAACAAAGGGTGACGAGCGAGAACGCAATGTTCGACCGAGAGATTCCCCTGGGCCAAGGAAGATGGGCCACCGGGAGACCCGGTGGCCCATCTCGTGTCCTGGCTGCGGAAGCGTGGCGGAATCAGTCGCCAAAGTACGCCTGAACGTTGGAGTCCTCACTCCGGGCCAACCCCGAGTCCGACGACACCGGAAGCTGCACCGTCAGGTTTCCCTGCGCATTCGTTTCCAGCGTGACAGGCGACCCACTGACCAATGCCACCCCGTTGGCCGTCTCACCAGTCGCATCGGCGGTCACGGAGAGAGGCATGGACGGCAGCGGCTCACCCCAGCTGTTGGAAGCGGATACAATCCAGGAGGTTTGACTGCTGTTGACGGGATACGAGTTCAGAGAGTGCACGATGCCCACCCCGCCCAGCGTGGTGGCGCTCGTGCTCACCAGCCAAACGGGTGCGCTGGTTTGTCCCACCGGAATTGAGATATGGGAGATGGGGGCCCCTTGGCTGTTGTCCCACTGCTCCCCGGTCGGCAGCGTGGGCAGGGGGATGCCGGTCGAACTGGCCAGCTGAGTCTCCGTGTTGACCACCGGCATGGGATTGCCCGCCGTGTCCTGGTTCACCACCATGAGCTCCTGCGGCTTCTCCGCCTGCAGGGTCACCGGGTTGGT
>JAJYPH010000220.1 GCA_021795575.1 Bacillota bacterium
TTCCGATCTTAGATTCTGAGAAGTCGCCGAAGCTCAAGGCCGGTCGGGCTGCAAGTTCCATAACCTTAGGATAGCGTAATGGGCGAGAGTGCCAAGGGCCATGGGCTCTCAGGAATAACCCAAAGTCGGGCGGAAGGCGGGGGACGGACCCATTGATGCCGCGGGGCTGACGTTTTCGCGGCGGCTATGATAAGCCACGATCATGACACCCATTCACGACGCGGCCCCGCCCGCGCAGGATCATCCGCGCTAGTGGCGGCGGTACACACGGTACCGCACGGTCGTCCACGTCCGGCCGCCGTCTGCGGTGTGCAGCAGCAGGGTCGCGGGTCCGGCCACGGCCCAGCCCTGGTTTGCGGTGGCAAACTGGATCGCATCCCACGCGGCCGTCGAATGGTAGACCGGCGTCCACGTCGTGCCGCCGTTGGCCGTGGCGTACAGCGTGTGTCGGCCGCGCACAAACATGACCTGGGTGCTGACCGCGCTGTACAGGAGTGCGTCGGGAGGCCCGGGATTCGCATGCGTGGTCACCGGAGTCGTCGCCTGCCACGCCCCCTGGGCGGCCTGGTGGTACACCACAAACGCGGCGCCGGTTGGCGGGTAGGTGATGACCGGCAGTGCGGGTGCGGTGCCCGCCGTCACGACTACGGGCCACGTGTCCGCATTGGTGGCGACGAGCATCGGCACCGACAGGGGTTGGAAGGACTGGCCAGCATCGTGGGAGGCGTAAAGCAGGTCAGGACCGCTGGACACATTTTGGCCCGTGATCCACGCTTGGCGGCCGGTTATCGTGAGCCCGTTGGGAAAAATCCCCGGCAGATATCCATTGGGGCTGGTTCCAAAGCCCGTGGCGACCCGATGCCACCTGGCGGTGACCCTTCCGCAGTACAGCGCGGCTGACACGCCGCTCAGGCCCGGGCCCGACACGACCAAGGCGCAGGCCGCCCTGGTGCCCGTCTTGGCCGCGACCACATAGCCCGGACCGACGGGGCTGTAAAACTGCGCGGTGTTCCAGGTCTGACCGCGATCGGTGGTGGTGAGGACGCGCTGGAGGCTACCCGTGCCCGATGGCGACGAGACCACGACCAGCAGGGCGCGGCGCCCCAGAGGAACCCAGGTCCATCCGCCTGGGCTCACCACCTGAAAGCGGTTCGTTCGGGTCCAAGTGGTGCCGCCGTTCCCGGTGTACGCCATCTCGATGGTAGCGGGCGCGCCGGGAGGCGAGAACGCCATCCAGCCGCTTGTTGCACTCGTGAACGCGAGGCGCTGGACCCGGCCAACCGAGACCTGCGGTCTGGCGGGGGCAGATGGTGGCCGGACAGGGTTTTTGCCGACCGGCACGCTCCCGCAGGCCGCCGCGGTAGCCAGTGCCGTGCCGACAGCCAGGGCGACCCATGGTTTGCTGCCGGTCCTCACCAAGCCGGCCTCCTTCGTTGTCTGAAAGACAGTCCGTGTCGGAAGGCGCCACCGTGACCCCGAATTGGTCAGCGGTTGAGGGTGGCCGACCACGTGGTCGCCTGGCCCGGATGCGCGGGGCGAGGCTTCGCAGGTGGTCTCGCCGTATGCTGTCGTCCGCGGCGGCCTACTGGGTTCACGCGCCCCGTAACCCTCCCCGCTTCCTAATAACGTGTTGGGGGCGGTCAACGTTTCGACCGCGACGAGGCCAGCCCAGAAACGTCACGGGCCACCATGCTGGGCCCGCCAGCGGCCCGCTGCAAGGCCGAAGCGTCTTAGCCATCTGGCCGTGGGGCGAAGGGCGGTGGCCACACGGGTGTGAGACGCCGTTGGCGACGGGGGTTGATGACGATCTGCTGACCGCCTGGTTCGGTAATGGTCCACCGTTGGGACGCCAGCAGCTGCGCCAGGTTAGCTCTCACGGGCGCCGTGCCGGATTCGCCCGAGTAGATCACCGTCGGTGGCCAGCCCGTATGGGGCACCCGCCATACGTCATAACCGGTATGGGTCCACACGTACAGACGGTGCCACGTGGCGGCGAGTCCCCATCCCTCTTTCATTACAATGCTAATGGGCACGTGCACGTGCACTCCCTGGTGGGCAACATATTCATACTGCCACCCCCCGGGACCCGGATATACCAGCGTGCACACCATCCAGCGATCCCGGGTCCCACAGTAGACGAGTGTTCCGGGGACGGGTCGGGGTACCGTGTAGTTCGTCGCCACCGGCACCGTGAACAGCAGCCAGGCCGGCGTAAATTCGTAACCTAGAAGCGCCGCCACCAGGACGGCCACGCTGCCCCCTAACCACCACCGCCACCCCGTGGGCCTCATGATGTCCCCCTCTACGCCTGCGCGAAAACAGGGATCTCTTACCTTGCCGGGACGTCATCCGTCAGACGTCCCTGTTCGGCACAGGTGGCAGAAACTCCTCTTACGGCCATGCGGCCCCAAGAATGATGGCATAACACGGCGCCCGAGATCTCCGGGGGCGGTGTGGACGTATCTGTGGATGTCTTACCGACAGTGCTCCGGTGGACCCCGGAGCCAAACACAAGGAGGCGGGCATCATGGCTCGATGGTTTATGCGGGTCGTTGGCATTGTGCTGGTGGTCGTGGGGGTGGTCGGGTTCTTTGAACCGCTGCGCGGGATTTTCAACTTGACACCGGCACACGACCTGGTTCATCTCCTGACCGGTGCCATCGCGGTGGTGGTCAGCCGCAGCACACCGCAGAGTGTGTGGTACGCCCGGGTCTTTGGCGTGGTGTATCTGCTGGTGGCGGCGGCGGGCTTGGTGACCAGCAATCTCTTCGGACTCATTCCCCTGATGCCGGCCGACACCATCCTGCACTTTCTGTTGGCCGTCGGCGCGCTGTGGATCGGGTTTGTGGGAGCCCGTCGCGAGATGCCCACGGCCGTCGCCGCCCCCTGACGCGACGCGAGCGAGTCAAGGCTTGAGGGGGGGCGAGGCCGGAGTCTCGCCCTCCCCTCAAGCCGTCTGGGGAACCAGCGGGCGCGGACGGGAGGCCGCGCCTTATGACGGACGCGGCACCGCTGAAGCGGACCGGGTGGCTGTCGGGCGCTGGGTGGTGTGGGTGCTGGCAATGCCGAGCCGCTCCACCCACCGCTCGGTGTCGAGCCACAGGCCATCCAGCAGTGACGACGTGTCGATGCCGGCATCGGTGGCGGCATCGGCCAAACGGCCCGCCAGTCCGTCCATGGACCGAAACAGGTCGTCCCGCAGCCCCAGCATGCCGGCGCGCCGCTCCGGCGACAGCTGGGGAATGCGGTTCTCGAGAAAGCGATCCGAAAACGCTTGATGCCGCGCTTCGTCCTGCAGCGTGCGGCGCGCCAGCGCACCCAAGAGCCCGTCGGGGTCGATGTCCCGCACCGCGCCGTAGAACCGGCGGGCAAACAGGTCGGAGATGAGAATCCCCCACACCCAGTCCAAGGGGTCGCGGGAGTGCAGCAGCCGCGCGTGATACCGCCACATCTCCGGCAGCCGCCGGGCCGGCAAGGGGTCCTCCTCGAACAGTTCGTACAGTCGGTGCAGGTTGCGGAAGTGGCGTGCCTCATCCAGCTGCATGCTGGACAGGTACAGCACGGCCTCCGTCTCGCCTCCGCGCAGCAGGAGGGGAATCACGGTGGCAATCCCCATCATCGCGGTTTGCTCCCCCAGATACACTGGGGTGAGCGTGAGGGCCAGTCCGCGGCGCACGCGGGCCGGCACATCGGTGGCCTGGCCCCAGGCAATCGCGTCTTCCCCCCACTGCCCGTGGATGCCCTTCTCAAAGAGGCGCAGGATGCGGTCGTCGTTCAGTTCCGGGTGCACTTGAATCACGATGCTTCACCCCTTTGGGTTGGCGTGGCGCAGGCGTGGACGCTCGCGACGAATCCCCTCCAGGGTAAAAGGCCGCCGCCGGGCTGCCTAGGCTCGTTGGGCCCGTCTCGTCCGGGCCCTTCTACCACGGGGCGGGATGGGCCGGCGGCCCGAAACGTTTTTGGGGTGCCGCGGTCACCGATCGGTGGGCTTGGCCGGCTGGCGGCGCGCAATGGTCCCAATGCTGACGGCCAAGCCCAGCAGCAACAGCAGAACACCGCCAATCAGCGCACTCCAGACGACGGGAAAGAGGCTGGTGCCCATGGCGCCCAGTCCCAGGATGCCGAGCGCGGCCCCCACGGAGAAGCGCACCCGGGCCGCCAGTGGGACCGGGGGGGCGGGGCGGCGCCTCATGCGCCACCTCCGGCATCGGGTGGCGGGTCGCTGCCCGGTTCCGGCGACCCGTGGGGATGCTCGTAGCGGTAGTAGTAGTCGCGCCAGATCAGGCGATACACCCGCAGCCGCCGCGGCACCTCGTTGATGAACGGCACCCAGGGTCCCACCATCAGGGCGATGAACAGCAGCATGCCCAGCGACAGCGCCACCGCGTCGCCGCCCGACGCGTGCGCGATGTACGGGATCTGGTAGATGGCCGTCACGATGGTCATCCACCAGGGCCCGGGATACGGGGCGTTCTCCTCGTGAATGATGCCCCACTGGTTGCCCAGCAGCTCCAGCTTCTTGGCGGCCTGATGCAGCGGCGCCCCCTGCAGGAACAAGAGGGAGTTTTGGTTGTCAAACTGGTAGTCCGCCGGACTGCGGTTTAACGCCCCGGTCATGAGGCCGCTCTGTCCCAACCGCAAGAGCCCGGCCATCATGGGGGCGACCGGGCCGTAGGCGCCAGCGGGCACCACGACGCTCTGGCCCACGACCCGCGCATGGGCCAGCGCGCGGGCGTAGTTGGCGGCCCACACCTCCCGTTGGCCCACCGACGCGGCATGCCACGCCGTCAGAGCGGCCGCTACCTGGGGGTTCAGCACCGCCGCCATGCCCAGGGGCTTCAGGATGAAGTCCTGGGCCGGGTTGACCGGGTGAATCACGCCCACCAGCTTTTGCAGGGGACTTTGCACGTTCCCCACCGCGTCGTTGTACGGCGGGCCGTAGGTCGCAATGATGCCGGTGCCGGTGAGGTCCCCGATGGCCACCTTTTCAAACAAGAGCGGCGTGCTGGTGGCCACCGTGCGGATGTGCAGCGCGGGCCGCACGGGCTCGCGAAACCAGAGCGAGAGCCCTACGGCCAGCACCGCCACGACCAGCGTGGTGCCCGCCAGGTGCTTCAAAAAG
>JAJYPH010000221.1 GCA_021795575.1 Bacillota bacterium
GCCGGGAGGCGGCCCCGCGCCGCTCCCTCGCGGCGCGGCACGCCGTCAGCGGCTTCTCCTCGCGTCGTTCCACGCTTCACGTCGTCACTTCCACCCCGAATCGGCTACCACTTTGACGTTACCGTGGCGGGAATCCCCATCCCCTTGACGAGCCACGGGTGTCGAGTCCGGGTTTGGTTGGCCTACGGTGTGCCCCCCCTCCCCGGCCGCAGGGTCCCCGCGGCGGAGGCCGCGAGCGGCACGGATCAGCAGTGGGCCGGCATGAGGTCTCGCTCCACCGCCAGCTATGGGCGAGGATCCCCGACGGCCGAAGCGGCCCGCGGAGGTCGGCAGCCTCCGGTCCGGCCTGAGCCCGTCACGCACCACGCGCAGCAGGATGGGGCGGCCCAGCCAGCTGTCCAAGAGGGCCCGCGCCAGCGTGCCCTCATCCCGGGACACCCGATGGAGCTCGGCGGGGGCGGAAGCGCCCACCAAGGGCGCGCGCTGCAACCTGGATCACGCGCCCGGCTTGCGTGGGGGCCATCCAGGCGCCGGCGGCCCTCGGTGGACGACCCCGCCGCGTCTGGAGTGGACGATAGGGTCGCGGACAGGGTCGTCCCTGGGATATACCCTTCGGCACGTCACAAAGACAGGAAGGATTGGCGAATTCGATGCTGGGGTTTGCATCGCACCGCCGCGTTCACCAGACTGGCCCTATGGATGCAGCATTTCCCACCCGCACGAGACCGGTCCAATGGCCCGCGGCGCTCGCCGGATGGGGCGTGACACCGGTCGTGGCGGGGCTGTGGGCCTTGCACGAAATCGTCGTGGTCCTGGGAGCCGTCATTCCGATTCCCGCCGGCCCACCGGGCGTCGACGGGGTGCCGTGGTTCCGCTGGGACGTGGGGTGGTACGAGACCATCCTGCGCCAGGGGTATGAGCGCCCGCCAGCGGCGGCATTCTTCCCAGGGGTCCCCGCCTACCTCTGGGTCACGCATTGGCCCTGGGTCGCGTTCGTCGGGATGCAGGCGGTGGTCTTGGCGCTCATCGTGATGGTCGGCCGGCTGGCGAGGGCCTGGGGGCGGGTGGGTGGCGAAATCGCCGTGGCCCAGGCGCTCGTCGCTCTGGCCCCCGCTGCGGTGTTCTACAGCACGGCCTACCCCGAGGCATGGGAGGCGCTGGGACTGTGCGGCGCGCTGCTGGCGATGCAGGGCAGGCGCCCCTGGCAGGCGGCCGCGTGGTCCGCCCTCGCCGGCCTCGTCGACCCGATGGGACTGTTGGTCGGGGCCAGCGCTGGCGTCTGGGCCTTGCACGCCCTATGGCGACGCGACGCCCGCTCTTGGCGAGACGGCATCATCTGGGGTTCTGGTTCCGCCGCGGCCCTCGCTGCGGTGATGGCGGTCCTTGTGGCCAACGGGCGATCGCCCCTCGGGTTCATCGGCGCGCAGAGCGGATGGGCGGCCCAATGGATGATCCCGGGCTGGCCCGTGATTCAGGCGGTCGCCCAACCCGTGTTGGCGTCCAGTCTGGCCGCACTGGCCCTCATCCCGATGCTCGGTGCCGGCTTGTGGGTCGCCATACGCGAGGTGCGCAGCTCGCCGGTTCGGGCCGCCGCCGTGGGCATCGGCGTGGCGTTGTTCGTCCTGCCGCTGAGCTTTGAATTCGACCACGACCCGCTTGCCTCGGCGGCCCGGTTTCTGTCCCTGGACATCCCGGCGGTCATCGGACTCAGCGGAGCCGTATCTCTCCGCGTCGGCTACGCCCTGGTGGCGTTTTCGGGCCTTTGGGCCATCGCCGGCGCCGTGCTCTTTACTCACGGGTGGTTCTGGGGCTGATGCCGGGCCACGGTGGTCTTGGTCGCGGCCAAGCGCTGTGCCCCGGCTGGGGCGGTGACGCGGGCGCGGGCGCGCGTCACGCGCTGTTGCAGCGTGGCAGAGAGAGCGCCTTCCGATGCGCGACAGCGGGTCAGCACGGTCTCGGGGTCGGTGTCCGTCTCCAACGGCTGCCGCCGTTCATGCGTGATGACGTCCGTGAGTGCCAGGGGCGCACTTTCCTTGTGTGGCGGGTACGGTGGCGAGGCCAGCGGGGGTTGACAAGCCGTATCAGATGCGTGGGATGCGTCGGCGCCCACGGGTGGGCGCGTGCACCAACACTGGACCGCGCGTGCCCGGCTTGCGCGGGGGCGGTCCACGAACCGGCCCCCTCGGTAGACGACACCGCCGCACCTGGGGTGGACGACAGGGTGACGCCCGCGTCATCCCTGTGGCATACCCGCCGCCGCGAGGACGACGACGACGACAGGAGAGGATGCCCTGCAAAAGTGGACCGTGCCGGCGGCGGTCCCGACGGCCTTGCCGGCGCGCCTCACGGCCGACTGGCTCACGTGCTCCAAGTGGGTCCAAGCCGCGATGGCGGGCTATACGGCCGCGTCGCCGCTTTGGGATCGGCCGTTCCGCGTCCGGAGGCCGATCCGCCCGCGCCCTACCGCCGACGAAGTCATCCGTGGCCTGCCGGGGCGACCGCCTTGACCCCGGCACCGCCGGCGCCTACAATAGGCCCACGACAACCTTCGGGGCACGGTGAGGGGGCAACCCCAATTCCGGATCGGCGGTGATGCGCCTCGTGCGCCAAGTCCGCGAGCCAATCGGCAGGAACCGGTGAGAATCCGGTACCGACAGTACAGTCTGGATGGGAGAAGGTGGCGGCCCGCTGAGGGCGCCTTTTTCCGTGGTTCCCCCGAAAAGTCGGGGGAACCTTTTTTTGTGGAGGTGGTGCGAGTGGCCAACGCCAGTGCGCCGATGCGCGAGGCGCTTCGTCTGGCGCATCGCGCCGTCGGCCGCACCCATCCCAACCCATTGGTCGGTGCGGTCATTCTGAACGCCGAGGCCGACCGCATCGTCGGTCGGGGGTACCACCACCGGGCGGGTCAGCCGCACGCCGAGGTGCTGGCCATTCAGGAGGCGGGCTCCGCGGTCCGCGGCGGCACGCTTTACGTCACGCTCGAGCCGTGCCGCCACACGGGCCGCACGCCCCCGTGCACCGACGCCATCGTGGCAGCCGGGCTCGCGCGCGTGGTGTATGCCCTGCCCGATCCCCATGCCCCGGCCGCCGGCGGCGCTCAGGTGCTGCAAGCGGCGGGGGTGGCGGTCGAGGGGGGCGACGGGGCCGAAGCGGCGCTCGCGCAAAACGCGGGCTACCTGTCGTGGACCGTGCGCCGCCGGCCGTGGGTCCTGCTGAAGAGTGCGGTGTCTGCCGACGGCAAGGTGGCCACCGTCGCCGCGCAGTCCAAGTACCTGACCAGCGCCGCGGCCCTCGCCGACGTGCACCGGCTGCGCAATGCCGTCGATGCCATCCTGGTGGGCATTGGTACCGTGTTGGCCGACGATCCCGCGCTCACCTGCCGGGGCGTGCGCGGGGGCCGGGATCCGGTGCGGGTGGTGTTGGACAGCACCGGGCGGCTGCCTCGGGCCGCCCGGGTGCTGGACCCCGACCGATCGCGGACGTCCGGCGCCCCCACGTTGGTGTACACGGGACACGGCACCACTCCCCAATTTGAGCGGCAGGTGTTTTCACGGGGCGGCGAAGTGGTTCAGGTGGATGAGAGTGAGCCGGGGCGGCTGGACCTGGCCGCGGTGCTGGCGGACCTGGGCGAGCGCGGCTTGTACACCGTGCTGGTCGAAGGGGGTCCCACCGTGCACGCAGCCTTCATCACCGGGGGCCTGGCCGATGCCTGGCGCACGTACTGGGCGCCCCGGGTGCTGGGCGGCCCGGCACCGGGACCGGTGGGGGGCCCGGGCGTCGGCGCGCTCCAGGGCGCGCCGCGTCTGACGGTCCCTCACATCACACGGCTGGGCGTCGACGTGCGCTATGACGCATACTTTGAAGCTTCCTGGAAGGAGCTGGCCATCAGATGTTTACCGGATTAGTGGAAGCCACCGGCGCGGTGGCGGCCTTTACCCCCACCGCCGACGGCGCACGCCTCAGCGTCACCACCCCGCTGGCGGCCGAACTGGGCGTCGGGGACAGCATTGCCGTCAACGGATGCTGCCTGACCGTCGTGACCCAGGCCGTCAGCGTGTTTGAGGCGGACGTCACCCCCGTCACGATGGCGGTGACCAATCTGGCCCTGCCCGACCTGACGGCGGGCGACCGGGTCAATCTGGAGCGGCCGCTCCGACTGGGAGACCGGCTGGGGGGCCACGTGGTCACGGGACACGTCGACGCGGTCGCGGTGGTGCTGGACCTGGGTCGCCTGGGCGATGGCGCCACCATGCAGGTGGAATGCACGCTCCCCGCCAGTGGCCGTCAGCTGGTGGTGGACAAAGGCTCCATCACCGTGAACGGGGTCTCGCTCACCGTCACCGGACTGACGCCGCGGGGATTCACCGTGGCGCTCATCCCCCACACCCGGTCCCAGACGACGCTGGGACAGCTGGCACTTGGCCAGCGCGTCAACCTCGAGTACGACCTGATGGGGAAGTACGCCTTAAACCGCATCCCTGAGGAGGTGCCCTCATGAGTGCCACGACCAACCCAAGCGACACCGCTTCCCCGACGGCCCTTCGGTCGGAGGCCAGCATGGCGGCCAGCTTGGCCGCCGTCACCACTGCCGTCGACGCCATTCGACACGGAGGCATGGTGGTGGTGCTGGACGACCAGGAGCGCGAAAACGAAGGCGACCTGGTGATGGCGGCGGACGCCGTCACCGCAGCGGCCATCAACTTCATGACGCAGCACGGCCGCGGTCTCATCTGCGCCCCCATGACCGCTGCGCGCCTAGAGCAGCTGAACCTACCCCAGATGGTGGCGACACCGCAGGACTCCATGCGCACCGCGTTTACGGTGTCGGTGGACGCCCAGCACGGGGTGACGACGGGCATTTCCGCAGCGGACCGGGCCCGCACCATCCAGGTGCTCACCGATCCGGCGGCTGGGCCAGGGGACCTGGTGCGCCCGGGCCACATCTTTCCCCTGCGGGCCCAGGACGGGGGCGTGCTGCGCCGCCCGGGCCACACCGAAGCGGCGGTCGACTTGGCCCAGCTGGCGGGGCGGGCCCCGGCCGGCATCGTGTGCGAGATTC
>JAJYPH010000041.1 GCA_021795575.1 Bacillota bacterium
GGTGGCTGGGCGGTGCGGCGGTGGCGGTGCCGCTGGTGGCGGCGACCCCGAGTCTGCTGGGCATGGTGGGCGGCCGCCTCGTGGGGGCGGCGGGCGGCACCAGCGGCGGAGCGAAGCCGGGATTTGTCCCCTACACCGTGGTCAACGGCTTTCCGCGGGTGGACCTCACAAACTGGCGACTCACGCTGGAAGGGCTGGGGCCGACGCGGCGCTGGACCTGGGAGGAGTGGCAGCGGGAGTCTATGCAGCATCTCACCGTGAACTTTCGCTGTGTGACCGGGTGGGTGGTGCCGGACGTGCGGTTCTCCGGCGTGAATCTGGAGGCGTGGCTTTTGCATCACGGGTGGAATCCCGCCCAGCATCCGTGGGTCAACTTTTATTCGGCCGACGGCGTGTACACGGAATCCCTAAATGCCGCGCAAATCCACCAGCACCAGCCGATTTTAGCCACCACCATGGACGGGCAGGCCCTGCCCGTCGCGCAGGGGTTTCCCATGCGGCTCTACGTGCCCCGCATGTACGGGTACAAGGCGATCAAGTGGTTGGACCGCGTCCAGGTGTCCAGCCGAGAGCAGATTGGATTTTGGGAACAGCGCGGGTACCCGGAAAACGCGTACTACGGGTCCTATTCGGGAATCTGAGACCGCGGCCGTGGTGAGAGCCGCGGCGGAAGGGGGGCGCTATGACTATGAAGGCGATCGTGGTGCGGGAGCCGGGCGGGGTGGACCAGCTGTCTTATGAAGAGGTGGCCGACCCGGTCCCCGGTCCCGGTGAGGTACGGGTGCAGGTGCAATATGCCGGGCTCAACCGACGAGACGTGTACGCCCGGATGGGCCAGTACCCCCGGGTGCGGTTCCCCGCCATCCCGGGATCGGACGGCGTGGGCGTGGTGGATGCCGTGGGCGCGGGGGTGGAGGCGCTGACGCCGGGGGACCCCGTGCTCATCTATCCCGCCCGCAACTGGGGCGACGATGAGCGGGCGCCCGGGCGCGCCTTTGAAATTCTGGGCATTCCCACGGACGGGACCTACGCCGAACACGTCGTCGTGCCGGCCGCCAACGTCTTTCCGAAGCCGGGATACCTGACGGGCCCCGAGGCGGCCGCGCTGCCGCTGGTGGGCCTGACGGCGTACCGCTGCCTGTTTACGCGCGGAGCGCTCCAGGCGGGCGAGTGGGTGCTCATCCCTGGGATTGGCGGAGGTTTGGCCACCATGCTGCTGCTGATGGCCACGGCCGCCGGCGCGCGCGTGGCGGTGACGTCGTCTCAGGACGGCAAGATTGCGCGCGCTCGGGAGATGGGGGCCGAGGCCGGCGCCAACTATCGGCAGACGGACTATGTGCAGGATCTGCGCCATGCGGTCCCCGCCGGCTTCGACCTCGTGGTCGATACCCTGGGCGGACCCGGATTCGAGGACGTGGTGGCCCTGGCCCGCCCGGGCGGACGGGTGGTGCTGGTGGGGGCCACGGCGGGCCCGGTGCCGTCGCTGGTCCTGCCCCGCATCTTTTTGAAGCACCTGGATCTCCGCGGCACCTCTATGGGCAGCCCGCTGGACTTTGCCCGGATGCTGGACTTCTGTCTGGAGCACCAGATTCGCCCCATCGTGGACCGCGTCTTTCCGCTGGCCGAGGTTTCGGCGGCGCAGGAATATCTGTGGGACGGGGGACAGTTTGGCAAGGTGGTGCTGCAGGTGAGCGGCCAAGCCTGAGCCCACGGGCGTCGGCGGGGGACGGCCGTGACCAGCGCGCCACTCTGACTCACGGCCAGCGCAACGTAGACGGCATCGTATGAAGGCTGGTTGGTCTGAACCTTCCACGCCCGTCGGAGGGCTGGGTGGGGGTGGCAGACGCATCCCAGCCAGCTATCCAGGCATCGGGGCCGTCTGGCCGTCCATCGCCTGAGGCGTCAGCCAGGGGCGCAGCGCGTTCACGACCTGGACGTCGGCCAGATGGGGGACGCGGAGCACCTCCTCAGCCAACAGCGTACCTGTCGGTCCCTCGGGTAGACGGGCGGAGATGCCGCCGGAGGCATTCAGCCCGATGACCGGGCGAGGCGGCCGCCGATCACCGCTTGCACTAGCGGCACCTCCAAACATCCCCGTCGGACAGCGGCTCCAACAGGCCCGGGCTGTCGGCCCGCCGCGCGGACGCAGTCAGTGCGCGGACCGCCAGTTGGGAGACCGAGAGTCCCGCCCGATCGGCCAGTCGGACCATCACGTCGCTGGGGGACCTTGCGTACGGAGCGCGTGCGCACGGCAAAACGACAGCCCGATGCCGCAGGGTGACAGCGGGGCGGCTGCCACCGCAGGCAGCCTATGCCTCGGGTTCGTAGAACCAATCGGCCCAGTCCCGCCAGCCTGCCCGGATGACCCAGTTGGCCACCGACCGCAGTCTCGGATTGACGACGCGAAATCGGCGCAGCCCCAGATGGACGATGGGGGCGAGACGCCGCTGGCGTGCGGTGTCCAGGACAATCACGTGAGTTCGGGGACGGGTCACGGGCCGACGCGGCGCGCCGCGGCCCGTGACCGTCGGCCGGGGCGGTGAGGTCAGCATGAGCGGCCACTCCCTTCGTTCCGGTCCATCTCGCTCAAATGCCGGCTGGATGGCCGACCTCGGGAAATGGAACTGGTGTTCTATATCATAGGGGACCCACACCGGCGTGTAAAGAGGGGCAGCGACGGAAACAAGATTTGGCCAATCGCGCCCGGACTTAGGACCATGTGATATCTTTTGAGGGCATCGCAAGGGAGGTCGTTCGGTGGGCGTACCAACTTCAGGCATTCAATTTGTGTTTCGGCTGTCCCTGCAGCGGGATGTGGCGGGGTTCGGGCAACTGCTGCGGGCCGTGGAGGCACACGGCGGGGACGTCGTGGCGCTGGACTTGGTGAGAAGTGACGAACACAGCACGGTGCGCGACCTGACCGTCGTGCTGCCCGCGATGGAGGTGCTGGGGCCGCTGTCCGCCGGGCTGAAGGCGCTGCCCGGCGTGCACATCGACAACGTGTCCGACCGCACCTTTCTCATGCATCTGGGCGGGAAGATCGAGATCCAGCCGCGCGTCCAGGTCAAAAACCGCGAGGACTTGTCTCACGTCTACACGCCCGGGGTGGCCCGCGTCGTCCAGGCCATCGCGGACGATCCCCAGAAAGCCTTTCAGCTGACGTTGAAGCGCAACACCGTGGCCATCGTGACCGATGGGACGGCCATCCTGGGCCTGGGCAACCTCGGGCCGCTGGCCGCCCTGCCCGTGATGGAGGGCAAGGCCGTGCTGTTTAAAAGTCTGGCGGGGGTGGACGCGTTTCCCATTTGCCTGGACACCCAGGACGTCGACGAGCTGGTGGACACCATCACCCGCCTGGCGCCGTCGTTTGGCGGCATCAATCTGGAAGACATTGCGGCCCCGCGCTGCTTCGAGGTGGAAGCGCGCCTGTCGGAGCGCCTCGACATTCCCGTCTTTCACGACGACCAGCACGGCACGGCGGTGGTGATCCTGGCTGCCCTGATGAATGCGGCCCGCGTGGTGGGCAAGGAGCTGGCCCAACTGCGCGTGGTGGTGGCGGGAGTGGGGGCCGCCGGGACCGCCACGACCGAATTGCTGCTGGCGGCTGGCATTCGGGACATCGTGGGGGTGGATCGCGACGGGGCCATTCGGCGCAATCAGGTATATCCGGAACGCCCGTCGTGGACGCGCTACGCGCAGATGACCAATCCCGAGGACCGACACGGGAGCCTGGTCGATGTGCTGGCCGGGGCGGACGCTTTTGTGGGCGTGTCCTCGGGCAACCTGCTGGAGCCGGCCGAACTCCAGGTCATGGCGAAAGACCCGATCGTGTTTGCCATGGCCAATCCGACGCCCGAGGTGGATCCCGACGGCGCCCTGCAGTACGCCGCCGTCGTGGCCACGGGCCGGTCCGACTATCCCAATCAGGTGAACAACGTGCTGTGTTTCCCTGGACTGTTTCGCGGGGTGCTGGACTGCCGCGCCCGCTTGGTGAACGCGGAGATGAAGCTCGCCGCGGCGCGTGCCCTGGCGGCGGTCGTGGCGCCGGAGGAATTGGCCCGGGATTACATTATTCCCAGTGTGTTCAACCGCCGCGTGGTGGACGCCGTCGCCGAAGCGGTGGTGCACGCGGCCGACGCGACGGGGGTGGCGCGCCGGACCCCCGCAAACATCGGCAGCCACTGACGCGCAAGCCCCGCGCCGGTACCCATCGGACGGACAGGGTGCAGCCTCCTGAGGCGCCCCTGTCCGTTGGTGTGCCACCGCCGGGATACCGGCCCGAGACATAGAAATGGTGGAGACGACGGGATTCGAACCCGTGACCTCCGCGATGCGAACGCGGCGCTCTACCAGCTGAGCTACATCCCCACACTCATCAACCAACCGGCACCCAACGGCGTGCAGACCACCGAGCGTTGGTTGACCGCCTCATGTTATCCAACGGCGCCGTCCGCGTCAATGGACGACGACTGCTTGGCGCGCGGCGAGCCCTCAAAAAAATTTCCACGCCCAAGCAGGGAAGTCGGGGGCGCCGGCGAACAAAGTGGGTTAGAGTGGGGCAAAGTGGTGGAAAGGGGGTGGGCAACTGTGCTGATGGGCGAGTACGACCACGCACTGGACGACAAGGGCCGTCTCACGGTGCCCGCCCGCTTTCGCGAGGCACTGGGCGAGCGGTTCGTCGTGACGATCGGGCTCGACGGCTGCCTGTCGGGCTACGCGATGACCGAGTGGGAGCGGCTCACGGAGCGCTTGAAGGACCTGCCCATGACCAACCGAGATGCCCGCGCCTTCATTCGCCTGCTGTTGGCCGGGGCCACGGAAGTGGAATTGGACAAGCAGGGCCGGATTCTCATTCCGCCGCGACTGCGCCAGGCATCAGGCATTGCCGCCGAAGCCGTCTTGGTCGGGGTGGGGTCGCGGTTGGAGATTTGGGCGCGGGATCGGTGGGAAGCTTATCAGGAGTCGGTGCAAGAATCGTTTGAGGAAACGGCAGAAAAGTTGGTGGATTTCAGCCTATGACCAGTTTTGAGCATGTTTCCGTCCTGCGGGACACGGCGGTGTCGCTGCTGGCGGCCGCCTCCGGCACCTCGTACGTGGACGGCACCGTGGGCGGCGGGGGACACGCCAGCCAGTTGCTGACGATGCTCCCGCACGCGCGCCTGGTGGGCATCGACCGGGACCCCTCGGCGCTGGAGGCGGCGCGCGTCCGCCTCGCGCCGTTCGGGGACCGCGTTCGGTTGGTGCACGGCAATTTTCGGCGGCTCGACGCGTTCCTGCCCCCGGCTTGGCGTCCGTGCGCCGGGGTGTTGCTGGATTTGGGCGTGTCGTCGCCTCAGCTCGACGAGGACGACCGCGGCTTCAGCTATCAGCACGACGCCGTGCTGGACATGCGCATGGACCCGGAGTCGGACCGCACGGCCTTTCGGCTGGTCAACATGGGCGACGTGGCCGAACTCACGCGGGTGCTGCGGGAGTACGGCGAGGAGCGATGGGCCAGCCGCATCGCCCGCTTCATCGCCGACGCCCGCCGGCGCCAGCCGATCCGAACCACGGGTCAGCTCGTGGACATCATCAAAGACGCCATTCCGGCGGCGGCGCGGCGCACCGGCGGCCACCCGGCCCGACGAACCTTCCAGGCGCTTCGAATCTGGGTCAACGAGGAGCTGGATGCGCTGGACGAGGGCCTGGAGGCCGCGGGGCGGCTGGTGGGGCCAGGGGGCCGCGTGGTGGTGTTGAGCTTTCAGTCGCTGGAGGACCGGATGGTGAAGCGGCGATTTCGGGCGTGGGCGGATGCGGAGCGGGGCACGGTCCTGACGCGGCGACCGATTGTGGCCACCAGCGACGAGGTGGAGCAAAACCCTCGGAGCCACAGCGCCAAGCTGCGCGCCTTCGAGGTCACGGCCCAAAGCCAGGAGGCATCGCGTCCGGGGGCCGCCCACGACTATCGAGGAGTGAACTATCAACATGGCTATGGCATCTGAAGTGAAACACGCCCGCCAGTGGGCACCGCCGGAACCCGTGCCCGCGTCGCGGCCGCGGCCACGCACGCGGCGCCTGAAGCCGTGGGTGTCGATTGGCCTGGTGCTCGGGGCCGTATTTGTCATGGCGCTGGGGGCCGCATTGAGCGGCGCCATGATGGCCCGCGTCGGATTTCAGGTGGACCAGATGCAGTCGCAGCTCACCAGCGCGCAGCGCGCGCGCCAGGTCCTGCAGGATCAGGTGGTGAGTTTGACGGGGGCCGCCCGGTTGGCCTCGGAAGCCCACCGCCTGGGCGTGCCGCTGACCCCGCTGGTGTTGACGCGGCCGGCCGTGGCCGCCGCCGCGCGTCCGGCTGCGGGACCGGGTCCTAGCATCTGGGCTCGGTTGCGCGCGGTGGTCTCCAGTTGGCTCGGGCGAATCCGCGGGGTGCAGGGTGGGCGCCCGGCCGCACCGCGGCGTTCTGTCCACCGGGCTCGGACATAGCGTAGGGGGAAGTACACCGCGCTTTTGGCACCCGTCGGTGGAGCGGTGCCGGAAGGCCGCCGATCCCCGGGCGAGTGGGGCGCCGAAGGAACACGCGATGCAGCAGCGCCCCAGCTACTCCATGACCCGCCGCACCCTGCTGGTGTTGGGCGCCGTGGGGCTCTTTGATCTCTGGCTCGTGGCCCGGATGGTGATGCTCCAGGGCGTCTGGTCTCCTCGCCTGCGGCAGCTGGCCGAGGATGCCCATCTGCGGGGCGTGCCGCTGGCACCGTTGCGCGGGGACATCCTTGACCAGCACGGCCGACTCTTGGCGGGCAGTGAGAATCTGTACTCCGCGTATGCGGTGCCTGGGCAGGTGGTGCACCCCGAGGAAGAAGCCCAGCTGCTGGCCACCGTGTTGCAGCAGCCGGTCGAGGGCCTGCGCCGGAGACTCACGCGGCGCCTGGGTTTCGTGTGGGTGCACCGCCGGCTGTCCGCGACTGAGGTGGGGGCGATTCGGGCCCAGGCAGGGGCGCTGCCCGGCGTGCACCTGGTGCCGGAGGCTACCCGCTACTACCCCGAGGGCGAGTTTGCCGGCCAGGTCCTCGGTTTTACGGGTATCGACAATCAGGGCCTGGCTGGTCTGGAGTGGACGTACAACCGGCCACTGGAAGGCAAGCGCGGCTGGATTCTCCGAGAATATGCGGCGACGGGCCGGCCGATCCCCGGTGGTGCCACCCGCATCGACGCGCCGACGCGCGGCGACGCGCTGTGGACCACCCTGGATGAAAACATTCAGTGGATGGCGGAACACGCGGCGGATGAAGCCCTCATTCAACACGGGGCGAAACGCGTGATGGTGATCGTGCTGGACCCCAACACCGGCGGCGTGATCGCGCTCGCGAACCGGCCGGGCTACAATCCCAGCCGCCGGCCCCAAGAGCCCCGGCAGGACCGGGACTACGCGGTGTCGGACGCGATTCCCCCGGGGTCCATCTTCAAACCGGTCACGCTGGCCTCGGCGCTGCAGTCCGGCGCCGCGCGACCCTCGAGCGGGTACTACTGCCCCGGATACAAGTTAGTGCTGGGACGGCGCGTCAACTGCTGGCGGCGCGGTGGGCACGGAGCCGAGTCGCTGGCGGACGTGGTCAAAAATTCGTGCAACGTGGGCTTCATGGAGTTGGGGCTGTCCATCGGGACGGATCGGTTTTACCGGTACTTGAGGCAATTCCAGGTGCTGGGCCCCTCAGGGATTGACCTGCCGGGAGAGGGTCGCGGCATTGCGCCCGCCCAGCGGCGCACTACGGCCCTGGATCTGGCGGTGATGGCGTTTGGTCAAACCCTCACCAGCACCCCCATCGCCCTGGCCAATGCCGTGGCGGCGCTGGCCAATGGGGGCGAGTTGCTGCGCCCGCACGTGGGCGCCCGGCTGGTGGCGCCCGATGGCCGGACCGTACGCGACCTCTCGCGGCACGTGGTGCGCCGCGTGGTGAGTCCCGAGGTGGCCCGCCTGGTCCAGCAGATGATGGTGAGGGTGGTGGCCGAGGGCACCGGTAAAAATGCGCAGGTGCCGGGATACCATGTGGCGGGGAAAACGGGGACCGCCCAGAAAGTGGTGGGAGGACGGGTGGAAAAGGACGTGTACATCTCCTCCTTTGTTGGGTTTGCCCCGGTGCCATCGCCGCGCGCGGTCATTCTGTGCTCGATCGACGAGCCGCAGGGCGCGTACTATGGAGGGCAGGTGGCCGCACCGGTGGTGGGTCGCCTGCTGAGGCAGATTTTGGCGTACTGGAAGGTGCCCGCGACGGCGCCCGCGCCGCGGGCCAAGGTTGGGCAGGCGGCGTTCGTGCCCAACCTGGTCAACCTGACCCCCGACGACGCCCGCCACGACGCGGAGTGGTTCGGCTTTCGGCCCGCGTTTCGTGGCAGCGGCCCGACGGTCGTGGACCAGTCGGTGGAATATGGCGGCTATCGGCCTGCGGGATCGGCGCTCGCGCTGACCCTGGGCAGCCGGCCGCGGATTTACTTGGATTGGGTGGCCGTGCCCGCGGTGGTGGGCCTCTCCGTCGCCCAAGCTCGGCACGTGGCTTTTGACATTGGGATCAATCTTCATGTAGAAGGGAACCTGGACGGTCGTGTACAGTGGCAGCAATGGCCGGCGAACCATGAGGTGCGCGCGGGCGTTACCATGCCTGTGGTGGCGGGATGATGCAACGTCTGGTCCGGCACGGCTGGAAAAGTGAGGCATGGTTGCGGATGACACCCAAACAGGAGGGACGCCTGATGCGCCCCGCCCCGATGGAGTTGGCGAAGCTGGGCGAAGCCATTGGCGCGCGCGTGACCGGTGCGGCCACGGTCCGGGGCATCACGTACGACAGCCGGCTGGTGGAGCCCGGCGACCTGTTTTGCGCGATTCCCGGGTTTCGGACGGACGGACACCGCTACATCGCGGAGGCGCGGGCGCGGGGCGCCGCCGCGCTGTTGGTGGAGCGGGCGGAGGTGGTGCCGCGCGACTGCGCCGCGCTGGTGGTGCCGCACTCGCGCATCGGCATCGCGCAGGCGGCCCGGGTGCTGTTTGAGGACCCGAGCCGTCAGCTGTGGATGGTGGGGGTGACGGGCACCAACGGAAAGACCACGACGACCCATCTGATCCGGCAGGTGCTGATGGCCGGGGGCATCCGGTGCGGCGTGATTGGCACGGTGCATACCATGGTGGGTCGCGAGACTCTGCCGTCGGAGCGCACCACGCCCGAGGCGCCCGACCTGCAGGCCACCCTGCGCTACATGGTGCGGGCGGGCGAAGGGGCGGTGGCGATGGAGGTGTCATCCCATTCGCTGGCGCTCCACCGGGTCGAGGGGGTCCAGTACGATGTCGGCGTGTTCACCAACCTCACGCAGGACCACCTGGATTTTCATCAGGACATGGAAGACTATTTCGCGGCGAAGGCGCTCCTATTCGAGGGACTGGGCCACGGCGACCCCAAGGGGCCGCGCCGCGCGGTCCTCAATGCGGACGATCCCTGGGCGGGGCGGCTGGTGGGCCTGACCACGGTACCCATTCTGAGCTACGGGTTTGCTGCCGCCGCCGATGTGCGGGCCGAATCCGTCGAGATTGGGACGTGGGGCGGTCGGTTCATGCTCTGGCTGCCCGATGAGAATCCCGTGCGGGTGCAGGTGCCGCTGGGGGGCCGCTTCAACGTATCCAACGCGCTGGGGGCCATTGCCGTGGGCTATCTGGCCGGGGTGCCCCTGTCGCGCATGGTGGCGGCCCTCGCCACGGTGCCCGGCGTTCCCGGGCGGTTCGAACGGGTGGATCAGGGCCAGCCGTTCTCGGTCGTGGTGGATTACGCGCACAGCCCCGACGGCCTGATGAACGTTTTGAGCACGGCGCGCGAGCTGACGGCCGGTCGACTGGTGGCCGTGTTTGGCGCCGGCGGGGACCGTGACCGCGCCAAGCGGCCCCTCATGGGCGAAGTGGTGGGTCGGCTGGCCGACTGGCCGATCATTACGTCGGACAATCCCCGGAGTGAAGATCCCGACGCCATCTTGAGGGACGTGGCGGTCGGCGTGTCCCAGGCGGGGGGGCGGCCCACGCTCCTCGCGGACCGGCGCCTGGCCATTTATGAAGCGTGCCGCGCGGCCCAGCCCGGCGACGTGGTGATGATTCTCGGCAAGGGGCACGAGGGGTACCAGGTATTTGCCGACCGGGTGGTCCCGTTCGACGACCGCCAGGTGGCGCGCGAGGCGCTGACGGCCCTGGGTTGGTCGTCGTGAGGCTCTCCGTGGCCGACGCGGCCGCGCGGGCGGGTGGGCAGGTGGGCGCCGGCGCCGCGGCCGCACACTTCAGCCGGGTGGTGGTGGACAGCCGCGAGGCGGGGCCTGACAGCTTGTTTGTGGCACTGCCGGGCACGCGCACCCACGGGGCGCATTTTGCGGGGGCGGCCCAAGCGGCGGGCGCGACCACGCTGATGGCCGGGCCGCTGCCGCCGGATGTGGACAAGAACCGGGTGTGGCAGCACGACGACCCGCTGGGCGCCCTGGGGGTGGTGGGACGCTGGGCACTGGAGTGCACCGGCGCCCGGGTGGTGGGCATCACCGGGAGTGTGGGGAAGTCGTCCACCCGAGCGCTGGTGCATGCGGTGCTGGCGGGCTCGTTTCGGGTGGGGGCGACGCCCGGGAACCTCAACACCGCCATTGGGCTGCCTATGGCGCTGGTGGCGCAGCCCACGCCGTTGGACTGGTTCGTGGCCGAGATGGGGATGCGCGCCGCTGGGGAGATCACCCGGCTTACCGCCATTGCGCCCCCGTCGGTGGCGGTGCTGACGAACATCGGCTACGCCCATGTGGGCCAGCTGGGGAGCATCGAGGCCGTCGCCGAGGCCAAGGCCGAGATTCTGGCCGGCCTGACCGCTGGCGACGTGGCGGTGTTGAACGGTGCGGACCCACGGGTGGCGCGGCTGGCCGGCCGCGTGTCGGGGCGCGTGGTGTGGTTTGGTACGCCGGACGCGGACGTGGAAGTCCGGGCCGTGCGGGCCGAACGGGGCGGCGTGGCTTTCGAGCTGCGCATGGGCACCGAGACGATGCCGGTACGCCTGCCGTGGGATGGCGTGCATCAGGCGGACAACGCCGCGGCGGCCGCCGCGGTCGCTTGCGCCCTGGGCCAGCCGCTCGCGGCGGTGGCCGCACGGTTGGGGCAGGCCAGCGCGGCCGACAGCCACTTTCGCCGAGTCGTGGTGGGGGGGATCACCATTTTGGACGACACCTACAATGCGAGCCCCGCGTCCGCGCGCGCGGGACTGGCCGTGCTGGCCCAGGAACCGGGGCGGCGCGTGGCGGTGGTGGGCGATATGCTGGAACTGGGCCCGTCCGAAGAAACCCTGCACCGGGAGGTGGGGACCGCGGCGGCCGAGTGTGCGGATCTCGTATGGACCGTCGGGGATCGGGCCCGGTGGGTCGCCGAGGCGGCGTGCGCGGCCGGGGGCGCCACGGCCGTCTTCTCGGGGCTGGACGAGTTGGCCGCGGCGTTGGGTCGCGAACTGCACGCCGGGGACGTGGTGTACCTCAAGGCGGCCCGCGCCGTGGGACTGGACCGGGTGGCGCGCCAGCTGATGGAGGACCGCCGTTGAGTGCGGCGGCGGCTTTGGCGGCCCTGGTGCTGGCCCTCCTGCTGGGGGCCGTCCTGGTGCCGGCCTTAAAGCGTGTCGGCGCGGGTCAGACCGTGCGCACCACGGGGCCGGCGTCGCATTTGGCGAAGCAGGGCACCCCGACGATGGGGGGCGCGATTTTTCTCGTGCCCGCCGCGCTGGTGAGCCTCTGGGTGTTTCGGGCCTCGCCCACCGTCTGGGCGCTGACGGTGTTCACGCTCGGGTTCGCGGCGCTCGGCTTCTGGGATGACTACGTGAAGGTGATGCGGCGGCGCGCCCTGGGCCTCCGGGCCCGCGAGAAGCTTTTGGTGCAGCTGGTGTGGTCCGCCCTCTTCCTGTGGTTTGCGGCGCACCACCTGGGCGCGTCCGCGCCCTGGCCGCTGCCGTGGGGGGGGAGCCTCACGCCCGGGGGCTGGTACTACCCGCTGGGCCTCGTGGTGTTGGTCGGCGCCGTCAATGCGGTGAATGAGACGGACGGCGTGGATGGTCTGGCCGGCGGCACGGCCGTGGTGGCACTGGGCTTTTTTGCCCTGTATGCGGCCGCGCGTGGGCGGCTGGCCTCCTCGTCATATGCCCTGGTACTGGCGGCCGCGGTGGTGGGGTACCTGCGCTACAACCTGCATCCGGCCCGCATCATCATGGGAGACACCGGCTCGCTCGCGCTCGGAGCGGCGCTGGGGGGGCTGGCGGTGGTGACCCACGCGCCGCTGCTGCTGCCGGTGGTGGGAGGCGTGTTTGTCCTGGAAACGCTGTCGGTCATCATTCAGGTGGTGAGCTTTCGCCTCACCGGGCGGCGCGTGTTCCGCATGTCGCCGCTGCATCATCACTTTGAGCTGAGTGGGTGGTCGGAGGAGCGTGTGGTGGCGACCTTTTGGGTGGCGGCGCTGGCCTTTGCGGTGCTGGCATGGGTATGATCGGGTTATGAGCACTCGACCCTCGCCGTCGGCCGCCACGCCGCGCGGCCGCCCGGCTGCCGCGGCGGACGTGCGCGGCGAGCCAGACTACATTCTGTTAGGCGCGGTGCTGGCGCTGCTGACCATCGGCGGCATCATGGTGCTGTCGGCCAGTGCTTCGGAGGCGCTGGCCCAGCACCAAAGTCCGTACTACTTCTTTGAGCACCAGATGCTCTGGACGCTGCTGGGCCTGGTGGCCCTGGCCATCGTCGTGCGCATCCCCTATTGGAAGTGGCCCCGATGGGGGGTGTGGCTGTATGGCGCCAGCGTGGTGGCACTGCTGGCGGTCCTGGTGCCGCACGTGGGCCTGGACATCAACGGGGCGCGCCGCTGGGTGAAGCTGGGTCCGCTGGTGGCGCAGCCGTCCGAACTGGCCAAGCTGGCGATGGTAGTGCTGTTTTCCTGGCTTCTGTCCAAGAACCAGGACAGGTTAGGGAATTTTTGGCACGGCGTGGTGCCGCATGTCGCGTTGGCGGCGGTGGTGTTGGTGCTGATTCTGGCGGAGCCGGATCTGGGGACGACCATCGTGGTGGGAGCGACATTTGCCGTCATGCTGTTCGCCGCGGGCATCCGAGGCCGCCACATGGCGGGGCTCGGAGCGGTCACCCTGCCGGTGCTGGCTTGGGCGGCCCTCGGCAAAACCTATCGCCGGCAGCGCGTGCTGGCGTTTTTGGACCCGTGGAAGCACCCGTTGAGTACAGGATTTCACACGATTCAGGGTCTCCTGGCTCTGGGGTCGGGCGGCATTCTGGGGGTGGGGCTGGGCCACTCGCTGCAGGCGTTCGGCTACCTGCCGGAGGACTACACCGACTTCATCTTCGCCATTATCGGCGAGGAGTTGGGCCTCATCGGGGCCTTTCTGGTCATCGCGCTGTTCGCCGTCGTCGCGTGGCGCGGCTATCGGATTGCGCTCAAGGCACCCGACACGTTTTCGGCGTTGCTGGCGTTGGGGTTGACCACCCTGGTGGTGGGGCAGGCGGCCATCAACATTGGCGTGGTGACGGCCACCCTGCCGGTGACGGGCATCACGCTCCCGTTCATCAGCTACGGCGGGTCGTCCCTGCTGCTCAGCCTGGTGGACGTGGGAATCCTGCTCAACATCAGTCGCAGCACCCCGTAAGCCAGCGGGACACATGAGGTAGAGGGGCGCACAGGATGTCCACAGCAAGCGGCCGCAAGCCCGGGCTCCGCGTGGCGCTGTCCGGCGGGGGGAGCGGGGGCCATGTCTACCCCGCGCTGGCCGTGGCGGGGCGGCTCCAAGCCGACAGAGACCCGGTTGACCTGATGTACGTGGGCACCCCGACGGGCCTGGAGGCGGACCTGGTGCCCCGTAGCGGAGTGCCGTTTCATACCATTCATGCGGCCGCGTGGCTGAAGCCCGGGGCGGGCGCCAAGCTGCGGGGGGCGTGGCACACGGCGCGCGGGACGTGGGACGCGTGGCGGCTTTTGGCGCGCACGCGCCCGGACGTGCTGCTGACGACGGGCGGCTACGTGACCGGGCCGGTGGGGTTGGCGGCGTCCTGGCTCCACATCCCGCTGGTGGTGCACGAGCAGAACGTGTGGCCCGGGCTCACCAATCGCCTATTGGCACGCCGAGCCCACGTGGTGCTGACCACCTACGCGGACACGGCCCAGCATCTGGCCGACGGCACGGTGGTGCGGGTCACGGGCTATCCCGTCCGGACCTCGGTGGTGGAGATGGACCGTGAAGCCGCGCGGCGGCAGCTGGGTCTGGCGCCCGAGTGGGTGGTGGTGGTGGCCACGGGCGGCAGCCAGGGGGCGCCCGCCGTGAATACCTTGATGGCGGCCGTCTGGGCCGCGGCGTTGGAGCGGCACCATTGGGCCGTGATGTGGGCCACCGGTCCCCGCCGCTTTGAGACGGCGACCGCCCACCTGGACCGCACCGGCGATCCTCTGCGCCTGCGCGTGGAGCCGTACCTGTATGACCTGGATGTGGTGCTGGCCGCGGCCGACGTGGTGGTGGGCCGGGCGGGGGCGGGGACCCTGGCCGAGGCGGCGGCGCGCGCGCTGCCGCTGGTGCTGGTGCCATCGCCTCACGTCTCGGAGCACCACCAGGAAAAAAATGCGGCCGTGTGGGCGGACCGCGGGGCTGCGCTGGTGGTGGCGGAGTCGGCGGTGGGCCAGGCGGGGTTGTCCGCGGTCGCCGCCCTCATGGACGACGCGGACCGCCGCCGCACCATGGGGCAGGCGGCCAGCCGCCTGCACCACCCCGCGGCGCTTGACCGCATTGTGGCGGCGGTGGCGGATGCGGCCGGGTCGCGTCGCGGCAGGAGGGCGTGATGGGCTTGGATGGGCGGGGGCCGGGCCCCGAGGCACCGATCGTGGCGAGCCTGCGTACCCTGGGGGTGAACGCGCGGACGGCGGAGCGACTGGCCCGACACACCTCATTCAAAATCGGCGGGCCGGCCGGGGCCTTCGTCGAGCCGGCGGACGAGGCCGAGGTCTTGCTGGCGGCCCGGGTGGCGTTCGAGCAGGGGATTCCGCTGATGGTGGTGGGGCTTGGGTCCAACTTATTAGTGTCGGACCGCGGCTTCGACGGGATTGTGCTGTCGCTGGCGCGCGCGTGCCGCGACGTCCGGCCCGAAGGGACCCGGCTGGCGGCCGGTGCCGGGGTGTCGCTGGCCAAGGTGGCGCACATGGCCGCGGGGCTCCAGCTGTCGGGCGTGGAGTTTGCGGTCAGCATTCCCGGCACCGTGGGTGGCGCGGCGGTGATGAACGCCGGGGCGCACGGACGCAGTGCGCAGGACGTCGTCCAACGGGTCCGCGTCTGGGACCCGGCCCGCGGAGTGGTGGTGCTGCCAGGCGAGGCGATGCAGTACGCGTACCGGATGAGCCGGGCTCAGCGGGAAGCCTGGGTAGTGCTGGAAGTTTGGTTCGATCTCACCCCCGCACCCCGGGCGGCCATCGGGCGTACGATGGGTGACTACATGGGGCATCGGCGGGCCACGCAGCCGGTGGGCGAAAAAAACGCCGGCAGCATGTTCAAGAATCCGCCTGGAGATTTCGCCGCCCGCCTCATCGAAGCGGTCGGTGCCAAGGGGTGGCAGGAGGGAGGCGCCCGCGTCTCCACCCTCCACGCGAACTTTATGGCGAACGACGGGACGGCCACGGCCCGCGACGTGTTGATCCTGATGCGGCGGGTGGCGGCGGCGGTCCAGGAGCGGTTTCACATAGGGCTGGCTCCGGAAGTGCGCTGGGTGGGCCCCCCGGAGGGAGAGGACGGCACAACGTGGGACAATTTGTGGTTGCCGGCGGACGACGCTTAGCGGGAACGTTTGTGGTGTCCGGCTCAAAAAATGCCGCGCTCCCCATTCTGGCGGCCACCACCCTGGTGGCCGCGCCCGTGACACTCACGGGGGTGCCGCTGGGGCTGTTGGACGTGCGCCACATGCTGGCCATGCTGCGGGAGCTGGGGGTTACCGTGACCACCAGCGGGTCGGATACGGTCACGGTGGATGCCCGGGGCCCGCTGTCTCCGGACCTCCCGGACGTCTACACGCGCACGATGCGAGCCTCCGTGTTCCTGATGGGCCCGATTCTGGGGCGGCTGGGCCGCGTCACGGTGTCGCGGCCCGGCGGGTGCAACATTGGGGCGCGCCCCATCGACCTGCACTTGAAGGGGCTGGCTGCGCTGTCAGTGCAGTTCGCGGACGGCCCCGGCGGCCACATCGTGGGGGAGGGCCGTCGCCTGAAGGGGGCGGTCACGTACCTGGACCTCCCCAGCGTGGGCGCGACGGAGAACGTCATGATGGCGGCCGTCGCCGCGGAGGGCGACACCGTCATTGAGAACGCGGCGCGCGAGCCGGAGGTGGTGGACCTGGCGCAGTTCCTGAACGCGCTGGGCGGGGCGGTGCACGGCGCCGGGACCGACCGCATTTGGATCCAGGGGGGCCACGCGCTGTCTGGTGGCGCCTACGAACTCATTCCCGACCGCATCGAGGCGGGCACGGTGGCCGTGGCGGCAGCGCTGACCGGTGGTGACGTCACGCTGTCGCACGTGATTCCCGAGCACCTCACTCCACTGTGGCGCAAGCTTTCGGAAATGGGCGTCGCGGTGGAGGTAAGCGGGCCAACCGTGCGGGTGTCCACCTCCGACACGCTTCGTGCCGCCTCGCTGCGCACCGGGCCGCACCCGGGCTTCCCCACGGACCTCCAGCCACTGATGCTGGCGCTCATGACGCAGGCGCACGGCTGCAGCACCCTGGTGGAAACGGTGTTCGAAAGCCGACTCCGCCATGCCCTGGAGCTTCGGCGGATGGGCGCCAACGTGTTGACCGATGGGCGCATGGCGGTCGTTTACGGCCCCACCCCTTTGGAAGGCGTTGTGGTGGAAGCCACGGACCTCAGAGCGGGGGCGGCCCTGATGGTGGCCGGGCTCGCGGCCGAAGGACACACCACCGTACTGGGCGCAGAGATGGTGGCGCGCGGCTATCAGGACTGGGCGCGACGGCTGTCCGCCCTGGGCGCGTCCGTCACGATGGAGCCGTAAGCCGGCGTCGAGTCGCATGCTATACTGCTTCCAGCCTAACTGCTGGGAGGGGCGATGACGTGGCTGACCCGCCAAGCCTCCACCCGTCGCCGAACCGGCCGCGGACGGCTCAGGTGGCCCCTTGGAACCCACGGAGTCCGGCCGCGGCGGGGTCTCTGCCAGTGGCCGCCGGCGGCTGGATATGGGTCATCGCGCTGCTGGCAGGTCTCCTGGGGTTTTGGGTGGTGCAGCAGTGGCGGCTCCAGGCTCTCCTGCAGCAGACGGCGGCCGCGCGGGAAACCCGTCTGCTGACGCAGTTGGTGCAGTCCAGTCTGGCCCGCGACACGGTCCTGGCGGCCCGGCTCTCAACGCTGCGGCAGGATGCGGCCAGTGCCCCGTCCACCCCGGTAGCCCGGCTCGGGCACCGTCTGCGAGCGGCGCAAAGGCAGGCGGGGCTCGGATCGGTGGCGGGCGTGGGCGTCACGGTGGTCCTGCATGACGCAGCGGGTCCGGCGTTCCCGGGCGAGCCGGCGGAGCTCCAGCTGGTGCATGACCAGTACGTGCTCCACATCGTGGGCCTGCTGTCTGCCGCTGGCGCGCAGGCCATCTCCATCGCGGGTCAGCGCTACGTGAGCACGACGGCTATTTACTGTGCCGGTCCCACCATCAGCGTGAACGGCGTCACCTCGGGGTCGCCCTTTGTGATCCAGGCGGTGGGTCGGCCCACCGCGCTCCTGGGAGCGCTGGCGAATGACCCCGATGTGCAAGGCTGGAGCCAGTTGGTGAGCATCCAGTTTCACGCGGCCGCCGTGGTGCGCGTGGCGGCGCTGCCGACGGTGCCGGATCTGCCCTGGCTCACGCCGGCCGGGCATCGCGGCTGACGCGGGCGGACGAGGAGGACCGGGCCGGTGATCTGGATTGTCCTGGTGGGTCTGGCGTTGGGCATGCTTGTGGGGCTCGCGTTCCCGGTGGTGCTGCCGGGGGCGTTTGCCCACTATCTGTCCATCGCCCTGCTGGCGGCCTTGGATTCGGTGTTCGGTGGGGTCCGCGGTAGTTTGGAGAACCGCTTTGACGCCACCATGTTCATCACGGGGCTGGTGTCCAACGCCATCCTGGCGGCCGGCCTCACCTATGTGGGCGACAAATTGGGCGTGCCGCTCTATTATGCGGCGCTGTTTGCGTTGGGCTTTCGGATCTTTCAGAATCTAGGGGCGATCCGCCACCTGCTGCAGGACCGATGGCGGGCGCGGCGTGCCGCCCGGGAGCGGCCCGCACCGCGCGCCTGAGGGCGCGGTGCGGCTTGACCGATTTTCCCATTGGGGCGGCGGCAGGGAATTTCGGTCAGGGCCGCGAAGCACGCAACGAAGCGGGAGGAGGCCAATATGCCGAGGCGCCAAATCGTGTTGGCCGTGGACGTGGGGTCCACCAAGGCCGCCGCGCTCGTGGCCGAGGCTCGCCCTGACGCGGATCTGTCGGTGTTGGGAATTTCGGCCACGCCCATTATGGGGGTGCGGCGCGGGCTGGTGGTTGACGCCGAGCGGGCTGCCCAGTCGGTGCGCGATGCGGTGAATCGGGCCGTATCGATGGCTGGGGTGGAGCCAGTGGATGTGGTGGCGTCCGTTAACGGCGACCAACTGCAGGGGATGGAGAGCCGCGCGGCCGTGGAGGTGCGCGGCCGGTCGGTGCATGAAAGCGACCTGGACGCGCTCACCGCGCGGCTGGTGCGAGCCTCTCAGGCCACGGGCCAGGAGGTGGTTCGGCTGATCCGCGGCGCCTATCAGCTGGATGGGCTGATGTCGCGCGGGAGTCCGGTCGGGCTGTCGGTGCAGGAACTGTCGGTGGACGCGCTGGTGGTGACCGCCCAGGTCCAGGTTTTGCGCAACCTCCGCCGAACGTTGCAGATGGCGGGGATGTCCCACATCCACTGGGTGCCGGCGGGTTTGGCGGCGTCCGTGGCGGCGCTGTCGGAAGACGAGCAGCAGCTGGGCGTGGTACTGCTGGATGTGGGAGGCGGCACCACCCAGGTGGTGGTTTGGCGCCAGGGGGTTCCCCGCCATCTGGCCGTCATCCCGGTGGGTGGGGAACTGGTGACGTCGGATCTGGCTCAGGGTCTCGGCATCGTCGCGGCCCAGGCCGAGCGGCTGAAGGTGGAGCGGGCGCGTCTGGGCGAAGACGGCAATGGCATGGTGGAGTTGAAATCGGTCAACGGACAAGCCGTCAAGCTGGTGCAGGAGACGGAGATCGGCGAGATCGTGTCGGCGCGGATGGACGAGTGGATGGGGTTGGTCGAACGCCGTCTGGCCGAGATTTCCTGGTCCAAGGGACCCCCGGGCGGGGTTGTGATGGTGGGGGGCAGCTCCCTGTTGCGCGGTTTGTCGCACCGCATCGAGCGGGCGTGGGGCTGGCCCGTGCGGCTTGGGGCACCGACGGGATTGGCGGGGTTGTCGGACCTGGCCAAAAGCCCCGGGTACGCGGTGGTGGTGGGACTGGCCCGGGTGGGTTTGCAGGATGGCTTGGGCTTCGGGCGCGAAACATTGTGGTCACGGTTGACACAGGCTTGGTTCCGAACGTGGGGCTAAGTCGAGCGAGGGAGGACGCCGGAATGCTGGAGTTTGATCAGTCGGCGGAAAATTTTGCAGTCATCAAGGTGGTGGGGGTCGGCGGCGGCGGGACCAACGCCGTCAACCGGATGATTCAGGCGGGGCTGAAGGGCGTTGAGTTCATCGCGATCAACACCGATGCTCAGGCGCTGGCGCTGTCGCAGGCGTCCTCACGGCTGCAGATCGGGTCGAAGCTGACCAAGGGACTGGGGGCCGGCGCCAACCCCGACATCGGGAACAAGGCCGCCGAAGAGAGCCGCGACCAGTTGGCCGAAATGTTGCGGGGGGCCGACATGGTGTTTGTCACCGCAGGGATGGGAGGAGGCACCGGGACCGGCGCCGCGCCCGTCGTGGCCGAGGTGGCGAAGGAGGTCGGCGCGCTGTCCGTGGGGGTGGTCACCAAGCCGTTTACGTTTGAGGGGCTCAGGCGCGCCCAGTACGCGGAGGCGGGGGCCAGCAACCTGAAAAGCAAGGTGGACACGCTCATCACCATCCCGAACGACCGGCTCTTGCAGGTGGTGGAGCGCCGCACCAGCATTATGGACGCGTTTCGCATTGCGGACGACGTGCTGAGACAAGGCGTCCAGGGGATATCCGACCTCATCGCGGTGCCGGGGCTCATCAATCTGGACTTCGCGGACGTTAAAACCATCATGTCCGACATGGGATCGGCGCTCATGGGCGTCGGAGTGGCCCAGGGAGAGAACCGAGCGCAGGTGGCCGCCAAGGCGGCGATTTCGAGCCCACTCCTGGAAACCTCCATCGATGGGGCGCGGGGCGTGCTGCTCAACATTACCGGTGGAGCGGACCTGGCGCTGTACGAGGTCAACGAGGCGGCGGAAATCGTGATTCAGGCGGCAGATCCTGAGGCCAATATCATTTTTGGGGCGGTCATCGACGATTCCCTGCGGGACGAGGTGCGGGTGACGGTGATTGCGACGGGGTTCTCCGGGGAGCGGGGGGCCCGGACCCAGGAATTTGCCCCGGAGCGACGCGAGGCCCCCGAGGTCGAGGTCAAGGCGTTTTCCAGCGACGAGCTGGACATTCCCGCGTTCTTGCGCCGACGCAACTGAGCCGGGCAGGCATCAGCAGACACCAGCAGACATCAGCAGAGGGGCCGAAAGGCCCCTCTGCGGCGTTTGCGGTGCACCGTAAAATCGCCCGTCTGCTGTCGGACATCTTTCGGGGACCTCCCGCCGAGCCGACAGATCCTGTGCGGCCCACGTCCTAGAATCTGAGTGGCGGGACGGGGGACCGAGAGGGGGAGGCGCGGCGATGGTGGACGGGGACGCGATCACGCTGGGGACCGCCGGTCTCTCGTTTCTCACCCTGCGCGCGGTGGCGGCCGGACGGCCCGGCATCCGGTGGCGGACCGGCCGCGGATGGGCGGCCGCCGGGCTCGGGACGGTGCCGCTGCTGCTGCTGCTGACCGGTCGCCTGGGGCCGTCCCCCCTGTGGATGCTCGCGGTGCCGCCGGGGATGTGCGTGGTGGCCTTCCCGGGACTCGGCCGCGCGCGCTGGGTGCGGGTGGTGCTGGCCACGTACGGCGGTGCCGTCGCCGTCACCGGCTTGGTCATCGTGCTGCTGAGCCTGGGGATGACGGCGGGCGGGGCGCTGGCAGCCGCGGCCGCCGGCGTGTGGCTGGGGGGCCGCGGGCTGGCGCGCGCGTCTCGTGCGCCCTGGGTTCTCCGTGGGGGGCTGGTGCGGCTCCGACTGTGGATTGGCAGCCGCGTGGTGGAGGTGGATGCGTTGGTCGACTCGGGCATGCGCGTGAGGGATCCGGCCACCGGGCGCCCCCTGGTGGTGGTGGCGGCCGACGCCCTCGGTTCG
>JAJYPH010000042.1 GCA_021795575.1 Bacillota bacterium
GAACGGGCCGCCCGAGCCGGGATGTGACCAGTCCCTGCGGGTGAAGAAGCGGTTCGTGGGGCGGTCCCGGCGCTGGCACGTGAAGGATCCGCTCTCGCGTGACGTCGGTGGTCTTAATGAATGGCGCACGACGGCATCCATAATATGGGCCGGGTTGCTTCCGTGGGCGGCCTCCTTGCGTTTGGGTGGGCCGTTACTCATAAAGCGCCGTCCATTGATCCGTGGGTCTTGCTGGCATGCTTCAGCGTGGGATATTTGGCGGTCTTCGCCGCCGCTTCTTGGATCGAGACGGTTTATGCACAGGTCGCTTGGCTGCTTCAACTTACTGACCGTGTGAAGCGACGGCTAAAAGGAGAGAAACAATCCACCGACGCTGACGTGGCACGATGTCTTTGGGCGCATCGTGCTTATCTCATCGAGACGAGGTCGCTCCACCGGGCCGATCGCGGAACCATATGGATATCGCTGGCCACGATCGGTGCGCCCGTGGTAATCAATGTGTTCAAGTTGAATAACGAGTTCAACGTCTCCAAACTGTCTCCAGGAGAGTTTGCTGTTGCCTTCGTAATAGTTCTTACATTTGTGGCACTATGGGTGAGCACAGCCGTCCGTCGTTATGCCCAGCGGTGGATGGCGTCAGATTTCTGGGAGGGCGTGTGGTGGCATTTGCCCCTGGATCCCTGATTTCGGCGCCCGCCCCCGGGGGCTGAGAGCCCGGGCGGCTGGCCGCGGCCATATCTGAGCCTTGCCCGCGGAGAGGACGGTTCATGCGCGTCCGCACACCCACCCCGCGGAAATTCCGCTCGTCGGTCAAGGATGCTTGACAGGTGTGGGGGCGGGTAGCGACGGCAGCCCCAGCACGCGTTCGTACAAGGTCACGGTGCGGGCGATGCCATGACCCACGACACGGGTAATGGGTCGCGGATCCCCGCCGTCAGCGGCCTGCAGGGCCGCATAGTACCGCTTGCGATCCCTGGGTTCCAGAAGCGCCGGCGGGTAGTGGTGGCGCATCAGCCACAGGGTCAACAGCAGCCGGCCGGTGCGGCCATTGCCGTCGGTGAACGGGTGAATGGCCATGAGCGCGGCATGCATGGCCGCACCGACTTGGACAGGATGGCCCGCCTGGAGCCGCCACTGCTCGCACCAGTCGGCCACCGCGCCCGGTACCAGAACGGGGTCCGGGGGCACCAGGGGACTGCCGGCGATGGCCACGGGGGCGGTCCGCAACTGGCCCGCGATGTCGGGCTGGGACCGGCGCATGACCAGGGCGTGCAGGGAGCGTACCAGGAATGGCGTCACAGCGTCTTCGGACCGTGCCCACTCCACCATGGCGTCCCAGGCCTCGGCGTGGTCCAAGACTTCGAGATGATCCCGAAGGGGCTTGCCGCCGACCGTGATGCCCTCCAGGATCAATTGGGTCTCCCGGATGGTTAGGTGGTTGCCCTCGATAGCTGTGGATGCTTGCGTCACCCGGGTGCGGAGCGCGGCGAGCAGAGATGCACGGGTGGGCTCGGGCAACGGTTCCAGATCCTGCAGTCGGCGAACCCGCGCGTCCAGAGACGCCAGCGCCCTTACCGCCATGGATCGTCCCTGCCTTTCCGGACCTCTGCGGTCGGTCGGCCTTCGTTGTCCACTTACCTAGTCTCACATTGTAGCCGACCATTCAGGGAAACGACGCAAACCTGCAGACCCGGCCGGACCTTGTGGTCGTCAGGCGTGGTCTGCCGTGGTGGCTGACTGGCCCGATGCCGCGCGAAGTCCGGGTCCTGCCTTCTTGGCGTAGAAAGCCGTTGTTAACGCTGGCCCCCGGTCCGAGTCATCGCGACCAGGCGTGGAGAGAGGAGAAGCGCGGGCGCGGGGCTTGTCAGCGGCCCAGGTACCATCCGACAGGACGGCGACCGCCAACAACCAATAACGGGAAACACAATCTGCGCGGTCACGTGTTCACTGGCAAACGTCAGGAATGGCGGAAGAATGACGCCGAGGCATACGAGGTCTGTGAGGTTGGTTCCTGCCGCGGTGAGGCGCTCGGGGAACGTGTGGCGCCCAGACGGTAGCTGGTAGTTTGTCCTGGTCGGCGAGGGAGAGGCTCGTTACCGGATCCCCGCGTTCCACCAGGAAGTCCCTCGTGGTGATCTGGAGAAATGTCAGGGGCGCCATGGGAGCGTGCAGGATTGGCGCTTACCGCCGGCCGAGGCCCTGCGGCCCCCACCGCCACCGCCAGCACCGCACGGTCCAGACGGCAACGCCGGTCTGCACCGCGACGGTCGCCACGACGCGGCTGCCCCGCCACTTGCCCCAACGCGACCAGGGACGCCCAGGGGGAGTTGGTCATACGGCAGCAGCCAGGGGGAAACCCCGTTTCCACGGTACGCACGACCTGACGACCGCCTCTGGGGTTGCTGGTGATTTGCCGGAATGTGCACCACAGCTGCGCCACCGCGCCGTCCAGCCGAACTTTGCGGGCCTACGACGACCGGTCTCGCCGGCCACATGTCCGACGAGGATCCGACGTGACCGCCGAGAAACTCCATGCCGTGCACCGTCAGCAGGGGGATTGTTCCTATGATGGGCGCGGCTGGCGGCGCTACGCGCAGGGAGGGGGCGCTCACCCACGACACACCCAAGGAGAGCCTGCGCCGCGGCCAACGACCATCCCTTCCGGCCGACGCGATCATACGTACAATATCCTGTACGGGGAGGGATGGCGTGAGGACGTTAACATATGGGGGTCTCGTGCTCGTTACGCTGAGACCCTAAACCCGGTGGTCGAGGACCGCGAGGAAGTCGTTGTGACGCGAGCGGGCCACGAGCCCGTCGTCACTGTGGCGCTCGACGACTATGAGTCGCGCAAGGAAACCGCGTACTTGTTGCGCAGCCCCGCCAACGCGCGCCGACTCTGGGAGTCAATCGAGCGTGGAGGCGGGTCAGGGCGCGCCTCACCGCCTGCATGAATGACCGTCGTCTGGGATGAAAATGCGTGGAAGCACTATCTTTGGTGGCAAGAGCAGGATAGAACGGTTCTCCGGCGGATTAATGCGGTGATTCAAGAAGTTCAGCGCGACGGCAACCAAGAGGGCATGGCCAACCCCGAGCGCCTGGGGTACGGTCTGCACGATGACTGGTTCCGTCGGATCACACAGGAGCATCGGTTGGTGTACAAGGTGACGGACAACACCGTGCGTATTGCCATGTGCCGATACCACTGCCACGCGTAAAAGCTTGGCGCGTGGCTGCCTCGCGGTCGGTTGAAGGATTGGCCCCAGCTCCCGCGGCTCTCAGCACGAAACGAGTGTTGCCACGGTGGGTCCGAGGGGGGCCAAGCAGACACACCCAAGGCAACCGGGGCTTCCTGCGGCCGCCCTGTCACGACCACGCCCACTGTGGACTTGGAGCCTTGATCTAAGGTTGCCTGGCGGCCACCCTGCGCCTCGCATTGGTAGACCCACGACGGCTGCCTCCAACCACGGACGGGACGTCGCCCTCACGGGAGGAAGTCGCCTCGACGGAGCAATGGACCATCGCAGGGATGCCGCGAACCTCCCTGTCGAGGCCGGCGGGGATGCTGGCACAGGGTCAAGCCACCGGGACCGTCGAAACCCGGGTGTGTGGTTCCCCACACAACAAAGCTGGCTACTGGGCGGGGACGCTTTGGCTTTCAGCCCCTGTGCCTAAGCCAACAACGGCGACAATGCCCGTCTGGCGCAACAGACAGTCGTCGCCGACCGGGGCGTTGGACACCCGGTCAGCCGGCGGAGTCTTGCAGCACCATGTTCCGCTGCCAAGGGCTGCTCCAGAGGCCTTGGCCGAGAATGAATATCTCAAGGCGTCCCGCGGTCCTTATCGGCAGGATGCCAGCGAAGGCGACACCCCGGGTGGTACTGCCCAGCATCTTCACGGTAGCGGTGAGCCGGCCTGCCTGGACAATCAACCACGACCCCGAGGTTTCCACGACGAGCGTGCCGCCCGGGAGGGACACCAGCCCGGAACTGCTCACGGGAAGATGCAGGGGCACGGGCCGCCATGCAGCCCCACCGTCCGTGGTCTCGAGGAGGCGAACTTCCTTGTGGCCGGCGACGGCCACGGTGGCCCAACCCACCGTGGGGGACTGAAACACGACGGCAATAGCCCCCGATGGCAGGCGGCCCCTGGGCGTCCAGTGCTCACCGCCGTCTTGGGTCGCGTAGAGCCTCGCCGACGGCTGCGCGCAGTGTCCAGCCAGAGCGATGCCTTGGGATGCGCTGGAGAACCAGATGTTGTCGATTTTCGTCGGGGAGGCCCCGAGCAGCGCCCAGTTCCGACCGCCGTCGACGGTGCGGTACAGCGCGGCCCCGTCCACCACGTATCCCGTGTTGGCTGACGGAAACGAGATGGTGGTGGTTCCGCATCCGCCACCGGAGCTCGTCCCAGGTATCGCTCCCACCACGCGCCAGGTGGTCCCATTGGTGCTGGTCGAAAGCGCCGAGGCACTCGAGCCCGTGCCCAGTCCCCACCACACGTGCGCGGCCGGGTGCTGCACGGCCTGGGTAGGGACCGGCGGGGTGCCGACCAGTGACCACGAGCGCCCACCATTCGCGGTCGTGGCCAGCGTCAGCGGGCACGTGCTTGGCGGACCAGGAAAGCATCCCTGCGGGGTTCCCACGGCCCACCCGTCTTGGGAAGACCGAAAGGCGACGGCATCGGCGTACAGCGGGAGGCGCGACGAGACGGTCGCGGTGGCAAATCCGTTTTGGGTCGCAACCGCGATGTTGGTGCGGGGATGGCCCGGAACGATGTTGGCACCCGTCGTACCCGTCATGATCACCGTACCCTGCTCGGAGGACACCATGTGGAGCAGCCCTTCTTGGGTCCCGCTCCAGTTGAGAACATTTCGCAGGGTGTGACCGCCGTCGGTGGACTGGAACACGGAAACCGGGCATCCCCCGCCGGCTAGGGCGGCAGCGTTGCACGCGCTGATGTCCAACACCCCCGGGGACGGAACCGCGATGGTGCCCAGAAACGCCGCGAAGGCGCCTCCTCCGGCCGGCGTGGGCAGGTTGGAGAGAAGCGTCCAGTTCCGACCGTCGTCCGCCGAGTGGTAGAGGCCTTGGGCACTGAGACCGTAGCCGGACGTGCCGTCCTTGGTCCACACGGCGACGAGCGCGGGGACGTTCGCACCGGATGCCGCTTTTGTCCACGTCGCTCCGGCGGTCGTGGACGTGTACAGGGCAGATACGGGGTGGCAGCTCCCAAAGCAGTTTGCGGAACTGGCCGCCAGCCAGAGACCCGCGGGCGCGTAAGCGCGCGCAGCGGTCCAAGCGAGGCCATTGGCCTTCTCGGTCACCGTGAAGTGGAGGCCGCCGTCGCTGCTCGACAGCACTTCCGCGGTGCAGGTGTGGCCCACGTCAACGCAGCCCGGGGTCTCGGCCCACACCACCACGTTGTTGGCAGAGTGCGCGTAAAGCCCTTGATACACCAGTCGCGGGGGCAGTGGCAGGGTGGCCCAGTTGGCTCCACCGTCCACGGTCCGGAGAAGGGCTCCGCCCACCCCGGACTCGTTGGACGCCCGCTCAAGCACGAAGCCGATATCGGCGGTCACCGAGGTCACGGCAATAGGAGTCCCCTTGGCCACGGACGTTGGCGTCATCGGGGGCCCTTCGGGGCCGGACCCAAAGCGGGCCGACACCACCTGAGGTCCCTGACGCGCCGGCGGAGCGGACGCGAGGGATCCACAGGCCGTGATGACCCCGACCAGCAGCATGAGCAACCCGGCGGTGACACGCACCCCCATCCCCTCCAGATCCAACTAACGCCTGCCGATGGGCCGGGGTTCTCGCCGGGGTGAAGCGGCCCGCCAGCTTTCCAAGCGTCCAGCTGGCAGATCTGGATCCGTCCGCTGGGGATGGGCCGACAGTGCCAGGGCGCAATCCTCTCCGCGTTTGGGGCGTACTTCTGCCGCACCGCATGCGTTACACCGAGGTCGTGGCGGTGGTGGCATTTGCGGCCATGGTGGACCTCTGGCCGACTGCAGGCACCGCCCGGCATGCAGGCCGGCCGGCGGGCAAGGCGTATGCTGGGGTGACGGGGACGCTATTTCTTCTTCGAGGGGGTTGGCGGGAGGTTGCGCTTGTAAGGTCCCCAGCTCTTGTCTATGGTCAATTGCTTCTCTGCGGGACGCGCCGGGGGTAAAGGTCTCAGGCCGGTCTTCGACTTCGTCTCGCCCCGCGGGGGATTGTTCTTGTCAGTGGCCATCAGGGGTCCTCCTTCCTTTCATCCGGTCACCAAGGCGGCGAAGCCAAACAGGATGGCAAACCCAAGCGCCACGGCAGCACAGGTCCAGTATACTCGCTTGTGGGCAATCGGCCCTTGGTTTCGCTGTGTTGCATCGCCTAAGTCAGCGAGAAGTTGGTAGAGAACCCCCTCGGCATCTTCGGCGACCAGATCTGATACCAGGCTGGTGGTGATGGGACCCACATAGACTTTACGGACCACCAGTCCCCGAAGACAGAAGAGAGTGCTGAGGCCGACCATCACCAGAACCGCGACGGCCCAACCTCCGATGGCGGGGTGGACCACCGCGAACGCGGCCACGACGGCCCCATCAAAGGCTAGCAACCCTACGGTCTTGGAGTCCAAGGAATTGTACGTGTCCAGCTGCCAGTTAATTTGTTGTAGTGTGACCAGGATCAACTGTTCAAGAGCCATCATGCTTGGGGAACGCCTTTCGCGGTTCGCGTTTCAGACGTCTCGGTTCCGGAGGGACCCGTCAGTGGGCCGCAAATCTGGGGTAACCCCCTGCGCGTGGCGGCTCGCACACAAACCACCTCCTCTAGACCCAAGGTGGGCACACGACGTACGGCGGTTGGGTACTTCGCCGGACTCGCTCAAGGCAACGCCGCCTTGGACGCGGGCAAGTGCGACCGGCCCTGACGGCCAGCACTTGTTTCGCCTGCATGCTACGGCTGAGACGGTTGGACATTGGCGCGCTACCCGCTGTAACCGCTGGTCCAGGATGCCGGGGCGAATCGGCGACCCGTCCTCGTCTATCAGCGTAACCCGGACCCGGCAGGTGTCAAGCCCTGCAGGGCGTTGTGCCCAACGCTGTGGGACGTGGAGCGGGGGACCGAGGCGAACAGCACCTGGCCGAAACAGCGGTTCGCGCAAGTCGGCCCAAGCGGCATGCTGTGACGTCAGGCTGGCGTGCAGGCGGGAGCCAGGCTGATGTGTCCTCTAGTCTCGCTTCCTCCGCTGGGTGTGGTAAGGGTGGGCCTCATACTGGCATCAGTGGCGAACCTTCGGCGTCCCGGCCGCTGTGCCGCACCAGGGCCCAAGGTTCTCGAAAATGGTGGTCCCAGCTTCTAATCCGCTAGCGGCACTGACTGTACCTCCGACCGACGACGGGATGAGTCGCCCACGCGACGATGAGGCCGACCGACTGGGGGGCTCCAGGTGAAGCAGGGGCGCTTTGGTTGCTGCTGTCAACCGGGATATGCGGCGACTGTGGCTGGGTGAAACCGTCCGCGTTTGGCACTTATTGCTTTGACGTCGCGTGTGGCAGCGGCAGCGTTCTTGCCCGTGGTGGTGCTGGGCCCCTGGCTTGGCGCTCTGGTCGACCGCGCGCACCGCCGCCGCATGAGGGTGTGGTCGAACGTCGGGCCGGCCGCGTTGGCGGCCGTGCTGGCCATCACGGTGGGGCTTGGTGTCCAGCTCCTGTGGCCGGTGTATCTGGTCACGGCGCTGATGGGGGCGGCAGTCGCCCGTTGCGACCCGGCGCGGGCCGCCATCTCTCCCAAGATTGTGCCGCCCAAGGCCCGGATGGCGGCCAACGCGCTGTTCCGCACCTCTCGGTGGCGCGGATGGCGGGTTCGACCGTTGGCGGCGACGTCATCGCGGTGGCCGGGGTCTACTACGTTTACCCGTCAGATGAATCCGGCCACGGACAGCGGTCAACGCGCATGACGGAGGTGCTGGGGGAGGCATGGCGGTGGATTCGCCAGCGGCCCGTCCTGCTCGTCATGAGTTCGATTGGGCTGGTGAGCAACATCGTGGTCGGGCCCGCCAATGCGGTGGCACCCAGGTTGATTCACCCAAGCTTTCATGCGCCAGCCACCGCGCTGCGGATTTTCGGCGCGGCCAGTGGGGCCGGCATCATCGTAGGGGGCGTTGCGATTGGGATGCTGACGCTTAAGCGGCTGGGACTGTCCATGGCCATGGCGCTGAAGGGGCTGGGACTGGCGCTGACGGCTCTCTCGGCGCCACGATGGTCCAACCCATCGTCCCCCGAGGCTGCGTGGCCGCGTCAACTCGGTTGCCGACATGATGGGCGCGCTGGCCATTCCCATCACTTACGGAGCCGTCGGCGTGATGGGGGATGCCAATAGAACGCCAGCCAGTTATGGCCTAGCGGCCGTCCTGATGGCCGCGTGTGTGCTGGCGCTGGCCGGCACGGACATGCGCGCCTTTCGCCTCAGGGCCCCTGCGTCTCCTGTGGCCGCCCCGGCCGTCGTACCCGGGGCGGAGGTGCCGTGACGGGCCCCGGCGGCAGCCGGTTCCGCACTGTGGCCCTCGACCGGCTGCCATGGCTACTCGTTTGGCTGTCGGGTCAGGGCGGTTGGCCCAGGCTTCGCTCGACCCTTCGAAGCTCCTCCTGGAAGGCTGGCTTTCTGGGGTAGCGGGCTTTGAGCCGGCTCACCAGCACGCGGGCTTCGTCCATGCCGCCGGCCCTCACCATCTCATGGATATGGGCGCACACCTTCTGGTAATAGTCCCGGTTAGTGGCGCGCTCCGCCTCTACCTCGATGAGCTCGCCCATGATGGCCACGACGCCAGTGCGATATCGCGGCACCAGATGCGGGTACAAGGTGTCCACCTCGTGCGGATGAGTTTGACAATAGACCCAAAGCCGTTCGGTTTCCCCCTCGGCGATGAGAATCTGGGTGTACACGCTGGTGTGCCGGCTGCTTTCCAGTTTGGTCAGCAGGGTGTGGTACACGCCCGGCCACAGGATGGCATCGGTGGCGTTTTTGAGTGGAGCGTAATAGTTAAAATCGCCATCGGTGACCAATTCCAGCGCAATCTCGCGTTGCAGCGCGGGTCGGCCAGCCGTGCCCGCCACCTCGTAGATCAGTTGCTTCCAACGCTGAATCAGGCCGGGCAGCTGGCGCCCGCCGTCTTGGTTCACACCGTCCCGGGCCAGACGGAGCGCCTCGTCAAACTGCCCGTCGGTGACCGCCGTGCGGACGGCCATCTCCCGCAAGGCCGGAAAGCGGAGGTGCTCGCTGAGGTACGCCTCGGCCTCAGCGGGCTCGCCGTACTCCGCCAGCAGGCCGTAACGCAGCAGCGCCAGCTCCTGACCCACGTACCCTTCGGCGCCGGTGCCGCTGCGCCTTAGCACGGCCGTGGCGTGGGCCTCCCACTGCGCGCGCCGCTCGGGGCTCGTGGCCAATACCGCCGCTTCGCGCAGCCACGGCATCTGCCAATCGGGCCAACCCGTCAGCACCCCGTCGTCGGCGCCTTCCAGAAGGCTCACAAAGACGGCCTCCTCATCCTGGGGGTCCAACGGTGGAGCGTCGGTATCCTGCACGCGGGACAGGCGTCCCAAACTTTCGTCAATCAGGCCGCCGATGAACCCGTCGGAGTCGTCGGCCATCTCCATCGCGGCCGCGAGCTCGTGGACCAGGCAGCGCTCCAGCCCGATGGCCAGCATCACCTGACCGTCCTCCCAGGCGGCTTCGGCGTCCTGGGCAACGTCCGCCGCGGCCTCGGTGGCCTCGGAAACCGCGTGGTAGTCTAAAAACCCGTCGGCGTCGGCCGCGCGGCGCATCGTCTCCTGAATGCGCCGCCCGGCCGCCGCCACACGGGCGGCCACCGGCTCGTGCTGGCCCGTGAGTTCGGTTCGAATGCGGTCGGCCAGGATGGGCGACTCGGCTGCGAGATCCAGCAGGAGCGAGGCCAGCCGCTGGGCCGATTCGGCCTGCACGAGGTCCGAGAGCGGGGGGAGGGCGGGCGTCGCTAGGGGTGGCACCCCCCCGCGGCGCTGCAGCAGCACGGCCACCACGTGCTTGCACACCGGCCCGCCGTCGTACGGGCAGTCGCACGCCGTGCCGACCACGGTGCCGTCGGGTGCCACGTTGACGGTCACCGTGTAGTTTTGACTGCCCTGCACCTCGGCGAGGCAGGCGCCCGACGCCGGCGCCGCCACCATGCGCACGCGGCCCGCCTGCAGGTACTCGCGCCCACGTGCCAGGACCACCGGGTCTACGTCAGATTCGAACGATTTGAGATTCATCGTGTACGCCTCCCTGGCCAATGTGTGACGGATGAACGGAGAGATCCCAGGGGCCATCGGTCCGTTTGGGGGTCGAAGGCTGTACCGCAAGACGTGACATCGTCAGGGTAAGGCAGTGTTCGGTCGGTGTCGAGGTTCGGCGGGTCGACGCCCATCCGGTAGCGCCAGTGCGTGCCGAATCCGGCACGTGGTGGCAAGTTCCAGTCGCACGGCGGCGATGACTGGGCAATAATGAGCCACGACCCGCCAGGCACGCGGCAGTGGTGTCGAATGATGAGGAAAACTAGCGATTGTTTGGACTTGACGGTGAACGGACGCGCGCCCATAGTGTATAAAAAGTTGGCGCTGGAATTGTCGGCCACCCGGTGAACGAGGTCTTGCCTCCGTGGCAGCGCACAGTCCGGCTTCGAGAGCTTTATGGGAAGGGTTGGCCAAGGCTCGGCCCGGCTGTGCGGAAAGGGGGAGCGCCGTGAGAACGGGCGACCCCTACAGCCAAAAGAAGGGACCCCAAGCCGTACGCGGCTCGTTCTGGGTCGGCTCGACGCGCGCCGTCGTCAGATGGCGGACGTGCGTTGGCCGACGGACCGCGGGCCCAAGGACGTGGGTCGCCGAATCGAATCGTTGAGCGGGTGGTGGGCATGGGGATCGGACGTCTGGCGACGATGATGCTGGGGCGCCTGACCACGTTCCGGGTGCCGGGACGCGACTCGGCATGAGGGGAGCCGAAGAACCGAAAGGCAGGTCGATCGGCGTGGTAGAGAGCGGCGGACCGCCGAAACCGGGGGACGAGCGCCCGAGCAGCACGTGGCTCATTCTTGAGCGGTTGGGCGACATTAGCACGCAGGTGAGCGACGTACGCGCGCAGGTGAGCGACGTACGCGCGCAGGTGAGCGACCTACGCGTGGAGGTGAGCGACCTACGCGTGGAGGTGAGCGACGTACGCGTGGAGGTGAGCGACGTACACGTGGAGGTGTCGGACCTCCGCGGCGAGGTGGCCGAGCTCCGGGCAACCACGGATGCGCGGTTTGATGGGATGGACCGGCGCTTCGAAGCGGTGGACCGGCGGTTCGACCGGTTGGAGCGACGCTGGACTTGGAGCCTCGGCCTCATGGCCATGATGATGCTGGGCTTGTTGACGAAGTTGCTGTTGCCCGGCGCGTAGCGCCCGCGCCTCGGGGCACGCCCCGGTTTCCTTTCCGCCGCTGAGGCATGGCCTTGGATTGGTGGCCGCCCCCACAGGCGACCCTGCTCACGGCGCCAAGGGTTGCGCGCCGCCGAATTCGCCTATGACTTCTGGCCCAACACCGAATGCACCGTGCATGAGCGACATTACCCATCAGTCGGTGGTGCTGGCGCGCTTCCCCCCGCGGACCTCTCGGCGGCGACACGACGGCCGTCCATTGTGGTCGGTACGAAGGCGTTTCATCGGGGGAGCGGTCACCAGGGTGCCGAGCGTCTTGCGTGCTGGCTTCCCTGGATAGCTTGGCGGGTTTGGGGTTTGGGCAAGCCGTCGTGGCCACGAGCCGGAAAGATCCTCAGGCGGACCTCTCTTTGGGGAGGACGCCCTGGGCGAGGCATCCGACCAAGACTGGGGCGGATGCGGGGGCCATGGACGCCTCGCCGGCGTTCGGCCTGCGCCGCCTGATTCGTCACGGGGAGGTGCAGCATGAACGTCACACGAATGTGATGGCGTCGCGCCACCTCGGCCTGGGGAGCCCGTGACGCCCCGCCCACACGCGGACCTCTCAGCGGGGAGGCGTGGAGGGCCCCCGGTAGAAACACGTGGGCCGGCGCGCTCGTTGTTAATGAGCGTGCGTTCTCATTCGCCCAAAGCCCATCCGGGAGCGCACGTCGGGGCAGCGAAGAGCTGTCTCCGGCGGTGAATCCGGCCAGACGAGGTGGCTAAACCTCGCGCGGCGCCGGAACCTCGGCCGACACCATGTCGCCGCCGCCCCACTGCCGGGGTCGGGGTGCTGGCTGATCGGAGAGGGACACAGCCGGCGTTCGCTGAGTCAGCGCGGGGGTCGCAGTCACGGTATAATTGTTCCCGGGGGGACGGGCCGTGCCTGATTGGACCGAGGGGTTGAATGATGGACAGCAGCAGGCGGTCCTGACCACGGAAGGCGCCGTGCTGGTGCTGGCCGGGGCGGGCAGTGGCAAAACGCGTACGCTGACCCATCGCATTGGACATCTCATTGAAGACCTGGGCGTCAGCGCCGACCGGCTGCTGGCGTTTACGTTTACCAACAAAGCTGCCACCGAAATGCAGCACCGGGTGCGGAGCCAGGTGGGCGACCAATCGCGGTCGATGTGGGTGGGCACCTTTCACGCCACCGCGGCACGCCTGCTGCGGGAAGCGCTGCCGCTGGTGGACCGCGACCCGCGCTTTTTGGTGTACGACCAGGACGACGCCCGCACGGTCATGCGGGAAGTGGTGCGGGCCCTGAATTGGGACGAGCGGCAGTTCCCGCCGGCCCAGCTGCTGGCGCAGGTGAGCCGGGCGAAAAACGCGTGCCGCGGTCCGGCGGACGTCGACGACGGCACGTACCTGGGCCGGCGGCTCTCGGAAGCGTACACCCTGTATCAGGAGCGGCTGGGGCGTTTGAACGCCATGGATTTCGACGACCTCATCGTCACCGCGGTGACGCTGTTGGAGACGGCGCCGGCACTGGCGCGCTACCCGGAGCGGTTTCGCTACGTGATGGTGGATGAGTATCAGGATACGAACCATGCCCAATATCGGCTGATTCGTGCGCTGGCGGGCCGCCATGGCAATCTCTACGCGGTCGGCGACGACGATCAGTCCATCTATGGTTGGCGCGGGGCGGAGCTGCGCAACATCCTGGAGTTCCAGCGGGACTATCCGAACGCCGTCGTGATTCGGCTGGAACAAAATTATCGGTCGACGGCCGCGATTTTGGATGCCGCCAACGCGGTGGTGCGGAACAACCGGTCGCGACTGGGCAAGGAGCTTTGGACCAGCCGCCCCGCCGGGTCGCTGGTGAAGTGCTTTGCGGCCGCGGACGAAGAAGCCGAGGCGTGGTTCGTCGCGCAGGGGATTCACGACCTGGTGCGCGAGGGCCATGCGCCGGACGACGTGGCGGTGCTGTACCGCACCAACGCCCAGTCGCGGTCGCTGGAACTGGGCTTGGCCCGAGCTGGCATCCCGTATCGGCTGGTGGGCGGCGCCCGCTTCTACGAACGCCGCGAGGTCAAAGATCTCATCGCCTACCTGCGCGTCATGTACAACCCGGGCGACGATTTGTCGCTGGCGCGCATCATCAATGTGCCCCGCCGCGGCATTGGGGACGTGGCGCTGGCGCGGCTGCGGGCTTACGCGGAAAGCCGCGCCATGCCGCTCGCCACCGCGCTGGACGAGGCGTACCAGGTTCCCGATCTCGCCCCGCCGGCCGCGCGGGCGGCGGCACAGCTGGGTGCGCAGTTTCGCCAGTGGCGGCAGCGCGCGGGGGTGCCGCTGGCGGATGCGATTTTGTCGGTGGCCGAGGAAAGCGGGCTCATGCCGCAGCTCAGAGCCGAGCACACCCCGGATGCCGAGGATCGGATGGCCAACATCGGGGAGCTGGCGTCCGAGGCCAAGCGCTTCCAGGACCAGCGAGGTGAGCCGGAACTGGGGGACTTTTTGGGGTGGGTCGCATTGGTGACGGATCTGGATTCCGTGAAGGAGGACCGTGGCGGGGTATGGCTCATGACCCTGCACAGCGCCAAGGGCCTGGAATTTCCGGTGGTGTTCCTGACCGGGCTGGAGGAGCGGGTGTTCCCGCACGCGCGCGCCTTAGAGGGGGAAAACGACGTCGAAGAAGAACGCCGGCTCATGTACGTGGGCATCACCCGCGCCCAGGACCAGCTGTTCCTGACGCATGCCCGCCAGCGGACGCTGAACGGCCAAACCTTGAACAACCCGGTCTCCCGATTTTGGGACGAGGTGCCGGCGCACATGCGCCAGGTGGTGCAGGGACGCACCGCCGCCCCGGCGTACACGGCGTCCGGGGGCCGGACGCTGACCTTCGCGGACGGAGAACGCGTGCGCCATCCCCGCTTTGGGTGGGGCACGGTCGTGACCAGCCGCGGTGACGGCGAAGAACTGGAGGTTACGGTGGCGTTTCCCGGTGGCGGCATTCGGTCGCTTTTAGCCCGGTACGCTCAGCTGGAGCGAGAAAACGCGTGAAGGGCGGGTCGGCTCCCCGCGACGCTGACCCTCAGAACGACCGGATGCGGTGGGACGCACTCACGGACGAGGTGCGGCGCCACCAGGTGGCCTACCATCGGGACGACGCGCCCGTCGTGCCCGACGCCGAATACGACCGGCTGGTGGCGGAGCTGGAGGAGCTGGCCCGCCGCCATCCCGACTGGGGGGCGAAGGATTCCCCGGCCGGGCGCGTCGGGGCGAAGGGACGGCCTACGCTGCCCCCCGTGCGGTTCACGCGGCCCGTGCTGAGCCTCAACAACGCGCGGAGCCAAGCGGAGCTGGCGGAGTTCATGGCGCGGGTGGGCGTGCCGGGGCCGTGGCTCGTGGAGATGAAAATCGATGGGCTGTCCGTCATCCTGCGGTACCGGCAGGGCCGGCTGGTGCTGGCCGCCACCCGCGGCGACGGGAGCACGGGCGAAGACGTCACCGCCAACGCGGCGACCGTCGCGGGCATCCCGGGGGAGCTCTCGGCGCCGGTGGACTTGGAGGTGCGGGGGGAAGTGTATCTCGCCAAAAGCCGCCTGGCCGCCTTGAACGCCGACCGTGCGGCGCGGGAGGAAGCGCTGTTGGCCAATCCGCGCAATGCGGCGGCCGGATCTCTGCGTCAATTGGATCCCACGATCACGGCGGCCCGGGGGTTGTCCGCCTTTCTCTACGAAATTCGCGAGGCCGAGGAGCCGCCCGCCACGCAGGGGGCGGCTTTGGAGCACCTGGCCTCACTGGGGTTCGCGGTCGAGCCGCACTGGCAGCGGTGTACGGACCTTGAGGCGGTGTGGCAGTTTGTCCAGCAGTGGCGCGAGCAGCGCCGGACGTTGGACTACGACACCGACGGCCTGGTGGTCAAACTGGACGACCTTCGCACGGCGGCGCGCCTGGGGGCCACCCAGAAAGCACCGCGGGCGGCGGTGGCGTTCAAGTATCCCCCCGATGAGGATGTGGCCACGGTGCTGGGCATCCGGCTCACGGTGGGCCGTACCGGGGCCGTGACGCCGACGGCTGAGCTGTCGCCGGTGCAGCTGGCGGGGACCACGGTCACGCGCGCATCGCTGCACAACGCCAACATCCTGGAGCGACTGGATGTGCGGGTGGGGGACCGTGTGGTGGTGAGGAAGGCCGGGGAAATCATCCCCGAAATCGTATCCGTGCTGACCACGGAGCGGACGGGCACCGAATTGCCCTATGTGTACCCCGACGCGTGTCCGGAGTGCGGCACCCCCTTGGTGCACGAGCCGGATGAGGTGGACATTCGCTGCCCGGCGGCGCTCACGTGTCCCGCACAGCGCCGGGAGGGGCTGATCCACTACGGATCCCGAGGCGCTTTGGACATCGCGGGGCTGGGTGACAAGACCGTCGACCAGCTGCTGTCCGCCGGCTGGGTGGCGACCCCCGTCGACCTGTACGCCCTGTCCGCCGACCGCTTGGCGGAACTGCCCCGGTTCGGACCTGTGGCCGCGGACAACCTCGTGCGCGCGGTGGCGGCCAGCCGGTCCCAGCCCCTGTCGCGTCTGTTGGTGGCGTTTGGCATACGCCATGTGGGTGAGCGGGTCGCGGCCGCCCTGGCGGGGCACTTTCGCACGTTGGACGCGCTCATGGCGGCCGATGCCGACGAGGTGGCGGCCGTGCCGGGCGTGGGTCCCATCATCGCGGACAGTGTCGTGGCGTTCTTTGGGGCGCCGGCGGGCCAGGCGCTGGTCGAAGGCCTCGGCCGCGCCGGGGTGAATTTTGTCGAGCCCGACGGAGATCGGGCGATGGCGCCGGGGCCGCTGAGCGGCCAGTCCGTGGTGGTCACGGGGACGCTGGCGCACGCCAGCCGCCGCGAGGCGGAAGCAGCGGTGACCCGGGCCGGTGGCCGCGTGCAGTCCGCTGTGACCCGCCAAACCACGCTGGTCGTGGCGGGAGAGGGGGCCGGCAGCAAACTGGACCGAGCCCGGGCGCTCGATATTGAGGTGGTGGACGAGCAGGAATTCTGGTCGCGGGTGGCGAATGAGCCCCATCCTTAATCCCGCGCGCTGCTGGCGACCGATGGTGCGGATGGGTTTTCCATTGCCGGCCGGGTGGCCAGACCACTATAATGTGCGTCAAATCACTGAATGATGTGTCGGACCCAAACGGCGGAGCCGAGAGAGAGGGAGGGAAGCCGGTGGCACAGCGGGTATTGGAGGTGCACGACCTTCAGACGCACTTCACGGGGGAGCGGGGCGAGGTCGTCCCGGCCGTAGAGCACGTGAGCTTCTACGTCGACGCGGAAGAGACGCTGGGCATTGTGGGAGAGTCGGGCTGTGGCAAGAGCGTCACCTCGTTGTCCGTGATGCAGCTGGTGCCAAATCCTCCGGGAAAGATTGTCGGGGGCGAAATTCTTTTTGACGGCCAGGATCTGCTGAAAAAGTCGCCCGATGAAATGCGCAAGATCCGCGGCAAAGATATTGCGATGATTTTTCAAGAGCCGATGACGTCGTTGAACCCGGTGTACACCGTGGGCGACCAAATTGCCGAGGCGGTCATGCTCCACCAGAAGGTTGACAAGCGCGAAGCCATGAAGCGCGCCACCGAGATGCTGCGGCTGGTGGGCATTCCGGCGCCGGAGCGCCGCGTCCGCGAATACCCGCACGCTCTGTCGGGCGGAATGCGGCAGCGCGTCATGATTGCGATGGCGCTGTCCTGCAACCCCCGCCTGCTGATTGCCGACGAGCCCACCACGGCGTTGGACGTGACCATTCAGGCTCAGATCTTGGAACTGATGAAAGAAATCAAGCAGAACTTCCACACGTCGATCATGCTCATCACCCACGATTTGGGCGTCGTCGCCGAGATGACGGACCGGGTGATGGTGATGTACGCGGGCAAAGTCGTCGAAGAGGCGCCGACCGCCGACCTGTTTGCGGAGCCGATGCATCCGTACACCCGTGGGCTGATGGAGTCCATCCCGCGCCTGGATACCGAGGCCCATGCCAAACTGCACGTGATTGAGGGCACGGTGCCCAACTTGGCGCATCTGCCGCCCGGATGCAGCTTCGCCCCGCGGTGCAAGAACGCGATGCCCATCTGCACCGCCAAGACGCCAGTGCTGACCCAGGTGGCGGACAATCGCAAGGTGAGCTGCTGGCTCCATGTGGAGCACGGTGAGGAGGCGGTGTCATGAGCGTAGTGGACAGTGCCGCAGCGGAGCAGGAGCTGCCCGACAACCTTTTGGAGGTGCACGACCTCAAGAAGTACTTCCCCATCACCGGAGGGGTGCTGTCGCGCGTAGTGGCCTACGTGCGCGCGGTGGACGGCGTCTCCTTCAATGTCAAGCGCGGAGAAACCTTTGGGCTGGTCGGCGAGTCGGGCTGCGGCAAGTCCACGACCGGTCGGGCCATCCTGCGCCTGCAGGAGCCGACGTCTGGATCCGTGCTGTACAACGGCCAGGACATCGTGAAGTACAACAAGAACGACATGCGGTCGATCCGACGGGAAATGCAGATCATCTTCCAGGACCCGTACGGGTCGTTGAACCCACGGATGTCCGTGGGTCAGATTATCCAGGAGCCCTTGGACATTCACCGGATGGGCACCAAGAGCGAACGGCAGGAGCGCGTCAAGGAGCTGCTGGACGTGGTGGGGTTGGCTCCCTATCACAGCCGCCGGTATCCCCATGAGTTTTCCGGGGGCCAGCGCCAGCGCATCGGGATTGCCCGAGCCCTGGCCCTCAACCCGAAGCTGATCGTGGCCGACGAGCCCGTCTCGGCCTTGGACGTGTCGATTCAGTCGCAGATCCTGAACCTGATGGAAGGCCTGCAGGAGCAGTTTGGGCTGACCTACGTGTTCATTGCGCACGGGCTGAACGTCATTCGGCACATCTCGGACCGCGTGGGCGTCATGTACCTGGGCGTGATGATGGAGATGGGCGATGCGGACGACTTGTACCGTCGACCGGTCCACCCGTACACCGAGGCGCTGTTCTCGGCCATTCCGATTCCCAACCCGGCGATGCGCCGCGAGCGCATCATTCTGACCGGGGACGTCCCGAGCCCGGTGAACCCGCCGTCGGGCTGCCGCTTCCACACGCGGTGTCCCATTGCGGAGGAAGTGTGCAAAGTCGACGTCCCCGTGCTGAAGGACATCGGCGGCGGCCATTTGGTGGCCTGCCACCTGCGGACCTAACTCGGTCCCCGACCGCGCGAGCACCGACACCCCGGTGCTCGCTTGGTCTGTGCGCCACCCTCGCCGAGACGGACCATGCCCGCCGCGTTTGGACCGCTGGCGGCGTTCGTATATTCTGGGCGGGCGGAAAGAAGTTGGCCGCGTGAAGGGATGGGGGCGTTCGTTGAGGCAGGAAGATGACACCGCGGTCGCGGGAGCGGGCCGGGTGGCGTGGGTGGCAGAGCTGGCCCGACTGAGGGTGGAGCCCGAGGAAGCCGTCGCGCTGGGCCGCGATCTGGATGGTGTGCTGGTCCATGTGTCGACGCTGCAGGCACTGGATACCGAAGGCGTCGACCCTTTTGTCCCCGAGGCGGTCGCCCCCGACCCGTGGCGGGACGACGCCGTGGTGCCGGGCCTGGATCGGTCGGCGGCGCTGGCAGCCGCCCCCGCCGCGCGCGAGGGCCAGTACTGGGTGCCGCGCATTGTGAGCGCGCCGGCCGCCCAGTCCGGTGAGGGCCGGGCATGACGCCTGGAGACGAAAGCGTCGCGGAAAGCGCACGCGCGGTCCATCAGGGAGCGTCGGTGGTCCGCCGAGTGGAGGCCGCGCTCACGCGCATCGCGGAGACGGAGTCCCGGCTGCACGCCTACCTGCATGTCCGTGCGGACGGGGCGCTTCGGGACGCGGCGGAACTGGACCGCATGGATCCGGAGGCGCGGGCCGCGCTGCCGCTCGCTGGGGTGGTCGTGGCGGTCAAGGACAATCTGGTGGTGAAAGATGCCCCCACCACGGCGGGATCAAAAATTTTGGAAGGGTATCGGCCGCCGTATACCGCGACGGCGGTGGCACGCCTGCAGGCGGCGGGGGCCTTGGTGATCGGGAAAACCAATCTGGATGAGTTTGCGATGGGGTCTTCCACCGAACACTCGGCTTATGGCCCCACGAAAAATCCTTGGGACGCCACCCGCGTTCCCGGTGGGTCGAGCGGCGGGTCGGCGGCCGCGGTCGCGGCGGGCACCGCGCTCGTCGCGCTGGGCTCCGACACCGGTGGCTCGGTGCGCCAGCCCGCCGCGTTCTGCGGCGTGGTGGGTCTGAAGCCCACCTACGGGCGGGTGTCGCGCTACGGTCTCTTGGCCTTTGCATCGTCCTTGGACCAGGTGGGTCCCATCGGGCGGCGGGTCGCGGACGTGGCCCAGGTGTTCCACGTGATGGCCGGGCGAGACCCGCACGATGCCACGTCCGTGGACGGGCCCGGCGGCGATCCGACCCCGGACGCTAGGGGTTCCCTGAAGGGGCTCCGGGTGGGACTGGTGGGGAGCCAGCGGGACCAGGCCGGGCGTGACGCCCGGGCGGCGCTGGATGAGGCCGAGCGGGCCCTCAGCGACCGGGGGGCCGTGGTGTCGGCGGTGGACCTGCCGCACAGCCGCTACGGCATTGCCGCGTATTATGTGGTCGCGCCGGCCGAAGCGTCCAGCAACCTGGCACGCTACGACGGCGTGCGCTATGGCGTGCGGGGCGAGGGCCAAGACCTCGCGGAGGTTTATGTGAACACGCGGGGCAAGGGATTTGGGACGGAAGTCAAACGGCGCATCCTGCTGGGAACATTCGCGCTGGCGGAGGGCTACTATGATGCGTACTATCTGAAGGCCCTGAAGACGCGCACGCTGTTGGCCCAAGATTATCGCGCGGCCTTTCAGGCGGTCGACGTGCTGCTGACGCCCACGGTGCCCGAGACCGCCTTTCGGCTGGGCGAGAAGTTGGACGACCCCTGGGCCATGTACCAGTCCGACGTCATGACGGTGGGCGCGAACCTCACGGGACTGCCGGCGCTGTCGCTGCCGTGGAGCGTCACGGCGGGGGGACTGCCGACCGCCATCCAGCTCACCGCGCCCTGGCTGGAGGAGGCGCGGCTGTTTTCCACCGCCGCGGCGCTGGAAGCGAGCCGACCCCGCCCCTGGGTGGGTCCGGCCGGCGAAGGGAGGGGCGCCTCGTGATATTGGACAACGGCGCCGAAGTGATCATCGGGCTCGAAGTGCACGTCGAGCTGGCCACGCGGACCAAGCTGTTCTGTGCCTGCCCCAGTGCGTTCGGGGCCCCGCCCAACACGGCGGTGTGCCCGGTGTGCCTGGGCCTGCCGGGCGCCCTGCCGCAGCTGAATCGCGAAGTGGTGCGGCTGGCGGCGCGCGCGGGGTTGGCGCTGGGGTGCGACGTGCGCACCCGCTCCCGATTCGACCGCAAGAATTATTTTTACCCGGACCTGCCCAAAGGCTATCAGATCACGCAGTATGCGCACCCCATCTGCGAGTGGGGGGCGTTAGACGTACCGCTGGCCGACGAGAGTGTGCGCCACGTGCAGATTCGCCGCATTCACATTGAAGAAGAGGCGGGCAAGCTCATGCACGAGGGCGATAGCCTGTGGCAGGCGCGCGGCAGCCTGGTGGACTTGAACCGCGCGGGGCTGCCGCTCATCGAAATCGTTACGGAGCCGGATCTGCGCTCTCCGGACGAGGCGCGCCTGTTTCTTCGGGAGCTGGTATCAACCCTCTCGTATCTGAATGTGTCGGACCTTCGCATGGAAGAGGGCTCAATACGCTGCGACGCGAACCTGTCGCTCAAACCCTCGGGATTCACGGGCGCCCTGGAGTCGCTGGCGCGGGTGGAAGTCAAAAACGTCAACTCCATCCGCAACGTGGTGGCCGCCCTGGAGTCCGAGGTGCGCCGCCAGCGGGCCGTCTTGGACGCGGGGGGGCGG
>JAJYPH010000222.1 GCA_021795575.1 Bacillota bacterium
CGCGGGGAGAAGCTCCCGCCGCGGCGGCCGGGCGCCATCGACCGCGTGGCGACCCGCGCCGCCCGGGAGCGGCAGCACCCGCTCCGCCCCCGGGTGGCGGACGCCTGGGATGCGCTCTTGGCCCTGGTGGTCGCGGAGAGCGTGCGGCGGGGCGCGGTGCCCGCGACCTGGGACCTGGCCGCGGATGGCACGGGCCTGGTCAGCGGCGCCCACTCCTTTGGCCGCCAGGGCTGCGCGTGCCCGGGCCGCCGGTGCCGGTGCCGGCGGTACTTCAGCGACCCCACCGCCTTGTTGGGCTGGGATAGCCACCGCCACCGGTACTTCTTCGGCCACTGTGCCCAGGCCTTGGTGGTGGCCAATCCCGTCCCTGGCCAGCCGGCGCACCCGCTGGGGGTCAGCGTGGCGCTCCACCCCGCCAACCGGCACGACGGGGTGGCGTTGCCCGACCGGCTGCGCAAGACGCAGGCCCGCTATGCCGACACCGGGGTCCCCCTGCGGCGCCTCCTGGCCGATGCGGCCTATGACGTGGCGGGGCTGTGGACCTTCACGCGGACGTGCGGGCTCACGCCGATATTCGCGCCGCACACCCCGCCGACCCCGCCCGCCCTGAGCCCCGCCGCGACGGCGGCGGGGCTGCACCTGGGGGCGGATCTCCGGCCGATCGGTGCCGCGGGGCGCCCGCTGGCGCCCCGCGGGCAGCAGCGCCCGGGGATCCTGATCTGGGCCTGCCCGGCCCAGAACCGCCGGGCCGCCCCCTGTCCGACGCCTTGTGCGAAGGCGCGGGGCCGGGTGACGGTGAACCACCGCGGCACCCGGTACGCGGCCAGTGGCGTGCCGTACGGGTCGCGCGCCTGGCGCCAGATCTATGCCCAGCGCACGGCGGTGGAGCGGGCCAACAGCCTGTGGGCGAGCGCCGCCGTGAAGACGGCGCACCACCGGCGCCGCTACCTGTGGTACGGCCGGCTGGTCATCGCGGCCATCGTGGAACACGTAAAGGCGTGGGGGCGCGTGCCGGCCTAACGCGCGCCCGACCGTTCGTCCCACGTCATCGCCGCCCGCTCAACGGGATCCGGGGATCCCGAGCATGGTGTGCGCAGATCCGCCCCGCATCGGGCGGCGCCGGGGCCGCCGCCTCGCCGACGCCCGCTCGCGGCCCCCGGCGGGGCACTCGGCCCGGCCCGCGACGGGTCACCCGGGAATTTCCGAAAAGGCTCCTAGTCCGGAGGGAGCGACGCGGGCCACTCATGCCACAGGCGGCTATCCAGTTCTGCCGTCCCCCCCGGTGTCTTCCCGCCCCACTGCTTAAAAAAGAACGCTACGCCCGCCTCTTGGCATTGGTCTCGCAGGGATAGCGCCCACGCAGGGTCCATCGCTCGGGCACCGGGGCCGCTCTCGCCCCCGACGATGACCCAATCGATACCCGGCATGGGGCACCCGGGCGTTGCCCGAGGCCGGCAACCGTCCAACCGATCCTGACAGTAGCACTCATCGGAAAAGGGCGTGAAGGCCGACAAGTCGAGCGGACCCAATAGCGGTTCGCAGGATAAGAACCGAATGGCGGCCGGGGTCTCCACCAGCGCACCGCAGCGGTCGGGTGCCGCCGCGCGAAGTAGTTAGCCCCGGGGGCAAACGGGAACGCCGCCAACAGATGTAGCGCCCCCCCGAAGATGCCTTGCCATCTTCCCGGCCGACACGCTATAGACATCCGCACTACGGTTGCGAAAGGAGGCGGTCGACGCCATGGCGCTTGACCACCTCCTTGGTGGGCGGCGCCTCCTGCGCCGGCGTTGTCGGGTCTAATACGTGTACCCGTTGAAGTAGGCGTACTCGTAGTCGAACGTTCCGGAAGCCTGCCCCACAACAGCGTAGTTCGTGTTCCGGGGGAGGGCGAAGTTGTAGGTTTCTCCAGGGCCTGTGAACACGACGTTGGAGTCGCCGCTATTGTTGACTCCAACCAGGACGCCGTTGGCGTTACCAGTCCACGTGTCGACTGATTGGACATGAACATAGCCGGAACCCGCTTGGAATGCCGAGATCGTCAACCAACTGTACCACACGAAGTCACCGCCGGCGTTCGAGAAGCTCGCCGCAAACACCCTCACAGGAAACAGGATGCCGAGCACCAAACCAGAGAGACCGCCAATTCAAAACAGCCGAACCTTACGCTTTGACAAGGATCTCGCCTCCTATTCACTCAAGGACCAGTTCGTTTGTGATGCGTTGCTCTTCCTTCCTGTCCATGACGGGAACTCGCTCTGGGGTCACCTCAGGCTACGTGGGCCCTCCGTCGGCACCAAGCATTCTACGTCGGGAAAGCCTTCTCCTGCCGGTTGTCAAGGGATTTTCACACGATGTGATCCCTTGGGTTCGGGGAGGACGAACCATTCCAGAGAACGGCCCGGTAGGTGTCAAGCCCCTATGGACAGATGGCCGCAGGAAAGTCTCGCACGCCTTTACCGGGGATCCTCAGGCGGATTGATCCCCAAGCGGTCGGGCAAGGCTGGCGGCTGAGGCGGGCCCGCCGCATACCGTTCGGGGTGGCGGGCGTAGGCCGCGGCCAGGACGGCGGCCCGCTGCCGTTGGACCGGGGGCCCCTCGCCCCGATGGACGACCGCCGGCGTCAGCCACCCGAGGCCGCTGTGCCGGTGCTCCGTGTGGTACCAGTGGAAAAACTGCCGCAACCACCGCCGCGCCGCCGCGACGCTGGGTGTAGTAGCCAGCCCTATTTGACCCGCAGTAGACGGTGTTCGGTGTCCGCGAATTGCGGTGGCAAAACGGTTGTGGTGGGCGTGACGGCACCTTCTGTCCTGACCGAAGCCGTCAGAGGAAGGCTTCGCACGGATCCGGCAGCCCTATGTCGAAGCGTGCCGGTGACGGGACGGCCTTAAGTGGGTCCGTGGCCTGCGGGGCAGCCGCCGCGCCGGAACACCACACGTGTGGCGTTTGCGTCGAGCATCGAGGAAGGTCGGCGCCCTCTATGGCAGAGTGGTTGTGGGCAGAGCCCTCTGCTGCAATTACGCTTGGAGATGATGTCCGTGGCGGAACGAGTTCACGATGACGGGTTACTCCGACGGCCTATGGCGTGTAGTCCGTTACCTGCCCCGTCACCGCATCCACCACGAGCTGTTCGCTCTTGACCATGCCCTGGGCAGGGGCACCTTGGGGCACCGAGATATCCACCACTTCCGGCTTGACGAACCACTCCGTCACCAGGTAAACTGGTCGTTCTGGGTTAATCGTCGTGCTCGCCGCTAGGGCCGGATCCTCGCGGTGGAGGGCGCCATACGTCGTGAGCAGGACGGTCGCACGCTTGATGTTGGACCCGGTACCACCGTTGTCCGCCAATACCTGCTGGCGAGTCAGCAACTTTGTGCCGGAGGGTACCTTAGCCCCCAGCCACCCCACCCGTGACACGGTGTTGTTGCACCGCCGGTGGACCTTCATGCAGTGGGCCAATCCGGGTACAGTCTCCGTACAGTTCTGCTGCTTTGCCATGCACGCCTGCAACAGGGTTTGGTTCACCCCATGGTACATCACGACCTGAGGCACGTGTCCTGCTTGGGTTAGCCGCCCCGAGTCGCCGGCGCGGCTTACGGCGACGACCCCCAGCACGCCAAATGTCACCACGGCAATTAAGGTCCACCACTTGTGGGCCATGCGACTGCCATTACTCATGGAATCTAACCCCTTCCGTCCGGAGATGAACTAACCTGGCTTGCTATCGCTCCATTCGCTAGGCTGATAGCCAATGCCGTTTAAGCAATACCCTTGCGGATGATTGCTACAACCTACGCTTACCGATCCATAGGAATCTGATGAGTTAAAATAAATCCATCCAACTCCATTTTGGTATCCCTCTGTGTAGTTGTTAAAATTGCCAGTGTACTGCGAAGGACCTATGCCATTTGGCGCGTACAGTTCCATTCCCGAGCGAACCTTCACTCCACTCGGCACTCGCTGAATAGTGCTTGTTCCGATTAAGTTGTAATCGTAGTATACGTTGTAGTTGTTGTTCGCGCCGTTGCTCGGGTCCCAGATTTCGTATACGTGGTTGGTTCCGTTGGCTGCCTGCGACCCCTTGCTGTGAAAATAGAAACATCCGGCGATACATCCCGGTGGTCCGTAATTGTCGGCCCAAAAGAGTTGATACTCTGCAACACCGCCGAGTGTCGCACAGGTCTGATTCGCTGACGCGAGCTTGTTGCACTGATCGGCTAGACCGGTCTCCACCCATGCCTCGACCGAGGTGCTAAGCTGCGTGACTAGCCAGATCTCGTTCGTGATATGGCCTCCGACTTGCAACTCCTCGCTCGGCATGACCAGGGCTTGGTTTGTAAACTGGACCTCAGCGCCAGAAAGCGATCCGCGCGCGTGCAGGCTAGAGTAGCAATGGGATTGTGAACAGGGCGGCGGCAAGCCTCCCCTCGCCACTGCGAGGCTCGATGTCGCCGTCACGCCGACAGTCACCAAAATAGCCGCCAGCATCGCGAACCATTGGCGCCGCGCGTTCCCGAGCGAAGACCGCTGGTGACGGACCCTCCCAACCATGGCCAGTTCCCCCTCGTGAGGCACCGGAGACCACTGACGTTGCGCGAGAACTCCAACCTGTTGGGGTAATGTTATCGCCTCCGGGATGGAGATGCAAGGCTAACCCAAAGTTGGGGTGCGGCTTACGATTGTGAGACAGTTTCTGGGATAGAATAGAACATATGCACGCAAAGGAGTGGCGGGGCGCAAAGCCGAAGGAAGCTCCTCAAAATGGGGGTCCTCTCAGACCCATCAAGAGGAGCTGTGACGGCATGATAGCGCAGGACGCACTCGTGGACAAGATCCGGAGGATCCTCGCGGAGGCGGTGGCGACCGCGATCGCGCCCCTGGCCGAGCAACTGGCCGCCCCCCGGGCGGCGGGGCCGGTGCCGTGGGCCACCTGGGAAGCCGCCATCCAGGCCGCGTTGGCCCCCGTGGGCACCGCGTGGCGCGCGGCGGG
>JAJYPH010000043.1 GCA_021795575.1 Bacillota bacterium
GCATGCCGAGCCGGTGATCGGCTACCTGCACACCGGGTTTGAAAAGACCGCGGAGACGCACACGTACCAGCAGGCCAACACCCTCACGGATCGGATGGACTACCTGTCGCCTCTGACCAACAACCTGGCGTACGTGTTGGCCGTAGAAAAGCTCATGGACATCGAGGTGCCCAAGCGGGCACAGTACATTCGCGTGCTGTTCAGCGAGCTGAGCCGGCTGGGCAGCCACCTCGTGTGGCTGGGGACCCACGTGATGGACCTGGGCGCCATGAGCGTGCTGTTTTACTGCCTGCGCGAGCGGGAGCTGATCCTGGACCTCATCGAGCAGACGGCCGGCGTGCGCATGAACCCGAGCTATTTTCGGGTGGGCGGGCTGGCGTACGACCTGCCGGAGGGCTTTCACGAAAACTGTCAGCGCTTTCTGGACGGGTTCCCGCGCTGGATGCAGTCGTACAAGAACCTGGTCCAGGGCAACCCCCTCATCGAGGACCGGCTCAAGGGGGTCGGCCGCCTGAGCAAAGAAGACGCGCTGGCGCTGTCCGCCACTGGCCCCATCCTGCGGGCCTCGGGCGTGCCCATGGACCTGCGCAAGTCCGCGCCGTATTGCTTTTATGACGAGTTTGAGTTTGACGTGCCGGTGCGGACCGGCGGGGATTCGTACGACCGGTTCTGGGTGCGCATGGAGGAGATGGAGCAGTCCATCCGCATCATGAACCAGGCGCTGGCCAAGATTGAGCCCGTGGGCGCGTACACGACCACCGACCGCAAAGTCTCGCTGCCGCCCCGGGAAGAGATTTACGGGAACATGGAGGCGCTGATTCATCAGTTCAAGCTGGTGAGCGGGGGGTTTAGGGTGCCGAAGGGCGAGGTGTACCAGGGCGTCGAGGGCCCCAAGGGCGAGATGGGGTTTTACATCGTGTCGGATGGCGGCGCCCGCCCCTATCGGTGGCGGGCGCGCACGCCCAGCTTCTACAATCTGCAGACAATGCCGGCGATGACGCGCGGCGGCCTGGTGGCGGACGTGATCGTGGCGATTGGGACCATTGACATCGTGTTGGGGGACGTGGACAAGTGAGCGAACACAAGTGGCCGGCGGAGTGGCAGGAGTGGGCCGAGGCGTCGCGCGCGACGTTTCCCAACGCCCAATCGTCGCTCATGCCGTTTTTGCACCGCGTGCGCACCCAGCGGGGTTGGCTCCCGCCCGAGGCGCTGGACGCGGCGGCGGACCTTTTGGGGATGACCCGGCAGCATGTGGATTCGGTCGTGTCGTTCTACACGCTGTTTCGGTCGGAGGCAACCGGACGGCGCACGGTTCACGTGTGCCTGGGCCTGTCATGCATGATGGCCGGCGCCGACACGCTGATGGAGAACCTTGAGCAGGATCTGGGCATCGCCGAGGGCCAAACGACACGCGACGGGGCGGTCACGCTGTTGGAGGCGGAATGCCTGGCGGCGTGCGACCTGGCACCCGCCTGCCAGGTGAACCTGGTGTATCGCGGGCCCGTGGCGCCCGAGGCGTACCGGGAGTTGCTGGAGATGCCCGTGCCGGAGCCCGATGCGTGGGCCCCTCCCACAACGCCGGAGGCCAGGGAGGCGACACATCGTGGGTAGTGCACTGCCCAACCGGCACTATCTGCTGCGTCAGCGCGACGTGGCGGACGTTCACCAGCTCGCGGTGTACCGCGAGCACGGTGGCTACACCGCGCTGCAGCAGGCGCTTCAGGCGAACCAGCCGGATCAGCTGGTGGAGCTGGCGAAGGCGTCGGGGCTTCGGGGTCGCGGCGGCGCCGGCTTCCCCACCGGGATGAAATGGAGCTTTCTCCCCAAGGACGGACGGGCCCGTGTACTGGTGATTAACGCGGACGAGGGGGAGCCGGGCACGTTCAAGGACCGCGAGCTCATCGAGGGCAACCCCCATCAGCTGATCGAGGGCATGATCATCACGTGCTTCGCCATCGGGGCCCCGGAGTCGTACGTGTACATCCGCGGCGAGTTCCTACACGGCTATGAGCGGTTGACGGCGGCCATCCGGGAAGCCGAAGAGGCGGGGATCCTGGGGGAGCACGTCATGGGCTACGACTTCTCGCACCGCATGTTTGTGTATCGCGGGGCGGGGGCGTACATCTGCGGCGAGGAAACGGCCCTCCTGGAGTCGCTGGAGGGCAAGCGGGGCAACCCGCGGTCCAAGCCCCCGTTTCCGGCCGTGGCGGGCTTGTACGGACGGCCCACCGTGGTCAACAACGTGGAGACGATCATGAATCTGCCGCCGCTGGTGCTGGAAGGCGCGGACTGGTATCGCCAGTGGGGTACCGAGAAAAGCCCCGGCCTAAAGGTGATGTCGGTGTCGGGCCACGTGAACCGCCCCGGCAACTACGAGGTGCCGCTGGACTGGACGCTGGCGGAGCTCATCGAGGCCGCGGGCGGCGTACGAACCGGCCATGCCGTCAAGGCGGTCATCCCGGGCGGCAGCTCGATGCCGTGCATGCCGGCCTCGCAGTTGGATACGCCCATCGACTACGAGTCCCTGGTGCAAGCCGGGTCCATGCTGGGGTCGGGCGGGTGCATCGTGATGGACGACAGCACCTGCATCGTGCGGGCGGTGGCGCGGGTGGTGCGCTTTTATCGGAACGAGTCGTGCGGCAAGTGCACGCCCTGCCGGGAGGGCACCTACTGGCTCACCGACATCATGGATCGCCTCGAACGGGGCGACGGCGAGATGCGCGACCTCGACACGCTGCTGGACGTGTCCGACAACATCAACGGCAAGGCATTTTGCGCGCTGGGCGATGCGGCCGTGGGATTTTTGGTCTCGGCGCTGAAGCATTTCCGCGAGGAGTTCGTGGAGCACATCACGGGGCAGCGGTGCCCGCTGGGGGCGAGGCAATATGATACAGTTAACCATTGACGGGCGCGACATCGCTGTGCCCGAGGGCACGATGGTGGTGGACGCCGCCGCCAAATTGGGGATTGACGTCCCCATTTACTGCTACCACCAGTCGTTGGGCCCGCTGGGGGCCTGCCGCATCTGCTTGGTGGAGATCGAAAAGATGCCCAAGCTGCAAACCGCGTGCACCACGGCGGTCCGCGAGGGCATGGTGGTCCGCACCGGGGGTCCGGCGGTGGAGAAGGGCCGCCAGGGCATCCTGGAATTTCTGCTGATCAACCACCCGTTGGACTGCCCCGTGTGCGACAAGGGCGGCGAGTGCTTCCTGCAGGACTACTCGTTTTGGTATGGCAACGGCAAAAACCGCTTCGAAGAATCCAAGATTCAGCGCCGCAAAGATTACCCGGTCAGCAACTATATTCTTTTGGACCAGGAACGCTGCGTGTTGTGCCAGCGATGCATCCGGTTTTTGGGCGAGTACGTGGGCGAGGAGCAGCTCATGCTGGACGGCCGCGGCGTGCACACCGTGGTGTCCACCGTGGAGGGCCAGCCCGCGACCTCGCCGTATGCCGGCAACGTCATCGACCTGTGCCCCGTCGGCGCGCTCTTAAGCGAGCCCTATCACTTCAAGGCCCGCCCCTGGAACATCGAGCGCGAGGAGACGCTGTGCAGCGTGTGCCCCGTGGGGTGCGCGAGCCTGGTGACGGGCCGCGACGGTCGGGCGGTGCGGCTGGAGGGTCGGCCCCAGCCCGACCTCAATGACTACGGATTTCTGTGCGATCACGGCCGGTTCACTTATGACTACGCGTACCATCCCACCCGCCTCACGGTGGCCGAGCTGGACGGGCGGCCCGCGAGCCCGAGCGCTGTCATCGCCGCGGTCGGGGAGCGGCTGGCGCGCGCCGTGGCGGAGTCGGGCCCCGAGGCCGTGGGCGTGCTCACGGGGGGCGTGCACACCGTCGAAGAGGAGTGGGCGCTGGCGCGGTTCGCTCAGGACGTGCTGGGCACCACCCGCCTCGGGGTGGTGAAGCCGGTGGCGGGCGACCTGCCGCTCCAGCTCCTGGGCACGTTTGCCGATCTGGCGGCCGCCACCGGCGTGCTGCTCTTGGGGACCGACCCCTACGAAGCCACGCCGGTCGTGCACCTGAAGCTGCGTGAGGCGCGGCGGGCGCATCCGGTAGCGGTATGGGGGCTGGGCGACCGCATGCTCACGCGCTCCACGTACCCCGGGGACGACTACATCGTCGAACCCGGCCGGGTGGCCGCCGAACTGGCCGCCGTGCTGGGCGACGGGGCCCTCGCGGAGCGCTGGGCCGCGCTCCGCGAGGGCCTGGTAGCCACCGAACGCTTGGTGGTGCTTTGGGATGGGGCCGATCCCGAGGCGGCGGCGCTGTTGAGCCGCCTCGCTGGGCGGCGAGCGGGACCAACGGCGGTGCTTCCCACCCACGGCCCCCGCAACTGGCTGGGGGCGGTGCGGGCGGGCATCTCCGCCGACCACGCCGCCACGCGCAAGATCTTGGAGGAAGCGGCCGAAGGGCGGTTGTCTGCCCTGATGCTCTTGGGCGCCGACCCCGTCCGCGACTTTCCGGACGGTGACCTAGCGGCGCGCGCTCTGGAGCGCGTGCCCGCCGTGTACTTCGCGGGCGGGTTTGCGCCCGAGCCGCGCCACGCGCTGTCGGCCGTGCTCCCGACCGCCCTGTGGGCCGAGGTGACGGGCACCTACGCCAACATGGAGGGTCGCCTCCAGGTGGCGCGTGGGGCGGCGGCGGCGCCCGGTCCCGCGCGCCCGGTGCGGCCGCTGGTCACGGCGCTGGCGCGGGCGTTTGGCCGCCCCTTGCGGCTGGGGGACGACTTTGACCCCTTCGTGGATCAGGATGGCGATCGCATCGCGCGGCCGGCGGCGCCGCCGGCGGTGGTTGAGGCCGCGGGCGCGTCCCGCCGGGCGGAGGGTGAGTGGTGGGTGATTTCCGGCGAGGTGGTGGCCGTGAGTCATCCGCCGTCCGAGATTGCGGAGCGCCGTCGCGACCGGTTTCCCGTGCGGATCCACCCCGACGACGCGGACCGATTGGGCCTCGCCCCCGAGGGCGGACCCATCGAGGTTTCGCAGGCGGACCGGCGGTTTGTGGCCGGGGCGCGCCGGGACGCTCGCATCCCGGTGGGCCGGGTGTTCGTGCCGCGTGGCCTAGCGGCGATGCCGGTCAATCGGCTGGATCGATCCGCCGGCGTGCGGGTGGCCCTCGCCGACCCGGTGCGTGAAGAGGTGGCCGCCCAATGATTCTGCTGTCGATCGTGATCACGGTGGTGAAGGTCATCCTCCTGATCGGGATCCTGATGACGGGATTTGCCTACACCATGCTGGTGGAGCGGCGCCTCTTGGGCTTCTTTCAACTCCGGCTCGGACCCAATCGGGTGGGGCCGATGGGCTTGCTGCAACCCTTGGCCGACGCCATCAAGATGATGACTAAAGAAGATCTGCTGCCGTCGGCCGCAGATCCGCTGGTGTTTCGCCTAGCCCCGGTGGCAGCGTTGTTTGCCGCGCTGGCGGTGGATGCGGTGATTCCGTTTGGCGCACCCATCCATCTGTTTGGCCTGGCCATCAGCCTGGATATCGCCAACCCCGGCATCGGCCTCCTGTACGTGTTTGCCTTCAGCTCGCTGGGGGTTTACGGCCTGGTGCTGGCAGGCTGGGCCTCGCAGAACAAGTACTCGCTTTTGGGAGGCGTCCGGGCCTCGGCCCAGCTGATTTCCTACGAATTGGCGATGGGCTTGTCGGTCCTGGGCATCCTCATCACCGTCGGCAGTGCCAACCTGGAAACCATCGTGCAGTTTCAGGCGCACCACTGGTGGTTTGTGTTCACGCAGGTCATCCCGTTTTTCGTGTTTTTCACGACGGCGATTGCCGAAACCAACCGGATTCCGTTCGACCTGCCGGAGGCCGAGTCCGAGCTGGTGGCCGGCTACCACACCGAGTACTCGGGGATTCGTTTCGCTATGTTCTACATGGCGGAGTACATCAACATGATCACCGCGTCCGGGATGGCGGTGACGCTGTTTTTCGGTGGATGGTCGGGTTGGTCGTTTCTGCCACCCATCATTTGGTTCCTGCTGAAAGTGGGCGCCTTTATCTTTGTGTTCATCTGGATTCGTGCGACGTTGCCGCGGTTTCGGTATGACCGCCTGATGAATTTCGGGTGGAAGGTGCTGGTGCCGCTGGCCTTCGTGTACGTCCTCGCCACGGCGGCATTGGCCAGTGGGGCCATCTAGGGCGGCCACGGCGAGACGGGAAGGAGGGGGAGCATGCTGACAGGATTTCGCGCCATCGCAAACGGGCTCAAGACAACGCTCCAGATGCTGAAAGAACCGCGGGATACGATTCCATACCCCGAAAAGCGGCGGGAGTACTCGCCGCGTTTCCGCGGCAAGCACATGCTGGCCCAGGACGAAGATGGCCACGAGTTGTGCGTGGGCTGCGGGCTGTGCGAGGCCGTGTGCCCGGCGCACGCCATTCGGGTGGTGGCTGCGGGCGCCGGCGAGGGGCAGCCAGTGTCCTGGACGGAACGCTACGCGGTGGACTATGAGGTGGACCTGATTCGGTGCATCTTCTGCGGGATGTGCGAGGAAGCTTGCCCGACGAACGCGGTGCGCCTGACCCCGTTCAACGAGCTGGCCGCGTACAGCCGGCTCGACATGGTGGCCGACAAAGCCGAGTTGATGGCACCCCCGATCCGCACGTAAGGTCCAGGCAAACCGAAAGGCAAAGCGAGGAGACGCAGAATGGTCGGCTTTATCATCTTGGCAGTCCTGAGCTTCGCGTCCGCAGTGGGAGTGGTCGCGGCGCGCGCCCCGGTCCACAGCGCGCTGTACCTCATCGGGAACGTGATCACGCTCGCGGTGTTCTATCTGCTGCTGAACGCCGAGTTCATGGCGGCGGCCCAGGTGATTGTGTATGCCGGTGCCATCATGGTCCTGTTCCTATTTGTGGTGACGCTGCTGACCGCCGGCAAGGAAGAGCGGGAGCGGCCCGAGTCGCTCGCCGGGCAGCGGGCGCTGTCGGGCTTTTTGGCCATCGCTGCGGGTGTGCTGCTGGCCGGTGTGGCCGTGCGCTACAGTGCGGGTCCGTCGGTCACCCGGTTCTCTTCGGGCTATGGCTCCCTGGCGGCCATGGGTCGTCTGCTGTGGGGCCCCGGCTTTGACTATCTGGTGGTGGTGGCGCTGATGCTGCTGACGGCGGCGCTGGCGGTGCTGGTCTTGAACCGATCCGCAGACGATCCGCGGCCCGCGGCACCGGCGGCCCCCGCAGTCAAGGAGGATCCCTCATGATCACCGCAGTGCCGGCTGGATGGGTGGTCGGGCTGGCCGCGGCCCTGTTTGCGGTGGGCACCGTGGGCGTTCTGGTGCGCAAGAACCCGCTCATCATGTTCATGTCGGCCGAGATGATGTGGAACGCGGCCGCGCTGGCGTTCATCGGGTACGCCGCGCAGTGGCATCAGATGCAGGGCCAGCTGATGGCGTTTCTGATCATTGCCACGGCTGCCGGCGAGGTGGGCATAGGTCTCGCCCTGATTGTGTGGGTGTACCACCGCCGCCCGCGCCTTGACGTGGACGATGTGTCGGAGATGAAAGGCTGATGGCAGGGCTGGTGCGCCTGAGCGGGAGCGCCCGGGCCAACATGCGGGGTGTGCACAAGACTGGCAAGACGGGAAAGACAGGAAAGACAGGAATGGTGACGGAGGGACGGCCGTGACGCTGCTGGTAGAAATTTTAGCCCTGCCCCTGCTGGGAGCAGTGACGCTTTCGGTGTTCAAGTCGGTGCTGCCTCGGGTACTTCCGGGGATCTGGGCGAGCCTCTTGGTGCTGGGCGCGTTTCTCCTGAGCTGGGCCGCCAAGGATCGGCTCGCGCTGTTGCCGGCGGCTCACCGCGTGGTGACCGGGAGCCTGTTCGTCTGGACCCAGGGGTTTGGGCCGGCCATCCACTGGGCGCTCTACCTGGACCCGCTGGCGTCGGTCTGGACGCTGATTATCACGGGCGTCGGCTTTTTGATTCACGTGTACTCCAATGGATACATGGCGGAGGACCAAGACCGCGGTCGCTTTTTTGCCGAACTGAACTTGTTTATCTTCTCCATGCTGCTGCTGGTGCTGGCGGGCAACCTGCTGGTGCTGCTGATTGGGTGGGCGCTGGTGGGCCTGTCGTCGTACCTGCTCATCGGGTTTTGGTACGACCGGCCGTCGGCCGTGCGGGCGGCCAAGAAAGCGTTTGTCGTGAACACCGTGGGCGACGTGGGCATCCTGCTGGCCATCGTGCTGCTGTACGAGCGGTTCGGCACCCTGTCCTACCAGGGGTTGTTCTCCGCATTTGCCCACGCCGCGCCGGCCCCCATGTTCTACACGTGGGTGGCGCTCCTGCTGTACCTGGGCGCCATGGCCAAGTCGGCGCAATTTCCGCTGCACATCTGGCTGGCCGACGCCATGGAGGGGCCCACCCCGGTGTCGGCCCTGATCCATGCGGCCACCATGGTGACGGCCGGAGTGTACTTAATCGCGCGGCTGTATCCGCTCCTCGCGCTGGCGCCGGGGGTGGGGGAAGCCATTGCCACGATTGGGGCGCTGACCGCGCTGTTTGCCGCCACCGTCGCCGTCTTCCAGAAGGACATCAAGCGGGCGCTGGCCTATTCCACGGTGAGCCAGCTGGGCTACATGTTCATGGCGGTGGGCATTGGCGCCTACGTGGCCGGGGTGTTCCACTTCATGATGCACGCCTTTTTCAAGGCGCTGCTGTTCCTGGCCGCCGGCAGCGTGATCCATGCGCTGGCCGGGGAGCAGGACATGGGGGCGATGGGCGGGCTCTTTAAGAAGATGCCGTGGACCGCCCTCGGCTTTTTGGCCGCTACGCTCGCCATTTCGGGCATTCCGGGTTTCTCCGGGTACTTCTCCAAAGAGGCGATTTTGGGGCAGGCGCTCAATATGGGACATCCGTGGCTGTGGGCAGTGGGGGCGTTTACCGCCGGACTGACCGCGTTTTACATGTTTCGCGTGTTCTTCCTCACGTTCTTGGGCAAGCCGCGCGACCAGCACCTGTACGAACACGCGCATGAGGCGCCGTGGGTGATGACGGGTCCGGTGGTGGTGCTGTCGGTCCTGGCCATCATCGGGGGGTACTTCGGGACGGGACTCAACACCTGGCTCGCGCCGACGTTCACCCACTATGTCGGCGCGGCGCACTTTGGCCTCCAGACCGGCCCGGCGTGGGCCACGGTGGTGGCGGTGGCGCTGGCCGTCGCCGGCATCGGGCTCGCGTGGCGGCTGTACCTGGTCCAGGAGCGAACGGTGGAGGCCGGCACCCATAAGGCCCCGGGCCGGTGGGCGGCCGCGTCGTGGGGGAGCGACACGGCCTGGTCGTGGACGACGGTCCTGCCGCTCCAGGCGCTGGGCGACTGGCTCACGGGGGTGGAGCGGTCCATCGTGGGCTCCCTCATGGGCGTGGGGCGGGGTGTCCTCGCCTGGGCGGACGAGCTCCGGCCCATCGAGACGGGCCTGGTCCGGCGCTACCTGCTGTCGGTGATGGTGGGGACCTTCGTGCTGCTGGCGTACTTTTTGGTCCGCTTCTAGCCGGGGTTCGTGAGTCGGATTCGCATTTTCGAGGGTCAATTTAGGGGGCCGTGGCATGTTGACGTTTTTGCTGGTGCTCATACCGTGGATAGGGTTGGCCCTGTTCCTGCTGCCCAAAGCGTGGGTGAAGGCCGGGGCGGTCGTGCTGGCGTTGGTCGAGGTGCTGCTGTTTGCCCGGGCGCTCCTGGCGCCGGTCGGCAAAAGCCTCGCAACCGTGGACTGGAACTGGATCCCCAGTCTCGGCGTGCACTTCCACCTGAGCCTTGACGGCCTCAGCCTGTTCCTGGTGGGACTGGCCACGGTCATCACGCTGGCGGCGGTGCTCACCTCGTGCCGGGACCGGGGCGCGGCATATTTTTTCTGGCTGCTGCTGGCAGAGTCCACCGCGATTGGCGTGTTTACCGCGCTGGACCTGGTGACGTTTTACGTCTTCTGGGAAGTGGTGCTGGTCCCCGTGTTCTTCCTGCTGGGAGGCTGGGCCGTCGGGCCGGCGCGGCGCACGGCCTTGAAGTGGCTGATCATGAACCTGTTTGGGAGTCTCTTTATGCTCATCGGGGTGGTGGCGATGGGCGTCGTCCATGCCCAAGAGACGGGCCACCTGACGTTCCAGCTGGCCAGCCTGGCGCACACCACCCTGGTGCCCGCCGTGGCGCCGTGGGTGTTCCTGTCGTTCCTGGTGGCCTTTATCATCAAGGCCCCGTTGTGGCCCTTGCATGGGTGGATGCCGCCGGCTTACAGCGACGCGCCCGCGCCGGTCACGGCGGTTATCTCCGGCGTCCTGTCCAAGCTGGGCGTGTTTGCCATGGTGCGGATCCTGGTGCCGCTGTTTCACGTAGAAATGGCCCAGGCGGAGCCCTGGCTGATGGCCTTGGCCGCCGTGGGGCTGGTTTATGGGGCGGAGTTGGCGCTGCGCCAAAAAGACGTCAAGATGGTGGCCGCCTACGGGTCGCTTTCGCACATGGCCATGATGGCCCTGGGCATTTTCACCCTCACGCAGGCGGGCCTCGTGGGCGCCACGTTTTACATGGTGGCGCACGGCGTGATGCTGGGCGGCCTGTTCTTGATTCTGGGCTGGTACGAGGAGCGGACGGGCAGCCGCGAACTCCGGACGCTCGCAGGCTTGAACCAGGCGGTGCCCAAGCTCACCGTGTGGTTTCAAATTTTCGCGCTGGCCACGCTGGGGCTTCCGGGCCTGCCGGGGTTTGCCGGCGAGTACATGATTTTTCAGGGGCTCATCCAAAGCAACGTGACGGTGGCGGTCGTCGCGGGCGTCATTCTGGTGGTGGCCGCGTGGTACATGCTGCGCCTGTTCCAGGGCGCCATGCAGGGACCGCGGGCGACGGGACGGGCGCCGGGGGATCTCACGACGCCCCAGGTGGGGTTGATTGGCGCACTGGGGGTGTTGGTGCTGGTGCTGGGCATCTGGCCCGCCGGCGTCACCAGCCACCTGCCCCGACTGGCCCCCGCGGGTGTGCATCAGGCGGCGCAGGCCGCGCCCCGGAAAGGGGGTGAGCGGGCATGATGCACTTTCTCGAGCCGGAGATCATTGCTGCGGTAGGCATTCTGGCCACGTTGGTGGCGGCCATGCTGGTGAGGCCGCGGTCCACGGTGCCGTACTGGTTCGGGCTGGTGTTCAGCGCCGCCGCCCTGGTGCGTGCGTTTACTCTCCACCAGAGCACGCATCTGTATGGGGGCGCGGTGCTGGGCGACAGCTACAGCATCGTGGTTACGGTGTTCACCCTGTTAGCGGTCATGGCGGGCTTGCTCTTGGCCTGGGATCCTGAGCGCTACGGTCCCGAGTTTCCGGCGCTCATGCAGCTGGCCGGGGTGGGCGCCATGGTGATGGGGTTTGCCGGCAACCTGATTCTCTTGTTCCTGGGACTGGAGCTGTTAAGCCTGCCCCTCTATGTGCTGGCCGCGTCCCGGCGCACCCCGCTGGGGGGCGAGGCCGGATTGAAGTACCTCTTGATCGGTGCGTTTTCCTCCGGAATCCTGCTGTTTGGGGCCGCGCTGTTGTACGGGGCCACCGGCAGCATGACGTTTGTGAACTTCACCGCCGTGCACGTGGTGCCCGGCCTGATGGCCGCCGGCCTGGGGCTGCTGCTGGTGGGGCTGTTGTACAAGCTCGCGATTATGCCGTTTCACATGTGGGTACCGGACGTATACGAGGGGTCGCCGACACCGGTGACCGCGTTTATGGCCTTTGGCACCAAAGTGGGGGCAGCCGCTGCGCTGTTGAGAGTGCTGGCGTTTGGCTTTTCGCTGTCGGCGGCGTGGTGGGGCTTGATGCTGGGCTACCTGGCCGTGCTCACGATGATTGCCGGCAACATGGTGGCGCTGCCCCAGCGCGACTTAAAGCGGCTGTTGGCCTGGTCGGGCGTTGGCAATGCCGGGTACGTGCTGGTGGGCATTGCCTCGCACAACGTCGTCGGCGCCGAGGCGGCGCTGTTCTATCTCCTCCCGTACGGTCTCGCGATCCTGCTGGCATTCACGGTGGTACGCATCCTGGAAGGGCGGGAGGAAGCGCCCGTCACGCTGGCCAGCTTGAAGGGGCTCGCGTACCGCCAGCCGTGGCTGGCGGTGGGCTTCCTGGTGGCGATGCTGTCGCTGGCGGGGATTCCCCTGACCGCGGGCTTCATCGGGAAGTTCTACCTGGTGCGGGGCGCCATTGCGGCCGACCAGTGGGGTGTGGCCGTGGGGCTCGTGGTGGCCACGATTGTGGGCCTCGCCGTCTACTTCCGGCCCGTCCAGCAGATGTTTGCGCCGGGGGAGGGCGCCACCGGGCGCTTCACCGTGGGGACCGGCATCGTGCTGGCGGTGGCGGCGCTGGGCACGCTGTTCATCGGCATCTACCCGGAGCCGGTGCTGCACGCCGTGATCCAGTCGGCCCGATTCACGTGGCTGCATTAAGATAAACGGACGAGGACCTGAAAGGACCTGGATGCCGGGCGCCTGGTCGCTCGCACAGGGAGAGGAGTCGGTCGTGAGTAAACCGGAGGCCGCGGACCCCGACGTGTTTGGACTGTTTAGCCTGGTTGAGCCCGAGATGCGGCTGGTGGCGCGCCAAATTGAGGCGGTGGTGCGCGACGAGAACCGCTTGGTGGCGGAGGTGGCGGACGCGCTCGTGGCCGCACCGGGCAAACGCCTGCGCCCCGCACTGGTGTTGCTGGCGGGCCAGGCGGCGGGCGCGTCCAGCGCCGTCCTGCTCCCGACGGCCACGGCCGTCGAGCTGATCCACATGGCGACGCTGACCCACGATGACATCTTGGACCGGGCGGACTGGCGCCGGGGGGAGCCCGCGGTGCGGGCCGTGGCCAATGACCAGGTGGCCGTCCTGGCGGGGGACTTTCTGTTTGCGCGGGCGGTGCAGCTGCTGGCGTCGACCGGCCGCCCGGCCGTGGTCGCCGAAGCGGCCGAGGTGGTGCATGCGATGTGCCTCGGGGAAATTCGCCAGCACCTGGGCCACGGTCGACGTCCGAGCGAATCTGAATACCTGGGCCGCATCGAGGCCAAGACGGCGACGTTTTTGGCCATCTGCTGTCGGCTGGGGGCGCTGGCGTCTGACGCCGGACCCGAGGTGTCCGAGCCGCTGTACCAGTTCGGCTGGCAGGTGGGCATGGCGTTTCAACTGGTGGACGACCTGTTGGACCTGCTGGCGGATCCCGACAAGCTGGGCAAGGCCGTGGCGGCCGACTATGGGCAGGGGGTCCTGACCCTGCCAGTCGTGTACGCACTGGCGGAAAGCCGAGACGCGCAAGAGCTGGAGGACCTGCTGGAGCGCGGCCACCCGGCCGATCTGCCACGTGTGCGCCTGATCCTCCACGAGAGTGGCGCCCTCGACTATGTGCGCGCCAAGATCGAGGGGTACCGGGTCGGGGCGGCGCACGCGCTGGCCACGCTTAAGCCGTCGCCCGCCGTCCGGGCGTTGGATGTACTGGCCACCTTTGTGGTCACGCGGGACTTTTGAGATGGCCAAAGGCGTAGTGCCCCGTACCGCGCGGCGCATCCCGGACGCGACCATCCGGCGGCTGCCGGCCTACCTGCGTGCCCTCGAAGCCGAGGCGGGCCAGCGGTTGACCTCGGCGGCCCTGGGCGTACTGACCGGGTTTTCGTCGGAGCAGGTGCGCAAGGATCTGGCGTACTTCGGGGCGTTCGGCACCCGCGGGGTCGGCTATCCCGCGCAGGATCTCGCGAGCGAAATTCGGCACATCTTAGGACTGGACCGCGAGCTGAAGGCGGCGCTTTTTGGCGCCGGCCACCTGGGCACCGCGCTGGCGCGCTACGTGGCCGCCACGCACCGCGACGTGCGCATCGTCGCCATCTTTGACCCCGACCCCGAGAAAGCCGGCAGCGAAATCGCTGGGACCGCCGTCACATCTTTGGTGGACCTGGAGGGGGAGGTGGAGCGGCTGGGGGTGGCGGTGGCCATCCTGGCCGTGCCGGAGGCCGCGGCCGAGCCGCTGGCGCGCCGGCTGGCGGCGGTCGGCGTGCGCGGGTTTTTGAACTTCGCCCCGGTGATGCTGTCGCTGCCGCCGGCGCTCGATGGCGGGCCGCCCATCACCATTCATAATATCGACCTCTCGATCGAGCTGCAGACGCTCGCGTACTTCGTGCAGGTACACGAGACGGCGAGCGTGTGACGGCACTGGTCCGCCCGCGTCTCGTCGGAGGTTTTCACACCTGAACGGCAGGATCTCGGCCAAGAACACCGAATTTTGTGCATACGGTTGCTTTCGGGACGGTCCTCCCAGAGGCAAAAACCTGCGCGCCGCCGCAGGAGAAGGGGATGATGTCCGTTGAAACACGCGCACTGGCGCCGCCTGGCGATGGCGGCGGCGAGCGGACTGGCTCTGATGTTGACCGCCTGCGGGGCCAGCACGGCCGCCACCGGCAAAGTCGCTCCGGGCCTCAATGAAAAGGTCATTCCGCTGCTGGGCGGGGTGACCACGGAGCCGAACTCCTGGTTCCCCATCGTGTCCGACAGCACGTGCACCACGGTGAACTACGCCGTGACCTCGCTCATGTATGTGCCGCTGGTTTACGTGAATCCCCACGACCAGATCCAGTTCACCCACTCGGTCGCATCCAGCATCACGGTGAGTCACAACGACACCGTCTACACGGTCAAGCTCAATCCCAAGTGGAAGTGGTCCAACGGCACGCCCGTGACGGCCAGCGACGCGGTCTATTCCTGGGACATCATGCTGGCCGCGAGCCAGAACAACGCGCCCTGGGCCTACTGCTCCGACGGCAGTGGCGGCGTGCCCACCGACTGGAAAAGCGTCGTCGCCACCAGCCCGACGACCCTGGTCATCACCACCACCAAGGCGGTGAACCCGGTGTGGTTCGAGTACAACGGCATTGCGCAGATCGTCCCGATTCCCAAGGCGGCCTTTGACAAGTACGGCCACGGGAACCGGGAGCTGTCGTACATCGCCAAGATTCAGAACCAGCCGGCCAACCCGGCTTTTCACGTGGTCGACGGACCGTATCAAGAAGGGTCGTTCGTCAACAACAGCCAGTGGACGATGGTGGCCAACCCGCATTACAGCGGCCACGTCGCCCACATCAAGAAACTCCTGTTCGAGTACGAAACCTCCACGGCCAATCAGTGGGCGCAGATGCATCGGGGCGCGTATGCGACCGCCTCGATTCCGAACTCGTTTTACGCCCAGCGCAGCGAGCTGCCGTCGTACTACGTGCGCGGGACCGCGCCGTACTCGTTCTGCTTCAACTACATGGTCCCCAACATGTCCTCGCAGACGCCCGGCGGCATGGGCCCCATCTTCAAGCAGCTGGCGGTGCGCCAGGCGATGCAGATGGGCATCGATCAACCCGCCATGGTGAAGGACCTGCTCCATGGCTTGGGGGTGGTCGAAAGCGGCCCGGTGCCCGTGCGGCCCGCGACGCAGTTCTACGACCCGAATGTGCCGACCTATCCGTACAACCCCGCAGCGGGAGAGAAGCTGTTGGAGAAAAACGGGTGGACGATGAAGAACGGCGTGATGACCAACAAGCAGGGCAAGCAGCTGGCGTTCACGTGGGTGGTGGCCTCAGGGTCCACCACCGACACGAACATCGCCCAGCTCATCAAGCAGGACTGGGCCAAAGAAGGCATCGACGCCACCATTCGTGAGGAGCCGTTCAATCAGGTGGTGGCGCTGACCTCGAGCCAGTTCCAGGTCATTTGGTGGGGCGGCGGATGGTGCTACGGCGCCGAGGATCCCACGGGCGGGGCGCTGTTTGGCACGGGCTCGGTGGCCAACACGGGCTTGTACAGCAACTCGACGATGAACCGGCTGATTGCCGCGACCCATGCGCCGTCCACCCTGGCCCAGGCCAAGGCCCGGATGGATGCGTACCAGGTGTTCGCCGCCAAGCATCTGCCGGTGTTGTGGCTGCCCGCGTCCACCGGTCTCATGGTGACCAAGGAGGGGCTGCATGGCGTCAACTCCGACTACAACACGTTGTCGGGGTATGAGGCGTACAACAACTGGAAGGTAGGCCCCTAGGCCCGGGGGAGGGCAACGCGGAGGCGGCGGCCGCCGGCCGCCGCCTCCGCGTGTCTACCCGGGACAGCGCTGGCGCCTACTCGGGATCCACCAGCTGCTCGCCGCGGGCGAGCTTGAAGGCCGTGTCCGTCTCCCACTGCACCAGGCGCCGGTCGCGCTGGGCGGTGGTAAACCGCATGCCGGCCAAAAGCGGCCAGTGGCCGTCCAGTCGATGCGCCAGGCGGCGATCCAGCGACAACGCGGCATCCAAGGCCTGCATCGCGTGGAACCCCGCGTCTTCACGCCACACGGCCCGCACCCAGGTGGCGGCGACGCTGTCCGCCGGCTGGTCCGTCAGCAGTTCGGCGGCGCGAGAAGCGGCGTCGTCGGTCTGGCCGTTGGCCATGGCCGCCATCCAGTCTCGGCGGATGGCGTCGGGATCCCCCTCACGGCGTACCGGGCGGTTCTCGCCCGGCAGGTAGTGTCGAGGCATGTTCAGAAACCGGTTGAGATATCCGTAGAGCGCGCTGTGCAGCACGGCCCGGTACAGGGCCCGGTCGGTGTCCGAGTCCCGGCCCCCCCAGGCCTCGGCCAGGCCCAGCACGCCGTTGGCGTTGGTGACGAGATGGTGCACGGCATCCCAGTCGTCGGCATTGGCCACCGGAAAGCGTCCCAGGCGGCGAGCCGCCGCCTCGGCCTGACAGCGAGCCAGCTCTGCCACGGGGGTGCCGCCGAAGAACGCACCGGCCAGCGCGTGGGTGATGGCCCGGGGGTCGTCGCCCAACAGAACCCCAACCGACAGCGCGGGCGCGTGGGACGGGGCGTGCTCGGCCTCGGCCAACAGCGGCAGCAGCTCCTGCCAGTCCAGGTCCTCTTCGTGCCGGAATCCGTCGGCGATGGGCGTCAGCATGCCCACCAGCACCTCGGTGACCGTGGCGGGGTCGTCGGCCAGGTGCCCGGCCAGTTCCCGGGTCTTGTTGAGAAAGTCCAGGACGTGGCCGGTGGAGAGGAAGACATGCCGCGTGGCCGCCTGGAGCAGCCAGACCAGCGCCTCCGCGGTCGTGTCCGGATCCTCGAGCAGCGTGCGCAGGCAGCGTTCGGCCCCGGCGACTTCGCGCTCCTCGAGAAACTCCTGAAACCACGCGGTCAGCTGGGCGCGCTCAGGCAGGGGATCTGGCAGGCGCATCTCCGGGCGTTTGGGCGAGCGCGCCGAAATGTCGCCCGCGATGTGGCGGAGGCTGTGGGCCAGGCCCAGCACCTGCTCTTCCGGTGTCAGTGCCACGGCGTCCAGCACGTTTAAGACGGCCGCCAGCACCACCAGTCCGGTGGACACCCCGGCACGGCTGTACAGGAGCGCCAGGCGGGTGGCCCGCGACGCCACCTCGGTCGGCGTGGCGCCCTGACCCATCAAGGCCACCAGCGACCGCGCACGCAGGAACGACCGGTTTTCGCGAACGCCCTCTTCGAGGCGCGTCCACGCATGCTGGCGCTGAGTGGCCGGGGTCGCGCCACGCGGCGCGGCGCTCACCCAAATGCGCCCCGTCTCGTCAAGGGCCACGTCATACGTCGGGACATCGTCGCCTCCGGCCGTAAAGCAGCCCCCGGACGCCAGGTCAAAGCGCCAGTGGTGCCAGTGGCACCGCAGGATGCCGGCGTCGACCGTGCCTTTGGTAAGCGGGTACCCCATGTGCGGGCAGCGCGAGTCCATGGCGTGCACTGTCTCGCCGGTGCGCCACAGCATGAGGGGCGTTTGGGCGACAGTGACGACGCGGTGGCCGCCGTCGGGCATATCCTGGATCGACACACCCGCGTCGACCAGGGGGGAGCCAGGGGACGAGGGCTCACCGGCCCTCTTCGCTGCTGTTGCCATTCCGGTCTCTCCTCTCCGGGCCCGGCCCGGGGTTGGGCGGAGGGCCCTGGAGGCACTGTAGCGCGGGTACCCGGGGGGTGTCATCGGGCTTTGGACGGAGAGGCCGCGCCCCGCTAGCGGTAAAGTTCCTGACCGTGTGCGGAAAGCCACTGCTTGCTTTCGAGATATGCCGGCAGCACGCGCGCCACCGCACGCCAGAAGGCGTCTTGGTGGTGGGGGTGGCGGAGGTGGGTGAGCTCGTGCACCACGATATACGTCAGGCAGTGCGCCGGGGCTTGGATGAGGCGCCAATTGAACGTGAGCGTCCCGTCGGACCGCGCCACGCCCCAGCGGCTCTTGTAGTCGCGCACGCGGAGCGCAGTCGGTGCAGGGCCGCCCACGCGCGGCTGCCACCGCGCCACCTCGTCGGTGAAAACTTCCGCCGATCGCGCCACGAGCCACGCCTGCACCAGGTCGCGTGTGACGCGGGCCGCGTCCAGCGGTGGGGTGGACGCCGGCAGCGTGACCTGGACGATCCCCTGGTCCAAGTCCGGCGTCAGGTGCCAGGCGGCGCCTGGCTCCATCCGCAAAGCCAGCGGCACGCCCTGCAACCACAAGGTGCTGCCGTCCGTAATCGGAGCCGGATCCGGGTCGGGGATCGGTGGCGTCAGGTGCCGTGTGACCCAGTCCGCCTTCTGGCGCAGGAGGGTCTCGGCCTGCTTGGGCGAAACGTGTGGCGGGAGGAGCACGACCACGTCGCGCTCGGCCGTAATCTGAATCGCCGCGTGCTGCCGGCGGGGCCGGACCTCGACCCGGTAGGACACCGACAAACCGTTCAAGAGGACTTCGTGGAAACCCATCGAGTCAGTGCGCATGAGTTCTACTTCGCCGTTCGCGGGCTAAACCCTGCCACGAGCGTACCCGGCGACGCCCGGCGCTCGCCGACAGCACCGGGAGCCATTTGACGTCCCATAGCATGGATTCGACGCCCCGCATGGGCGCTCCCGCACTTCCCCGCCGGTGGCCCCATCCTGCGGCGTCCACGTTCACCAGGGGAGCACTCGCTGTCGTCCGGGGGTATCGGCGTGAAGAGGATGTGGGCTGGCGTCGTGACTCCGACCCCTGCACACTTTCCCCTAAGGTGCGCCCGCGCGGCTCTATGTCAAACCCTGTGGGATCTGGATCGGTGGACGGAAGTTGTAGGTGCTGGCCTTATTTGGCCCGGAGTAGACGGGGCTGGTGTCCAGGAATTGCTGAGGCGGGGTGTCCAGCGGCCGAGGGCGTCTCATAGGGTGGGGCCGTGGCAACGGCCACGGCCCCACCGGGGCAGAGCGCGGGGGCTAGTCCGGCGGGGGCAACAGGGACCGGATCCAGGCTTGGCGGTCCGCCACGTGGACGGTGCCCTGGCAACCGTTCCCCACCGGCGCGGCCGACCGCCGCCGCTGGGCGGCGTCGCTGTTGCCCCCCCTGGCCTAGCTCCCTCATCCCCACGGCCCGCCGCTGGGTCACCCCCCTCGCTGCGGGCCTTTTCCTGTCGTTCTCGCCGCGGCCACTCTCCTCAGCAATTCGGGGCCACCAGACCCCGTCAATTTTCGGCCATTAAAGGGCGGCAACTACAGCTTCGTGTCTCTCGCCGACTGCAGCCCGGCCAGCGCGATTGGACGACTCCACTCCATGAACGACCCGACGCCGCGTCCTCCAACGAGATTCTATTTTCTAAGTTAGGGCATATGGGAAGACCTCCCCCAGGGTCCCGTGACTCCGGGGCGGGCGACGCCTTGAGCCTCCAGGTGGCGAGGACGCGCGCGGACCGGCGATACGCGTTGGCGGCGGGCCAAGGGCCCGCCGGCCAGTCTGGCGATGAGGCATCGGCCGCGAGCAAGCTACCGCCTATACACCCGCAGGGCCACGGGCCGCCATTGCCGACCGCCGTCCGTCGTGGCCAGCAAGGTGTCGAACCCTGTGCCGGCCACGGCCCACCCCACCGCCGCGCTGACAAATTGCAGCCGACTCCACCCGGCGCTCATGTCATCGACCACGGCCCACGTCACCCCGCCGTTGGTGGTGGCGTACAGCTTCCCCTGCCCCTGCACAAACACGACCTCGGGTGTCACGGCACTGTAGACGGGGTCTGGCTGGCTAATATCTAGGGGCGTGGTCGGCGTCCACCCCGAACGGGGGCTTTGGTGATACAGGACAAACGCGTAGTCGCGCGGCAGGTACGCGACGACCGGCATGGCGGGGGGCGCGCCCGGGGCGAGGATGACCGGCCAGGTATCCGCGTTCGTGGCAATCGTCAGCGGCACCGACGCGGACACAAAGGACCGCCCCCCATCTTGGGACACGTAAAACTGATCGAGCCAAGCGGATGCGTTTTGCCCGGTGAGCCACACCTGGGTGCCCGTCATACTGATCCCCGTCACCGCCACGAGCGAGAGGGCCGGCGGTACCCCCGGCACCTCCTTGTGCCACGCGCCGGTGGAAATGCTTCCACAATACAGGGCCGTTAAGATACTGCCGCTCGCGGGCCCGCTCGCCAGCAGGATGCAAGCTCGGCCAGCGTGGGCGGTGGCCATATCGAACAGGCCGGGGTTCGGCCCGAGAGGGCTGTTGAACCGGGCCGCGTGCCACTGCCTCCCCTGGTCACTCGACGTCCACACCGTGGTGGCGGAGGTTCCCGTGAGGGTGGGTTGGGACACGGCGAATAGCGCTGAGCTTGGGCCTAACGCCTTGAACGTCCACGTGCCGGGGGCCGCAAGCCCTGGCCGTTGGAGCTGCACCCGCTTGACCCGCGTCCAGGTGCGGCCACCGTTGTCGGTGTGAGCCACCTCAAGGGGGGTCCACGTCAGCGGAATGGGCGTGGTAGTCGTGGGGCGCGGGCCTGGCGGGGAGAACACCATCCATCCACGCTGGGGGGTCACAAATGCGATGCGCCGGATAGGGCCTAATAGGACGGGATGGAGTTGGGCGTGGGTCTGCCCTACTTCGGCGTGAACGGGAGGATGCGCCACTACTGAAACGGATCCGGCTACCCCATGCACGGCACTCAGGATGACGCTGCCGACCACCAGGGCCCACGGGGCGAGACCGTCTCTCCGGCGTCTCTTAGCCATCGCGATTCCTCCCGGCAAGTGGGTAGACACGCCCAAGTCAGCAGGGCAGAGGGGAACCGATGCTACGCCGCAGTAAGCGTTAACGCCGTCCGGTTGTTCCAGGTTTCACGCGGACGGTCGCCCGGGGGATAGGCGGCGTTGGAAGCTGTTGCTCATGCACAACACGCCCAGACTCAAATGAACTGGAGATCCCGCCGAAGGCAACGACCCCCGATTGCGAAGCGCCGCCGCCGCTAGGAGGTTGTCCATAAACGGGGCCGGGGGGGGCGGTTCCGAGGGATGAGGAGACGCCGCGACTCCGGGAGGACCGGAAAAAGACCGCCGCGGGGGGCGGTCCGGGTGGGGAGCG
>JAJYPH010000044.1 GCA_021795575.1 Bacillota bacterium
CGCTTGGCGCTGATCGTGGCCCTGATTCTGGGCCTGATCTTCCTCGCACCGTTCCCGTCCTGGGCCGCCCTGGTGGGCGTGGTGTCGTCGGCCACGGTGTTCACCTATATCATCGGGCCGGTGTCGGCGGCCGTGTTTCGGCGCGACGCCCCCGATGCGCCCCGGCCGTACCGCCTGGGCGGGATGAAGATCATCGCCCCCATCGCCTTCGTGATGGGCTCGCTCATCATCTACTGGACCGGATGGCTGACAGACTGGAAGCTTCTGACGGCGATTCTGCTGGGCTTGGTGCTGTACTTCATCTTCAGCAGCATCATGCCGGACCAGATCATCAAGCCGACGGCTCAGCACATCCGGTCGGGCCTCTGGCTGGTGGTGTACCTGATCCTCATGCTGGGCATGAGCTACTTCGGCTCGGCCCGGTTCGGATCGCCGTACACGGCTGCGGGCGCCAAGGCGCCGACGGGCTTGATTCACTATCCGCTGGACCTCATCATCGTGGTCGTCCTGGGGATTGTGTTCTACTACTGGGCCGTCGCCAGCGGGATCCAGACGGAGGAAGGCGTCGCGGCCCTGAAGGCCGTGGAACAAGAAGGCGCCGAAGCAGCGGGGTCGGGCTTTACGGCCTAACTTCGGAACGTGGTCCCGTGAGCCGGCGGCAGCTTGGGAGCCGCCGGCTCTTTCTGCGCCGCTCCCGCGTAAGGTGCGGTACCATGGGCGGCGCCTCGGTGGTCAGCCGGCGGTGACACGCGATGAGTTGGCAGTAGGGAGGGCGGTCACATGGGCGGGGACGGCACACGTCACGCGGTGGAACAGATGGTAGCGGGTATTCCGGTCTTGGCGCGGCCCGGAGTGGTGGAACGGAGGGGGCGTCCGCTGGTGGTTGTGCTGCACGGGATGAGCACCACCCCCGACATGATGCAGACGGGCTGGCCCGATGACGGACCGGCGCAGGGATTTGACCGCCTCTACTGGCGACTGCCCGTGCTGAGGGAGGGGGGCGATGCGCTGCGCCGCCGGCGGGATGACGACTTGTTTTTGGGGTTGTTCGCTGCGGTGTGGTCCGACGTCCGCGCCGAGCTGGGTGGACTCCTGGACGCGCTGGGCGACCGGCCCATCGGGCTGTTCGGCTTCTCGATCGGGGGATTCCTCGCACTGTGGGGGGCGCTGGACCATCCCCGCGTGCGGGCCGCGGTGGCCGTGGGCGGCGTGCCCAACTTTGACTATCTCACCACGTACTATCCGGACTACGCCTGGGACCGGGAGCCGGTGGCGGCGGTACGGGCCGGAAGCAACCTGCTCACGCGGTTGGACGGCCTGGGCAGCACCCCCACCCTCATCCTGCATGGTGTCCAGGATGATGTGGCCCGATGGGAGTGGATGCGTCCCTTGGCGGAGGCCTTGGGCGCCCAGGACCCGGTGCGCCACCCGCATCAGGTGCTGCCCCACCTGCACCACCGACTGGCGCCGCAGAGTCCCGAGGAGGCTCGCGACGTGGCCGAGGTCCGGCACGCCGCCGATGCGTGGTTCCAGCGCTGGCTCGGCTGACGGGGCGGATGCCGCCTCAGGCGTCGTAGTGGAATCGTGCCTGCAGGATCACAATGTGTTCGCCGTCTACCAGATAGACCAAGCGATGCTCAGGGTCGATGCGCCGCGCCCAGCAACCGGACAGCAGGTGGCGCAGGGCCTCGGGCTTGCCGATGCCGGCCGCAGGATCTCTCAGCACGTCGTCCAGCAGGCGATTGATGCGTCGAAGCATCGCCGCGTCAGTGGTTTGCCAGTGCCGGTGGTCCGCCCAGCCGTTGGGCGTGAACACCAATCGCATCAGCCGCGATCATGCGGCTCGCGCTGACCAGTCCGTGCCTGCGCCAGGCTCTCCAAGAGATGCCGGGCGTTGGCCGGGACGCGAAGCAACCACGCGGTCTCCTCTAACGCCTCATAGTCCTGGCGGGAGAGCAGCACCGCGTCCCCTCGCCGTGAGCTAATCTCCACCGGAATGCGGTCGTCGTTTACCCGCTCGATGAGCGGGAACAGTTGCTTGCGGGCCTCGCTGGCGGTGATGGCCACGTTGATGCCTCCTCGTATGGGAGATAGACTGTACCACGTGACGCGCCATATATCGTACCACTTTCGCCCGGCAGAGGCCACACGTCGTCCCGTCGCCTCACGTCGATGACGCATCGACGCGGACCGTCCCCGCATACACGAGGCCGCGGCGCAGGTCCAGGGTGACGACGGCGCCTTCCTCCAACAGCGTGTGGGCGCCCTGGGCGCCCACAATGATCGGACGCGGAATGGCGAGCGCGGTGATGGCGGCCGCGGTGGTGAGCCCGCCAACCTCCACCACGGCCCCCGCCGCGCGCGTCAACGCGGCCACGAAGCCCGGCGTGTCGCCCGACACCGCCACCACGACGTCACCTGGGCCGATTTTCTCGACGTCGGCTGCTTTTTCGAGGTGGCGAATGGGACCCACGACGACGGCTCCTCCGATGCCGGTGCCGCGGCACACCACCCGCCCGATGCTGCGCACCTGCAGGAGATTGGTGGTGCCCGGCACCCCCACGGGGGCGCCGCCGGTCAAAACGACCAAGTCCCCCGCGGCCACCAGCCCGTTCTGGGTGGCGGCGTCCAGCGCTCGGTCAAACATCGTGGCGGCGTCATCCGCGCGTTGCGCCATCAGCACGGGCGCCACGCCCCAGAAGAGGGCCAGGGCACGGGTCACGGCAGGCGTGGGGGTTGCCGCCACGATGGGGGCGGCGGGCCGGTGACGGGCCACCATCCGCGCACTGAACCCACTGGTGGTGGGCGTGACAATCGCGTCCGCGTGCAGCGCATCAGCCACCCGGCACGCGGCCGCGGTGATGGCTTCGGTGACGGTCGGCCCGTCCGTGGCGACGGCCGAGCGCAGGTAGCTTCCAAAATCAAACGCCGCTTCGGTTTCTTCCGCAATGTGGGCCATCACGCCGACGGCCCGCGCGGGGTGCTGCCCGATGGCGGTTTCTTCGGACAGCATCACGGCGTCACTGCCGTCCCAGATGGCATTGGCGACATCGGAGGCTTCGGCGCGGGTGGGACGCTCCATCGTTACCATCGACTCCAGCATCTGGGTCGCGGTGATGGACGGGAGCCCCCGCCGACGCGCGGCGGACAGCATCCGCTTCTGCAACACGGGCACCCGCTCCACCGGGAACTCCACGCCCAAGTCGCCCCGGGCCACCATCAACCCGTCCGCGACATCCAGGATGGACTCCAGATTCTCGACACCGGCCTGGCACTCAATCTTGGCGATGATGCCCATGTGTCCGTGCCGGGCTTCCAGCAGGTGGCGAATCGCCAAGATGTCCGCCGCATGCTGGACAAACGACGCGGCGACCCAGTCCACCTCCTCCTCGAGACCCCAAACCAGGTCGCTGCGGTCGGCGTCGGACAGGGCGGGCAAACTGAGGTGCACGCCGGGTGCGTTGAGCTTCCGCCCGCCACGCAGTGCGCCGCCACGCACCACCCGGGCATCCACCCGTCCCGGACCGGTCCCGGTGACGGCTAGCTCCAGCGCGCCGTCGTCCACCAAGAGCGTGTCGGCCGTGTCCACATCGCTCCAGAGGTGCGGATGGTTCACCCACAGGTCGGTGGCGGTCCCTTCCGTGCCACGGGTATCCGTGGTGCAGTGCAGCTGGACAATTGCCCCTGATGCGAGCACCACGGAGTCGTCGGGAGCCGCGCCGACTGGGCCCAGCCGCACCTCGGGTCCCCGAGTATCCAGCATGACGGCCACCAAGCGGCCCTGTGCGTGGGCGGCATCGCGAAGTTCCCCCAGTCGCCGAGCGTGGTCGTCGCGGTTGCCATGGGACAGATTCAACCGCGCCACGTCCATGCCGCCCGCCACCAGCTCGGCCAACACCGCCGGGTCGTCGGTGGCTGGTCCCAGGGTGGCCACAATCTTAGTTCGCCGCATCCTGTGCATCGCTGGCCTCCTATGTTGTCGCCCACACCGATTGCCCCAAAGTGTAGCGCACGGGCCACCCAGGGCGCGACGGGTGGAGCGGCGCCGGGTGGGCGCCGTGAGGCGATGAGGTGGCCACGCCGGACCCGGCCGACGCCCTGGGCTTGCCCGGGGACTCCGCAACGCCAGCGCGGCCCGTAGGGCGGTTGGCTCACCGCCGACGCGGCGTGAGACCCCGCTGGGGAAGGCGCGTCGGCAGCCGGACGGCTGCGGCCACGGAACGGCTCCAGAAGGCTGTGGCGCTGACCGCTTGCAGTTGGATGGTGGGTCCATGGTCCGCCGGCCGCGCGATCGCGATGGACAGGGAGCCCAGCACCGGCTGGTGCTGCCGCCAGGATCCGCGCGGCTGCCCCAGCCATCGTGTCAGCAGCAGACCCAGCACCGCCCCGTGCGTGACCACGGCGACCGTCGCGCCGGGGTGGGTGTGAATAATGGCGGTGATGGCTCTGTCCGCCCGGGCTTCGCCCTCGCTCCACCACTCGCCGCCCAGAAACGCAAAGTCGGCCGTCGCCGCGTCCAGGGCGCGGTCCAGGCAGCGGGGCCAGCGGCGATACGCCTCGAATGCATCCAAGCCGTCCGCCATGCCCAAATCCAGCTCGCGCAAGTCGGCGCACGTCCGCACGGGAATCCCTCCGCGATGTCTCGCCAGGGCGGCCGTCGTCTCGCGCGCGCGCGCCAGCGGGCTTTGGTAAATCGCGGCGATCGGGACGGGCTCGAGGACGGTCGCCAATTCCCGGGCCTGGCGCCGCCCGAGGGGCGAGAGGGGCACGTCGGTGCGACCGGCCATCAGATAATGGCGCGTCCCCACCGTTTGGGCATGGCGAATCAGCAGGAGCCGGGTGGGAGCGCCTGAATCGCTCTCCTCATCGACTGAGCCACGTGCCAAAAGCTGCCCCCTGTCCCGTCCGATGGGTGTTCCGAACGCTTGGCCCTTGACCGATGGGAGCCCAGCGAATACCCTCTACACGTCCAGTCACCAGGTGTATAACAGGGAATCAGGTGCAAAACCTGAGCGGCGCCCGCCACTGTAATCGGGGAGCCGGTGCATCCACCCGGGATCCATCATGGGGAAGGTTGCACCAGACGGCAAGGATCCGAGAGTCAGGAGACCTACCTGGATTGATCGGCAAGCCCTGCGGGTAGCTGGGGCTGGCCTGATGCCATTTCAGGACACCTCTGCCCGCCATTAACCAACGGGGAGAGGATCTACGTGCAACTCCTGTCTCATCGGGTCCATGGGGCCCCAAAGCGCCTGTCAGCCCTCGCCGTCTCGGCCGCCATCCTGATGGGCGCCGCGGCCTGCGGCGCTCCGGCGGCCCGCGCCGCACCGCCCACGCTTCAAGTGCGAGACGATCTGGGCCGCCTGGTGACGCTCGCGCATCCGGCCCACCGCATCGTCGTGCTGCAGCCCTCCGGATTCGAAATTGCCGACGCGCTGGGTCTCAGGAAGGACATCGTCGGGGCGTCCACCGCCATCCCCACTTACACCCCCGCCCCGTGGAAAGCGGCGGCCGAGGGCCTCCCGAGCGTGGGGACGGCGTACCCCGGCATCTCGGTCGAACAGGTGGCGGCGCGCCGCCCCGATTTGGTGATTGCCACGACCGGCATCAGCGGGCTCAAGGGACTGGAGGCGCTGCACATCCCCGTGCTGATCTTGAATCCCCAGTCGGTGGCGGCCGTCTATCACGACATTCAGCTGGTGGGCACGCTGACCGGGACCGCGTCGCGCGCGCGGACGGTGGTGCAGCGACTGCAGAGTCAGATGGACGCGCTGGCCGCCCAGGCGAAGCGCCGGCCCACCCGCCCGCTGGTGTTTTACGATTTGGGGAGCCTCTACACCGCCGGACCCCACACGTTTGTGTCCTCGCTCATCCAGATGGCGGGGGGCGTGAACCTGGGAGCCCGCCTGTCCCAGGCGCAGTACCCCCAGGTCACCGCCGAACAGGTGGTGGCGGGCGATCCGGCCATCATCCTGGTGGATCCCAACGCCACCTCCGTGGCCAAGGAGAAGCAGATCGCCGGCTTCTCCACGACCGAGGCCGCTCGCACAGGCCGCATCGAAGCCGTACCCAACTCGGCGTACGTCAACGAGCCCTCCCTCGGACTGGTGCAGGGGCTCACCGAGTTGATTCGCCTCATTCACCCCCACGCGCTGAAGTGACGGCCTGATCAGGAACGCCGCTGCCCGAAGGCAGCGGCGTGTCTCGCTACGAAACCGGGGCGGCCTGGCGGATGTGCGCGTGGAGGTCGTCTAGCACGTCCATCAGCCGCGGACCGCACTGCAAAATCGTCGGGGGCAGCTCCACGACCGCCCCATGCGCCACCGCGGGCACGGCGCTCCAGCCCGGGCGGCTTTCTAGGGCCGCCCGGTCGAACGGCTTGCCGCACCACGACGCGAAAATCAGCTGGGGACGGGCCGCCAGCACCTGTTCCGGCGTGACCGTCCGGTTTCGGGCGGTGCGCCCGTCCACGGCGACCGCCCGAAACACATCGCGGCCGCCCGCCAGCTCGATTAGGTCCGACACCCAGCCGGTTCCGGCGATGAGGGGGTCCATCCACTCCTCGAAGTATACGGGGAGGGGATCGGTCTCAGCGTCGCGCTGCGCCTGCCACCGCTCCGCCGTCCGCATCCAGTCGGCAACCAGTGCCTCGGCCGTCGCCGCGCGGTCCACCACACTGCCCAACAGCCGTACGGTTTGAAACATGTCGGTCAAGCGGTGCGGATAGAGATGCAGGACCGGCACGCCGTGTCCCGCCAGCTCCTGCGCGAGGGTTTGCTGAACCGTCGACGTGAGGATGATGAGGTCCGGCTCCATGGCCAGGATAGGGCGCGCCCGCCCGTGGCGGAACCCGCTGACTTTCTTGATCGCGAGGGCTTCCGGCGGCCAGTCGGTGTAGGCCGAAATGCCCACCACGCGGTCGAGGCAGCCCAACCGCTGAAAAATATCCGGGAGCTCGGCCCCCAGGCACACGATGCGTTCGGGATACATGCATGACTCCTCCTTACAACGTTATCCGGTGACGGCGGACGGCCAACCTACGGCCGACGGGACGGCGGTCCCACCACTTCCGTTAGGCGACGGAGATCGAGATGCGTCTCCAAGTGGTGCGCCAGCCGTTCGTAAGCCTCATCTCGCCGCTCACGGGGTTCCGGAGTGGCTTGGGCCGGTGCGAGCGGTTTGGATCGGGCGTGGGCGATGCGCTCGAGCCACGGCTCGCGGAACCCCGGGTTGTCCAACAGGCCGTGCAGATAGCTGCCCACCAGTCGGCCGTCCGCCGCCACCGTGCCTTCGAGCCGGTCCCCGATCGCGAGGAGCGGGGGCAGGGCGTCCGGGTTGTCGGTGGTGCCCATGTGGATCTCGTACGCCGTGACGGGCGCCGGGGGCCACGGGGGCTGCAGCACCCCGCGCACCTGCTGGGTGGTTTTCTCCGGGGAGAGGGTCGTCCGCTGACGGGTCAGGCCCAGGCCGCGGCGAACGCCCGCCTGGGACTCCACGCCGTGCGGGTCGGACACGGTGGTGCCCATCATTTGGTACCCGCCGCAGAGGCCCAGTACGAAGGTGCCGTTGGCGACCAGGTGGTGAATTTGGGCCACCCAGCCACTCTCGGCCAGCCACCCAAGGTCATCCATCGTGTTTTTCGTCCCCGGGATCACGATGGCGTCGGCGCCCTGGGCGTCGATGGGGCGGTGGGCCCAGGACACCGCGACACGCGGGTCCCGAAACAGAGGGTCCAGGTCCATGAAGTTGGACAGGTGGGGCAGCCGGACCGCCACCACGCGCACGGCTGGGTCCCCGGCGCCTCGACGGGAGGCGTACCGTCCGTGGTCCAGCCCGAGACTGTCCTCTTCCTCCAGGTCCAAGTCGTCCAGATACGGCACCACCCCCCATACCGGGATGCGGAGACGCTCGGTGAGCCACCGGGTCCCTGCGTCAAACAGCGAGGGGTCGCCCCGAAACTTGTTGATGACGATGCCCTGGACCCGGGCACGCTCTCGGGGCTCCAGCAGGTCCACGGTCCCCACCAGGGCGCCAAAGACGCCTCCGCGCTCGATGTCGGCCACCAGCAGCACGGCGGCGTCCGCCATTTCTGCCACCCGCATGTTGGCTATGTCGCGAGTCTTCAGGTTCATTTCGACCGGACTGCCGGCGCCTTCCAAAACCATCACGTCGTGTTGGGCGGCCAGCCGAAAGTAACTGTCCTGTACCGTGTCCCACAACCGAGCTTTGTCCCCGTAAAAATAGTCCCGGGCCGACACGTCCTGCAGGGGACGCCCCTGTACGACGATCTGAGAGCGATGCGGGCCCGACGGCTTCAGCAGCACGGGGTTCATATCGGAGTCCGGCAGGATGCGACAGGCTTCCGCCTGCATGGCCTGCGACCAGGCAATCTCCCGGCCGTCCGGCGTGGCCGTCGAGTTGAGTGACATGTTCTGACTCTTAAACGGCGCCACCCGGTACCCCTGGTTGGCCAGCCATCGGGCGAGGCCCACGACCGTGAGGCTCTTGCCCACGTGGGATGCGGTGCCCATCACCATGATGCTCCGTGCGTTCATAACGGTGGGTGCCTCCTGTTCACAAGCCACACTGTCCAGCCAAACCGCGAGGGGCTCAGGTGAGGGCCGCCCACAGACGGTCCAGCAGCCGGTCGTTGTTGGCGGGGGTGGAGACCGCCACGCGGCTCCAGCGGGGCCCGAGACCGCGCCACTCCGCGAGCGAGCGGATGAGAATGCCGTCGGCCGCGAGTCGGCCGGCCGCCGCTTGTCCCGTGGTCTCGGACGCCCACTCCAGGAGCAAAAAATTGGCACGGCCCGGATGCACCCGCACCCCCGGCAGGCGGCTCACGGCCTGAGCGAACCTGGGGCGCTCCTCCGCGAGCCAGCGGTAAGTCTGCCGCTGGAAGGCGTCGTCCCGGTACGCAGCCGCCGCGGCCTCCTGCGCCAGCTGGTTGACGCTCCAGGGGTCGCGGAGGGCGTCGACCCGCTCCACCACGTCGCGGGGACCCACGCCAAACCCAAACCGCAGGCCCGGGAGGCTAAACATTTTCGTGGCGGACCGAATGACCAGCACGTGGCCTGCCGACGTGAGCCGGAGCGCCGACAGCGCCCGGTCGTCGGCCAGGAAGTCCCCGAACGCCTCGTCAACCGCGACCCACGCTCCGCGTGCAGTCCACCGTCGGAGAAACGGCTCCCAGTCGGCTCGCGGCCAGGCGCGTCCGCTGGGGCTGTGGGGATTGTTCAGCACCACCAGGTCATGGGCCGACACCCCCGGGTCCAACAGCGCGCCGGGGAAGTCAAAGGGGGGCGCCATGACCACCCGCTGCACCGCCGATCCGTGCCGCGCGGCGACGCGGGCATATTCGGAGAAAGCCGGTTCCACCAGCCACGTGCGGGCGGGCTTCAAGACCATGACGATGTGATCCAGCACCTCCGTGGCCCCGTTGCCGCACCAGATCGTGTCGGGGTCCACCCCAAACCGATGGGCCAGCACGTGGCGCACCTCCCACTGATCGCTGTCCGGGTAGTGCCGGAGCCACGGCGTCAGGGGATCCAGGGCGGCCAGCACCGACGCCGGCGGACCCAGGGGATTGATGCTGGCGCTGGCATCCAGCACGTCCTCAAGCGGACGGTGGTGTTGGCGCGCGAACGCATGAATACGGCCCCCATGCCGGGGAGCGCTCACGACGCCACCACCGCCACAATCCATCCCCAAACCTCCACCAGTTCGTTCACGGCCCCGTACGTGTCGCCCGTCATCCCGCCGAGCCAGCGCGTGGTAGCGCGCGCGGCGCCCGCCGCCAGCACCATCCCGCCGACGGTCAGCAGCACCGCGGCCCAACCGCCACCCACCGCCAGCAGCGCGGCCAGGACGCCTGCCGCCCACAGTAGCACGACCCCTGTGGGGACGGCACCCTGGTATTGCTGCGCCAGGGTGGGCGCGTCGCCGCGCGGCGCCGCCGGCTCGTGCGCCACCGACCACACCATGCCGGTGCGGGCCACGGCCGGCACCGCGACCAACCACGGAAATGGGGCTCGGTGGAGGAGGGTCGTCCACGCGGCGATTTTGATCACGAGCACCAGCACGCCGGCCAAGGCGCCCAGGGCCCCCACCCGGCTGTCTTTCATGATGGCCAGCGCCTCTCGGCGCGGTCGTCGGCTCGCCAGCGCATCGGCGGTGTCCATGAGGCCATCCAGGTGCAGGGCCCCCGTCACCACCGTGTAGGCGGCCGCGAGCACGGCGGCCGCCAGGAGTGACGGCCAAGCCTGCATAAGATACGCAAGCCCCCACAGCAGGCCCCCGAGCCCCGCACCCACCAGCGGGTAGTACGCGACGCTGGCGGTCACATCCGCGTCGGTCACCGGCGCGGGCACCCGGATCGGCACAATGGTCAGGAACGTGATGGCCAGGGCGAGACGCCGCCACGCGCTCACGGCCGGAGTCCCACCGCGGCCACAATGCCCAGCAGCGAGGCGGCGGACCAGGTCACGACCGCCAGCGTGCGGGTGATGTGGCGGCGGACCAGCGGGTCACCCGGGTCACCCAGCGGGGGGCGGTGGCTCGGGACGCCCCCATAGGTGTTGGTGCCACCCAGCTGCACGTGCAGCGCGCCGGCCATGACCGCTTCGGGCAGCCCACTGTTGGGACTGGGGTGGCGTCTCCCGTCACGGGCCAGCATGCGGATGCCGGCGGCCAGATCCAGCCGCGCCAGCGGCAGCGTGAGGAGCATCAGAGCGGCCGTCAGGCGCGCGGGGATAAAGTTCAGCACGTCGTCTAAGCGGGCCGACGCCCAACCGAACGTGCGGTGGCGGGGCGTCGTGTGCCCCACCATCGCGTCCAGCGTGTTGACCCATCGGTACACCAGGGCCCCGGGCGCGCCGGCCAGGCACGCGTACAGCACCGGCGCCACCACCGCATCCACCAGGTTTTCCGCGAGCGTCTCCACGGTGGCGCGTACCACCTCGGCCTCGTTCAACTGGCCCGTGTCACGCCCCACAATCCGCGCGACGGCGGCGCGCGCGGCGGGGAGCCCTCGATGCGCCAGCGCTTCCTCCACCATCCGCCCCGCGTCGACGAGGCTTTTCCACGCAATCGTCGTACTGATGAGCCACACCGAAAGCACCCACGCCAGCAGCGGGACGGTGCGGGCCAGCCACGCGAGGCCGACCAGGGGGATGCCGCCAAAGAGCAGGGCTCCTGTCACCACCAGCGCGAGGCCCGCCCACCGGTTGGGCCCGGGCCGGTCTGGATGGTTGAACTGCCGGTCCCACCAGGTGATGTATCGACCCATCACCACGACGGGATGCGGCGGAAACAAGGGGTCGCCCACGACGCGGTCCAACAACAGGGCCAGCGCGGTGGCCAGAATGGCGTTCACGGCTCGGGATCGGGGGGCAGGAGCAGCGGCCGCCCGGCCACGGTCAGATACACCCGGGCCGCGTCGCGGGCCATCCGCTGGTTCATGAGTCCGAGCCCGTCGGCATAGCGACGGGCCAGGGGATGCATGGGCACGATGCCCGACCCCACCTCGTTGCTGACCACGACCACCGGGCTCGCACTGGCCGCGACGGCCCGGGCCAGCGCCTCCACGCGGCCTGTAAGCGTCTGGTCGTCGGGGTCGTCCCGCATCCAGTTGCTCATCAGGAGGGTGAGGCATTCAAGCAGCACGATGTGCGTGCGCGTCCAGTGCTGGACCGCGTCCGCCACTGCCACGGGCTCTTCGTGGGTTACCCACCCGGTCGGCCGCCGCGCCCGATGGAGCGCGATGCGAGACGACATCTCGCCATCCAGCGCCTCGGCCGTGGCCAGATAGCACACGGGTCGCCCCGTGTCCGCCGCCGCGCGCTGCACCAGCCGCTCCGCCCACCGGCTTTTGCCGCTGCGGGCGCCCCCCAGCACCAGCACGGGAAACCGTCCCTCAGGCATCGGGGCCGTCCTTTCCAGAGGGAACCTCGGTGGGCAGAGCCCACGCGCGACCCCAGCTATTGTGGTACACGGTGGCGTCCAGCGGCCGGCGGCGCGCCCACGCCACCCTCTCTAACAGCGGCTGGTCGGGAAAGTGCGCCGTGTATCCGAGACACAACAGCGCCACGGGATCCACCGCGTCCGGGATCCCCAGCACCTGGCGCACGTCCGCCTTCTGGTAGAAACTGACCCAGCCTACGCCCACCCCCTCGGCGCGAGCCGCCAGCCACAGATTTTCAATGGCGCAGGCCGTGGACAGGAGGTCGGTTTCCAAAATCGTGTTGCGACCCAGCACCGTCCCACCCCGGGTGGCGTCGTTGGTGACGACGACGGTGCAGGGCGCGTCGGCGAGCCCCTCCACCTTGAGCCGGAGATACTGGTCGCGGCGCATCCCTTCATAGTTGTCGGCGGCGCGGAGCCGCTCGGCTTCGGCCAGGGCGGCCAATGCCTGCCGGGTGGGCCAGTCGTCGACCAGGATGAAGTTCCACGGCTGCATCAGGCCCACGGAAGGCCCCTCATGGGCGGCGGCCAGGATGCGCCGGACGGCCGCCGGGTCGACGGGGTCGGGCAGGAAGCTCCGAATGTCGCGGCGCACGTGAATCGCCCGGTACACCGCCGCGCGCTCGGCGGCGGTGAAGTCGGAGGCGACCGGGGCGCCGGCCGGCGCGGGGAGCGGATCGTCCGACGCCGTGAGGTGCGGGTTGGTTACGCGCGCATCGGCAAAGGTGGCCGTTTCCTGCATCACCGCCAGCGCCTGGCGGATGATGGGCAGAAGCATCAGCGCCCCGCTGCCCTCGCCGAGCCGCAGCTGCCAGTCCACGAGCGGCTCCAAGCCCAGCCGCGCCAGCGTGAGCGCGTGGGCCGGCTCCGGCGAGCAGTGCGACGCGACCAAGTAGCCGGGCAGGGCAGGGGCGAGCTGGCTCGCCCAGAGTGCCGCCACCGCAGTGGTCACGCCGTCCAGGACGATGGGCACGCGCCGACCGGCCGCCGCCAGCATGGCGCCAGCCAGTGCCGCGATTTCGAGCCCGCCTATGTTGGTGAGCACCGTCCACGGATCCTGCGGGGATGCGGCCTGGCGCTTTATGGCCTCGGCCACCACCCGCGCCTTGTGCGCCAGAGCCTCTGCGTCAATGCCGGTGCCGGGGCCCACCGTGCGTTCGGCCGGCAGGCCCAACAGGGCCGCCGCCAGCGCGGCCGTCGCGGTCGTGTTGCCGATGCCCATCTCGCCCAGCACCAGCAGGTCGGCGCCCCCTTCCACCAGGGCGACGGCCGCCCGGGCCCCCGCCTCCACCGCCGCGACGGCTTCGGTGGGTTGCATGGCCGCCTCGGTCCGAATGTCGCCGGTGCCGGCCCGGACCCCGGCGCGCACGACGCCGGGGTGCCGCGCGCGGTGGAACAACCCCACGTCCACCACCTGCAGCGGCAGCGACTGGCTTCGCGCCAGCACACTGGAGACGGCCCCGCCCATGGCGATGGCCGTGGCCATTTCCTCCGTGACGTCGGGATCGTATCGGGACACGCGCTGTCGACTGACGCCGTGGTCGCCGGCAAACAGCAGGGCGGCCGGCCGGGCGACGCTGGGAACGGGTCGGCCCACGATGCCCGCCAGCTGGACCACGAGCTGTTCCAGGCGGCCGAGACTGCCCAGCGGCTTGATGAGGTCAGCCAATCGCCGTCGGGCACGTTCCTGGCTGACCAGGTCGAGGGGGGGCACCGGGGGCAGCTGGGCCACAAAGTTGGAGGTTTCCATCAGGGGTCCTCGCCCCGTCGCTGCACGCGCCATCACCGCCATCACCACGTCGTTAAACTCTTGCCCTCGCAATTCTCGTCGCGAGCCGTGTCAGACACGATAGCACACGCGGGACACCCTTCGCGTGCCGGCCCCCGCGAATCGGTCAGATCCCTGTAGGATGGTTCGGGAGGTGGCGTCTTGGCAGACAAGCAGGGATGCGCCGTGCTGGGGGCGCCGTGGAGCGGCAGCGGCAAAACGACGACCACGCTGGCGCTGACGGCCGGACTGAAGGCGCGTGGGCACACGGTGCAGGTGTTCAAGTGCGGCCCGGACTACATTGATGGCACGTATCATGCCGCCCTGACCGGGCGACCGGTGCGAAACCTGGACCTGTGGATGGGCGGGGCCGACGACGTGCGGCAGCAGGCCGCGCGGGGGATGCAGGGCGCCGACCTGGGCCTGGTCGAGGGCGTGATGGGGCTTCTTGATAGTGGTGCCCCCGATGGGGTGGTGGCCAGCACGGCTGAGGTGGCGCGGACGCTCGCGGCGCCGTTGCTATTGGTCATCGATGCCTCGCGCATGGCGGAAAGTGTAGCGGCGATTGTTCACGGGTTTCATACCATCCCGGGCTCCCCGGGCCTGGCGGGCGTCATCGTGAACCGGGTCGCGAGCCCCGGCCACTACGCGCTGCTGGAACACGCCATCAGCGGCCGCACCGGGGTGCCGCTCCTGGGCTACATCCCCGAGCGCCCCGATCTCACCCTGCCCGAACGGCATCTGGGTCTCGTGCCCGCCATCGAGCGGGACACCCTGGCGAGCAAGATGGGGGAGTGGGCGGCGGCCACCCGCGACACCCTCGACTGGGAACGCCTCGGGCGGCTGATGGGCGATGCCCGGCTGCCCCGGTCCTCCCCACCTCCCGCGCCTCCGGGCCGGCCGCCGGTGGTGGTGGCGCTGGCCCAGGACGCGGCCTTTCACTTTTACTATGCCGCCAACCTGGAATTGCTGGAATCATACGGTGCCGAGATCCAGCCGTTCAGTCCGCTGGCCGGCGAGCCCATCCCCGCTGAAGCCCAGCTGCTGTATGCCGGCGGCGGGTTTCCCGAAGAGTTTCTGGACCAGTTGGGGCAACAGCCCCACGCCCATGCCGCATATCGCCGGCGCATTGAAGGGGGCCTGTTGACCCTGGCCGAGTGTGGAGGCTACATGTGGCTCGCCCAATCCCTCGCGCATGTGGAGGGCGAGCCCGTGCCGCTGGTGGGGGTGGTGCCGGCCGCTATGCGGCTCGAGCGGCGACTGCAGGCCATCGGCTACCGCACGGTGACGGCCCGACATGGCGGGCCCTGGCCCGCCGGCACCACGTTTCGCGGGCATGAGTTTCACCACGGCCGGGTGGTGTCGGCGGAGCCCCGCCAAGCGGCGTGGCATTCCCGGTCGCGCCGCGGCGAGCAGGAGGAAGGGGTCATGACGCCCAACCTGGTGGCGGGCTTCACCCATCTCTACTTTCCGTCCAACCCCGCGGCGATGGGCCAGCTCCTCCACCGAGCGCGTACGGGCGCAAGGCTGTGATGGCAAACCGCTTGCGATGTGCTAGCATAGAGACATGAAAACACTGTACTTGCGCAACGTGCCGGACGAGGTGGTCCAGAACTTGGAGCGCCTGGCGGCTCGTGCAGGTATCTCCGTCTCAGCGGCCGCCGTACGCGAATTGGGAATTCTGGCGCCGCGCGCCCACAACGCCGACATCATGGCGGGCCTGCCGGATCTGGAGATTGAGTTGTCCACCCTCGTGGAGGCGGTCCGAGCGGGACGGCCCGACGCGTGATCGTCCTCGATGCGTCCGCTGCCCTGGCGGGGCTGCTGCGGGACGGGCACGCGCGGGCCCTGATGCTTCGGGAACATCTCGAAGTGCCGCACCTTATTGATGTGGAAGTATCGAACGCCCTGCGCCGCCTCATGCTGGCGAAGGAGCTTTCCGATGCCCAGGCCCAGGCGAGCTTGGACGCTTGGCGGGGGCTGGGGATGAGAAGGTGGCCCATGCTACCGCTGCTCGGGGAGATCTGGGACCTGCGGCACAACGTCTCCGCCTACGACGCGGCGTACCTCGTGCTGGCAGAAACCCTTCGCTGCCCCTTGGTCACGGCCGATAGGCGGCTGGCCGCGGCGGCCAGCGGGCGGTGCTCGGTCATGACGGTGCCTCGGTAGCGGTGGGGCTTAAGCGCTCCACCGACGGTTCCGGTGGCTGGGCCGCGTGTGGACGGTCGGCACGGCGTGTATGGGCATACACCGAACCGCGCGACCCGTTCAAAGACGGCGTCCCACGACCCGAGACACCGCATCAGCAGCGGCGCGTCGTGCGGCGTTGACGGCACACGGTCGCAACCCAGGACAACGTCAGGGAGATGCGAGCACGGCCATTCCCAAAGAGGGGCCGTCGTCGGCTTTGCCGCCCTCGAATGCAAGACCTGCTCGAAACCGCACCCGGGACAAGCATCGCAGATTCGGTCCCGGGACTCCGGCTGGCGGGCGTGGCGCACCGCCGAGGCCGCTGTCCTACGTCCGCCAAGAGCTCTCCTCGTCTATCGGCCTACCGCCACGCGCCAATGCCGGGTACGATGGGCAGGAAGTCGCCTGAGGCCCGCAGCACGATAACGACGCCGGAGGGAGACCGACGAGATCGAGATGAAGATACTGCACATCACGGACATTCACGCGGAGCTGCCGCCTGAGCGCACGAACCCGGGGATGGGCCTGGTGCTGGACCGAGGCCGCGCGATCGTGCGCAGCGAGGCGCCGGACTATGTGCTGGTGACCGGCGATCTCACCACGCGCGGCTCCAGCGCTGTTGACGAGCTGAAGTTGGCGCGGCAGTGGCTGGATTCCTTGGGGGCACCGTATCTCGCGATTGCCGGCAACCACGACCTGGGCGCGAATGCCCGGCGGGGCGAGCAGTATCCCGAGCTGGAGCGCCACGATCCCCGACCGCTGGCCGACACCCACTTCGGCCGGGTGTTTGGTCCCGACGCGCTGATCACGTGCGACTTCGGCCCACTGTTAGCCGTCGGCCTGTCGCTCAGGGCCGGCGACCCCGACGGCGTGCTGCCCAAGCTTATCGGGCTGCTGGACAGGGCGGCGAAGCCGGTGGCGCTGTTTGGCCACTACCCTTTGGTGCCGACGCGCGAAACCGGCGTGCTGCGCCGCTTTGGCGCGGGAGACTTCATCCCGGATCTGGTGGAGCCGCTCGTCCAGATCATCGGGGCCCATCCGATGGTGAAAGCGTACCTGGCGGGCCACGTGCACGCCGTGAGCGCCCGCCCCATCACGGCGGGCTGCCTCCAGCTCACCGCGGGGGGCTTTGGTCCCGGGGCCAGCGCCTATCGTGTCTATGATTTGTCGCCAGGCCGCCTGGGCTATACGACCCGGCTGGGTGCGGGCCCGCTCGGCTTTTGGGAACGCGTCGTGCCATCCGAGGCGCCGTTTCCAGTGGACTACCATCTGGGTGCGGCAGCTGAGCGCGTGGGTGATCTGGATCTTGCGCGCGAGGCGAAACCCTAACGGGCCGCAAGCCAGAACGCTGGCTTCAGCGCGCCCACCGCACCCACATCACGCGGGCGCCGCGCACCAGGCCAACGACCACGGCTGCGCCCAGCATGGACAGCACCGAGAGGCCCGCCAACACCAGGGCGACGTGGAAGCCGTCGGCCGCCATGGTCCCAGGGTTCGCGGGGGATGCGAAGTCGGGGACCGCCATCGCCGGCAGGGTGTAGGTGCCCACCACCGCCAGCGCCGGGCCGACGAACAGCGGCGTCAACAGCGCGGCCAGCACTGCGTGTAGGAAGCGGGCCGCAAAGTAGGGCTTCATGGAAATGTCCGTGTCCTGAATGACCGAGGCCACCTGGCCATGCACGGAGAACCCGCTCCACGCCACGATGGCGGACACCAGCATCAGGCGAGGCAGGAGGCCGGTGTGCACCGCCGCGGCAGCAGCGGCCCCCAGATCAATTTCAAACAACCCCTTGACCGCGGGGACGGCTAGGGCTGGAGACCAGCCCCACGAGCGAAAGGCCACGCGGAACGGGGCGGCCAGGACCGTCAGCAGTCCGGCCACTTGCAGGAGCCGCAGCAGGACGGCAAACAACACGATGAAGCTCATGATCATGAACAGGGTGGAGACCGACTCCGCGATGGCCTCGTTGATCACCCGCCCCAGGGGGCGGCCATCTTCCAGCCGCGCTCGATAAAGTTCGTCCAGCGCGCGTCGCACGATGCGCCCCCGATGGCGCGGCTGGCGGGTCACGGGGGGGTCGGTGCGCCGCCCATAAAACCGATACAAGAGGCCCACCCCAATGCCCGAGGCGTAGTGCGCGAGCGCCAGCCCGATGCCAAGGGCCGGCGCGCCGAACATGCCCACGGCCACGGCGCCAAAAATAAACAGCGGATCGGCACTGTTGGTGAAGCTTAAGAGCCGCTCGGCCTCCGTCTTGGTGCAGAGCCCCTGGCGGCGGAACTTGGCGGTCAGCACCGCATCCATGGGATAGCCGGCCGCGAGCCCCATCGAGAACACGAACGAGCCGACGCCCGGCACGTTGAACAGGGGCCGCATGAGCGGCTCAAAGAACACGCCCAGCGCATGCACCATCCCGGTGGCCAGCAGCACGTCGGACAAGATAAAGAACGGCAAGAGAGAAGGCAGCACAATCTCGAAAAACAGTTCCAGGCCGGAGACCGTGGCACGGTAGCCGTGCTCCGAGAACACAATCAGGGCGAGTGTCATCAGGAGAATCACCAGGCCGGTGACCACCGCCGAGCTTTTGGAGGGCGAGGCGTCTCGCTCCGTGTTCATGCATCTGCCCCTTCCCGTCCGTCTCGTCCACGGTATGTGAGACGGGGTGGGGGCATGTGGGGCGTGGTCGCCGGACGCGACCATGCGGTCCTTGAACTCAGCCGCCGTTCACCGCGACGGTGATTCAGACGCTGTTTCGGTGGGGGCAGCATCTCGCCGCCCAGGGGGATAAGAGGGCGGGTGTGCCTGGATGGCTCTGGCCCCTGGTGCGTGGGGGAGCACCCGCGACGTCGACGCGTACCAGGCGCCACCAGCCCCGAGGTGCGGCAGAGTTAGGCTGGCCCGACGACGGGTTGAACGACGGCGTGACGGACTCTCGTTCACCCGACCACCGCCAACGCTGTGGCGTGAGTAGCCCGGGTCCGCCCACTACATGCTGGCGCTCAAGGCCGACGTGCCCAGTTCAGCAGGCCATCCATCGCTTCAGGCGCCTCGGCCCGTCGTTCGCGGGGGCGGACGGGCGCACCGCCTCGTGGCGTTCGGATCGCCTGACGATCCGGCGTTCCCAGCCAGATCCCGGCTTATCCGCGCGGGCGGATGTCCTTCACCACCTTGCCGTCCTGCACGACCAGCAGGATTCGCCCCGGGTCCCCGAGGTTCCCGATGTCGGTGAGGGGGTTGACCGCCGTCAGCACCAGGTCCGCCCGCTTGCCCACTTCCAACGTCCCCAGCTCATCCGCCACACCCATCAACTCGGCGGCATTGCGGGTGCCGGCCGTGATGGCTTCCATTGGGCTGAGTCCAGCGGACACCATGTGGGCCAGTTCTTTAAGGTTGTGCCCGTGAGGGCCGACGCCCGAGTCCGTGCCCAGCGCAATTTTGACCCCGGCCCGATGGGCTCTGGCCACACTGCCCTGATGGGCCTCCAGCACTCGGCGCGTTTTGGCGACCGCCCACGCGGGAACGGGCACTCCGGCCTCATGTGCCTCCATCACCGCCAGCGGAGCGGCAAGTGTCGGGACCAAGAACGTGCCCCGGTCGACCATGAGCGCGATGGCTTCATCGTCCAGGTAGATTCCATGCTCAATGGATGTGAATCCGGCGCGCACGGCGTTCTTGATGCCCTCGGCGCCCTGGGCGTGCGCGGCCAACCGGCGGCCCTGACGGCTCGCCTCGGCCACCATGGTGGCCAGCTCCTCGGGCGAAAAGTGGCTGTGCGCGGGGTCGTCGCGCGGGCTCAGCACCCCCCCGGTCGTGGCGACCTTGACCACGTCAGCGCCGGCGTGAATCACGCGGCGGACGGCCTTTAAGACCGCGGCCGGCCCGTCAGACACCGCGCCGATCGCCTCAGTGCGGAAGTCGACGCTGGAGTCGGGAAACGACAGGTCCCCGTGCCCACCGGTAATGGACAGCATGCGCACCGCAATTTGGAGCCGCGGGCCAGCGACCAGACCCTCCGTCTGGGCCATCTGCACGCCCCGGTCGGTGCCGCCCAGATCGCGCACCGTGGTTACGCCAGCGTCCAGGGTGGCACGCAAGCGCGCAGGCACACGGAGGATGGAATAGCTCACGGGAAGCTGGAGCTGGCCCAACAGGTCCGGCCCCTCCATCGCGAAATGCACGTGGGTGTCGAAGAATCCTGGCAGCAGGTATTGGCCGGTCCCGTCGATCTCGAGCGCATCAGGGGCAGCGGGCGGAACGGTGCCGCCCACCTGGTGAATGCGTCCGTCCTGAACCACCACGGAGGCCTGTTCCCAGGGGGCCCGCCCGGTTCCATCGAAAACCGTCGCCCCGCGAATGATCATCTCTGCCACTTGCCCACTCCTTCAGGGACCCGGTAGTCGACCATTGGATCTGTGCGCTGATCGCGGCTGCTGGCCACGGGGGCAGTTGTCCCTGGCTCGGAGTCAGCGCGAGCAGTGAACCCACCTTCACCTTAACGCGAGTGTACCGCACGTCTTCAACCCATCAAGGGGACGCGCCTCGTGAATGTCATGGCGGCGCGCCGCGCGGACGGCCGTGGCGCTGGACGGGTCCGGACCCGCCGTTGCACCCCGCTGAACAGCCAGAGGGCGAGCTGCAGGACGAAGCCCAACGCCTGGATGGGTTCGGGGTGCTTCCCGATCGCGTCGGCGGGTGGCGGATCCTTCAGGACAGGAAGACGTGGCGCTGCGCTCGTTATTCCCTTGGCCTGCACGCGCTGTGGAGGGTCGTGGAAGCTCATGAGTCGGCTTGGAGCTAGGTCAGAAAACCGGGCACGGTGCGAACACGGAACCTGGAACCTCTCATGGAAAGCCTGGCGGTCGTTCGGGCGCTGAACGATTCGCTGACGCCAAATCGCGTCGAGCGGGTCGTGACCATGATGTGGATTGTGGGCACGGGCCTCGATGACGCGTTGGACTCCGGCCTTCTGGACTGGGGGATTCGGATGGGAGACGCCTTCGCGGCGGGGAAAGCGGAGGCGCACCCAGATACCTCTCGGCGGACGGCCACAGGCAGGGCACGCAACATCAAGCCACCCCAGCTCCGCCGCTCTGCCAAGGTCATGATGGCGTTCCCGCGGAACCTGCCCACCCGCATCAACCCGTAGCGGGCCGGCTGCCCCTGCGGCAGCCGCTGCCACCTTGCCCGCGGGCCGAGGCGCCAACCAGCCGCCATTCCGGCTTGGGCGTGGCGCGCGAGGGGGCCGAGATGGTGGGCCGAGGGGTGCCGGCCTCGCCGGCCAAGCACGCCCTGGCGGAGGCGTTTGGCACACCGTGGTGCCCGCTCAAAC
>JAJYPH010000223.1 GCA_021795575.1 Bacillota bacterium
CGCGGGCGGCCTCGGGCGGGCTCACGACGTTCAGCATCTTCGCGACCTTTCCGGCATCGTACTATCACAGCAACATGTTTGGACCGTTCCTGGACCAGGTGATTGCCACATTCTTTCTGGTGCTGTTTGTGCTGGCCATTACGGACAGCCGCAACCTGGGCGTTCAGGGCAACGTGGGGCCGTTCATCGTCGGGTTGGCGGTGGCGGCCATCGGCATGTCGTTTGGCGTAGGCTCCGGCTACGCGATCAACCCCGCCCGCGACTTTGGCCCGCGGCTGTTCACCTACCTGGCCGGCTGGGGCAAAAACGCGTTCCCGGGACCGTTCGGCTACTGGTGGGTTCCGGTGCTGGGGCCCTTGGTGGGCGCGGGGATCGCGCCGTTTGTGTACGACTTCTTCATCGGGCACACATTGGACGCCACGAAGGCCAAGGCCCAGGGCGAGGTGGTTGTGCCCCAGGACGCGGTCGACTCGCGGGCCCAGTAGCGATCCTGGGCTTCGGCCGCGGGTTGGGTGCTAGCGGCGCACCCGCCGATTCGTGTGGGGCGGGCTGGAGGGGTTCGCGCGCGTCGAGCCGTTAGAGAGGTTGACGAGGTGAGAGGGAGGGATCGGCATGGCAGGGCAGTACATCCTGGCACTGGACCAGGGCACCACGAGCTCGCGCGCGATTTTGTTTGACCATCACGCGCGGCCCGTGGCGGTCGGTCAGCGGGAGTTTCCGCAGATTTATCCACGAGCCGGCTGGGTGGAGCACGACCCCGAGCAAATCTGGGCGTCGCAGTGGGGCGCCGTACAGGACTGCCTGGCGGCGGCGCACAAGACCGGTGAGGACATTGCCGCGATTGGCATCACCAATCAGCGGGAGACGACGGTGCTCTGGGACCGCGCCACGGGGCGCGCGCTGGGCAACGCCATCGTGTGGCAGTGCCGCCGCACCGCCGGCCGGTGCGACGAGTTGAAGGCCCAAGGCTTGGAGCCGCTGTTTCGCGAGCGGACGGGACTCGTGGTGGACGCCTACTTCTCGGGCACCAAAGTGGCGTGGCTCTTGGACCACACGGAGGGAGCGCGGGAGCGCGCCCAAAAGGGCGAGATCGCCTTTGGGACCGTCGACAGCTGGCTCATCCACAAGCTTACCGGGGGACGTCGGCACGTCACCGACGTATCGAATGCCTCGCGGACGCTGATGTACAACATCCACACGCTGGACTGGGATGATGAGCTGCTGGGCGCCCTCGATGTCCCGCGGGCCGTCTGCCCCGAAGTGGTGGATTCGTCGGGGGTGGTGGGCGAAACCGACGCGTCGTGGTTTGGCCGCTCCATTCCCATTGCGGGCATCGCCGGCGACCAGCAGGCGGCCCTGTTTGGCCAAGCCTGCCTGGAGCCGGGGATGGCGAAAAACACCTACGGGACCGGCAGCTTCGTGCTGATGAACACGGGATCTGAGCCCGTGGCGTCGCGGCACGGCCTGGTGACCACCGTGGCCTGGCGCATCGGGGGGAAGACGACCTACGCACTGGAGGGATCCATTTTCGTTACGGGGGCGGTCGTGCAGTGGCTGCGGGATGGTCTCGGCATCATCGGGCGCGCGGAAGAGACCGAAGGGCTGGCCCTGTCGGTGCCGGACACCGACGGCGTGTACCTGGTGCCCGCGTTTGTGGGGTTGGGGGCCCCGTACTGGGACAGCTATGCGCGCGGCACGCTGGTGGGCATCACCCGGGGCACGGGACGCGGGCACGTGGCCCGGGCCGCGCTGGAGTCCATCGCCTTCCAGACCCGCGACGTACTGGACGCGATGGCCAAGGACAGCGAGCGCGAGCTGGAGACGCTGCGCGTCGACGGCGGGGCCATTGCCAACCAGTTCCTGGCACAGTTCCAGGCTGACATTTTGGGGGTCACCGTGGAGCGGCCGGAAGTGACCGAAACCACCGCGCTCGGGTCGGCTTTCCTGGCGGGGCTGGCGGTGGGCTACTGGCCTGACGAAAGCGTAATCCAATCCACCTGGAGCCGAGAGACGTTGTTTAGCCCATCGCTGGGGGCCGAGGAGCGGAGCCAGCGCTGCGCACGGTGGCAGGCGGCCGTGGAGCGGTCCCGCGCGTGGGCGGCGCCGGAGTAGCGGGGCGACGGTGGCCGTGATCCGCATCGGATTCCGCCTGGGGTCCGATGCGGATCGACATGCGATGGTCTCAGAACTCATCGATTCTCATCGAATGTTGGGGAGGGATAACGATGAAGAAGGTCCTGAACCGGGTGGAGGACGTGGTGGACGAGGCGCTGGAGGGGTTCCAGGCCGCATTTCCCACGTATCTGCGGCGGGTTGAGGGGACGCACGTGCTGACGCGGGCACGCCCCAAGCGTTCCGGGCTGGTTGGGCTGGTTTCGGGCGGGGGCTCCGGGCATGAACCGGCCCACGGGGGCTACGTGGGCTATGGCATGCTGGACGCTGCCGTCGCCGGGGAAGTGTTCACGAGTCCCACCCCCGACCAGGTGCTGGCGGGCATCCGCGCCGCCGACCGCGGCGCGGGGGTGCTGCTCATCATCAAGAACTACACCGGCGACGTGATGAACTTCGAGATTGCGCAGGAAATGGCGCAAGCCGACGGCATCCGGGTGGACGCTGTGGTGGTGGACGACGACGTGGCCGTGGACGGATCCCTGTACACCACCGGACGGCGGGGGATTGCCGGCACCGTCTTTGTGCACAAGGCGGCCGGTGCGGCCGCTGAGCAGGGCGCCTCCCTGGACGAGGTGCGCGACGCGGCTCGTGCCGCCATTGCCCACGTCCGGTCGATGGGGTTTGCACTGGCCCCCTGCACCGTGCCGGCGGCCGGTGATCCGACGTTCACGCTGGGCGAGGCGGAGATGGAGCTGGGGATCGGGATTCACGGGGAACCGGGCACGGAGCGCCGGTCGGTGGCGACGGCGGACGACCTCGCCAACATGATTCTGGGCCGTCTGTCCGAAGACCTGGCGCTGGCGCCGGGCAGCCGCCTGGCCGCCATGGTGAACGGGATGGGGGCGACGCCGCTGTTGGAGCTGGCGGTGCTGGCGCGGCGCACGGGCCAGTGGGCTCGGGAGGCGGGGCACCAGATGGACGTCATGTGGCTGGGCGAGTTCATGACCTCCCTGGAGATGGCGGGCGCCTCCCTGACGCTGATGCGGCTGGACGACCGCTTGGCCATGCTCATCGCGGCCCCGGCGGACACTCCCGCGTTGCGCCAGGGGGTGGTGCATGACTAGCGACCAGTTTCGACGCATCTGGTTCAGGTTTGGAGAGCTGGTCACGGAGCACCGGGATGAGCTCAACCGGTTGGATGCGGCCATCGGGGACGCGGACCACGGAACCAATCTGGCGCGCGGGCTGGCCAAGGTTGCCGCGGACCTCGGTGCCGACGGCGCCTCAACCCACCTGGCGGGCTCCTGCCGCCAGGTGGGGATGGCGCTCCTGTCCACCGTGGGGGGCGCATCGGGCGCGCTCTGGGGCAGTGCGCTCCTGCGTGCGGCCGGGGCGCTGCCCGAGGCCGAGGCCTGCGATACGGCGACCGCGGTGGCCGCGGCCCGCCAGGTGGTGGACGCCATGCAGAGCCGCGGACATGCGGAGTTGGGGGATAAAACCATGATCGACGTGTGGCGGCCGGCGGTCGCGCTGCTGGAGGCCAGCGTGGCGGAGGGCATGTCGGGCCCCCAGGCGGCAGTGGCCGTGGCCGAGAGGGCTGTCACGCTGGCGGACGCGACGGCTCCGCTGGTGGCGCGGCGGGGCCGGGCATCGTATTTGGGAGCGCGCAGCGCGGGTCACGTCGACCCCGGTTCGGTGTCCACGGCGCTGTTTTGGCGCGCGGTGGCCGACACCGTGGCCCACTCATGACGGGCGTCCTGCTGGCCTCCCACTCCAAGCGGCTGGCGGACGGGCTGAAGGAGTTGGTGGATGAGCTTTGTCACGGGGCCGTGCCCGTGGTGGCGGTGGGGGGCGGCCACCCCCTGGGCGTCAGCGTGGAGATGGTCGTGGAGGGGGCCCAGGCCCTCTTGGCGCAGCCGGGGGTGGACGCTGGCGTAGGGCTGGGCGACCTGGGCGGGGCCCTGGTCGCGCTGGAGGCCGCGGTCGAGGTGGGCCACCTGGAGGGCAAGCTCCTGATCGCGGACGCCCCACTGGTGGAAGGCGCGGTGGCCGCGGTGATGGCGGCCGCCATCGGGGAAGGACCCGAGGCGGTGGCCGCAGCGGCTGCCGAAGCCGGCCAGCTGCCCAAGCGGTAGACGTTGGTCCGGTGGTCGCGGGACGCGCGATCAGCAAAGCGCCCAGCCGCGCTTTCGGCGCGCCCGTGCCCGACAGCGCTGATTCCCGGCCAAGGGCGTGCTGGTCCCCCTTGGTCACTTTCCCTGTGGAATCAGAGCGCCCAGTGATGTATACTGCAGACGTATACGGTGGAGGTGCGTGCGGCCTATGATTCGCAAACAGATTTATCTACCCGTTGCTCAGGACCGACGTCTCAAGGAGATCGCGCGTGCGGGAGGCCAGTCCGAGGCCGCGCTCATTCGCGACGCCATCCGGCGACGTCTTGAGCAAGAGGACGCGCGAGACGCGGCGTGGGGCCGCCTCAAAGCGTTGTTGGAAACGATGCCCAGCAGGGGCTCGGCCGGGGATCGCTTTGACCGGTCGGACGCTTATGCAGATAGGGTGGACAAATTTGACGGCGATCATTGATACGAATGTTTTGGTATACGCAGCGGGCATCCGGGCCGACGCCCGTCGCGCCTGCCGGGCTCGGGAACTACTGGAGCGTCTCCGTCCTGACGCATGTCTGTCGCTGCAGGTGTTGTCCGACTTCAGTGCGGTGGCTCTGCGCCAGGGCGTGGACCCAGAGGACTGCCGAGCCATCGTGGCCGAGTACAGTCGGTCGTGGACGGTGCTCCTGCCAACGGCCAGCACACTGGAAACGGCCCTCGATGGCGTTCGTGACCACCGGCTCTCG
>JAJYPH010000045.1 GCA_021795575.1 Bacillota bacterium
ACAGTTCACGCGAACCCACCCCCACGGTCCCTGGGAGCTGGGACCCCGGTATCAGGCATGGTGGCGGGCCACAGGTTGGCCGGCGGAGGCTGCGCCAGCTCCCGGGCCACCGCCAGGGGCCCAACAGCGCTTTCGCGTCGGCGCACAACCCGGCCGAGACGCGGCTGCTAAAGGACGAAGGCGCTTGACGGCTCGCGCCCTGCCCTCGATAATCGGGCGATCCCACGCGATCCAGAGGGCTCGCGTGCCTAAGGCCCCGAGACAGGAGTGGCAACATGCTGGAGTCGCGTGCCGCCGACCCTTTGCGCGGTTGGGACAGGGAGCACCTGTGGCATCCCCTGACCGCCCACGGCGCGCTCTGGGCGGACGCCGGCCCCTTGATGCTGGTGGAAGGACGCGGTGCCACCGTCATCGACGCGTCGGGTCGGCCGTATTTGGACGCTACCGGTGGCCTGTGGTGTGTGAATGTGGGGTATGGCCGCCAGGAACTGGTGGCAGCGGCGGCGGACCAGATGGCGCGGCTGCCCTTTTTTCCGCTGACCCAGTCGCATCCGCCGGCCGTCCGCCTCGCCCGCCGGCTGTCTGAACTCCTGCCCGGCACCCCGCGGGTGTTTTTTACGAACTCCGGGTCGGAAGCCAACGAGGTGGCGTTCAAAGTGGTCCGCCAGTACTGGCGGCGTCGGGGACAGCCCGAGCGCTTTAAGATTCTGGGGCGGGACCGTGCGTATCACGGAAGCACCCTGGCCACGCTGGCGGCCGGTGGACAGGCCGCCCGGCGTCAGGACTATGGACCCCTGCCCACGGGCTTTGGCCAGGTGGCCGCGCCCTACTGCCACCGCTGCCCGTTTCAGTTGACGTATCCCGCGTGTGATTTGCGGTGTGCCGACGATTTTGATCGCCGCATCCAACAAGAAGGTCCCGAAACCGTCGCCGCCGTCATCGTGGAACCCATCACGGCCGGGGGCGGCGTGCTGGTGCCTCCCGACGACTACCTGGCGCGCGTGGCGGCCATCTGCCGCCGCTACGACGTCAAGCTCATCGTCGATGAGGTGGTGACGGGATTTGGCCGGGTGGGCGCCTGGTTTGGCCATCAGGAGCACGGCCCGGTGGTGTCGCCCGATGTGGTGACGATGGCCAAGGGGCTCGCCAGCGGCTACCAGCCGATTGGGGCCGCGGCGTTTGCCGACGATCTGTTCCGCACGATCGAGGGCACGTTCCCCGGCACCGTGCCCCCCACCGGGGCCGGGGACCATTTTCGCCACGTCAACACCTACGGCGGCCACCCCGTCGCGGCGGCGGTGGCGCTCGCGAATCTGGACGTGCTCGCCCGCGAAGGCTTGCCGGAGCAAAGCCGCGTGCGTGGCGCCCGCCTGTTGCACGGGCTCACCGAGGCGCTCGCGGGGCATCCCTCCGTGACGGACATCCGGGGACGCGGCCTGTTGGTGGGCATTGAACTCGGGACGGCGACCGGCGATTCTCTGTCTGCGGCGGCGCTCACGCGCCGGGTGGTGGCGGACCTGCGCACCCGGGGCGTGCTGGTGGGCCGCACCACAGACGTGGGGCCCGACGGCGACAACATCGTGATGCTGGCGCCGCCTCTGGTGATTGCCGAGGACGAGGTGGACCGGCTGGTGGATGCCATCGCTGCCACCCTCGGCTCGACCGGTTCTGCTACCATATAAACGCTTACATAAGGCGGGTGCGGTGAGCCCTTAGCGAGCGAGCCGCGCCGGAGGTGATGAGATGGCGTCCGAAGCAGCCAGCAGTGCGCTGAAAGAAGAGGGAGTCCACAGTCCGGGCGCCCGTTCCATTCGTGAAATCGTTTTTGGCGTCAACGACGGTCTGGTGTCGGTCACCGTGCTCGTGGTGGCGGTGGCGGCCTCGGGCTTGTCGTCCAAGGCCGTGATCCTGGCGGCCTTGGCCGCGACGACGGCAGCCACGGTGTCCATGGCGCTGGGGGCGTATCTCAGCACTCAGGCTCAGAACGAGTATTTCCAGAGCGAGTGGGAGCGCGAGATGCGCGAGGTGGACGAGGTGCCTGATGAAGAACGCCGCGAAGTGGAAGGGATCCTGCGCCAAAAAGGTTTCCCGCACGACGAGGCGGAGCAGTTCACCCGACGACTGATGCAGGACAAGCATCAGTGGGTGGACTTCATGATGAAGGAAGAGCTGGGTATCATCGTCGAAGGCTTGGACAGCCCCTGGACCTCCGCCGGCATCATGGCGCTGGCGGTGATCGCGGGCTCTTTGGCCCCGGTGCTGCCGTTCCTGTTCATCCACATCCCCCCCCTCGCGATGCGGTGGGCGATTGGCTTCGCGCTGCTGGCGGCGTTTGTCCTGGGAGCCGTCAAGGCCAACGTGGCCAAGGGCGTGTGGTGGAAAAGCGGCCTGCAGTTTGTGTTGGTGGCGGTGATCGGCATTGTGCTGGGCATTTTGGCTGGCCAGCTGTTTGGCCACATCATCGGGTAGCGCGCGCCGACTCGCACGAAACCCCCCGGACGCGTCATCGCATCCGGGGGGTTTCGCGCATCTCGGGGCGACGGCCCTCAGGCGTCGGCCGCCACCGGCACGGGCGTGCGCGAGGGAAACGGCCAGTGCAGCACCGGGCCGAGCATTCGGACGGCCGCCGGTGCCGTGATGCCCATGATGAGCACCATGTCCAGCGCCAGGCCAATCACCACCGTGATGCCGATTTCCATCAGGTCGACGGCGCCGGAGGCGGCCATGCTGCCAAACGTGCCGGCCATGATGAGCGCGGCCGAAAAGACGACGGGGGCGGCCAGGCGCGCGGTGCGCACCAGCGCCGGTCGAATGCCCCGCGCCTCCTCCTCGCGGAACCGCGCCATGTAGAAAATGATGTAGTCGACGCCGAGCGCCACCAGCAGCAGGAAGCTGAAAAACGGCACGGTCCACGCCAGCCCGCTCTGATGCAACCACCCGGTGGCCACCCAGGCGGCCACCCGCGTGGTGGCAAAGTAGTTCAGGCTCACCAGCCCCAGCAGCAGCACCGGCGCCAACAGCGACCGCAGCAGAATCAGCAGCATGATGCCGATAACCACCAGCACCAACAGCGCCGTCTGGCCAAAGTCCTGGCCGGAGAGGTTTTGGAGGGCGACCGATTGGCTGGTGCTCCCCCCCAGATACACCTGGCTCCCGTGAAACGGGGTGCCGGCGAGCGCACGCTGAATGGCGGCCCGAATCGGCCCCAGCTGTCCCATGGCCCTGGCGTCATACGGGTTTTGACTCAGCACCACCGTGAGCGTCGCCACATGCCCGCCTGGGGACACGTACGCCTTGAGCACCGGTTGGAACTGGGGATTGGACAGCAGCGCCGGCGTGATGAGCGGTGTGGTGCCCGTCTGAGACGCGAGCGGCGTGAGAAACAGCGTACCCAGCTGCCTGACGTGCACGGCGATCCTTTGGGTGCCCTGACTGGCTTTGGTGAGGCCCGACACCAGCTGGCCCGCCTGCCCACTGCCGCTCGACAACCCCGCCGTCACGGTGCCGAGCCCCTGCCCAATCTGTGACGCCCCGCTGGCCAGCGCGGCCGTGCCGCCGGACAGTTGTGTGAGCCCACCACTCAAGGCGTGGGCCCCGCTCACGAGCCCGCCCGTCTGCTGGGTCAGCTGGCCCAGGCCCCCCGCCAAGGCGCCGAGGCCGTGTGCCAGGGTGGCGGTGCCGGTATTGAGCGCCGCCACGCTCTGGGCCAAGGACGCCAGCGCTTCGGACAGCGCCTGGCTGTTCGCGCCGGCTGCGGTGAGCCCCTGCTCCAACGCCGCGGCCGCGCTCTGGAGCCCCCCGAGCGCCGAACCTTCCGCCGAGAGCCCCTGCACGAGCGATTGATACGTGGCGTTCTGGGACAGGGCCGGGTCTTGCTGCGCCAACGCCTGGGCGTCGCGCGCCAGCGAAGCTTGCCGCGTCGACGCCGCGGCGAGCCCCTCGGTGAGCTGGGACGCGGTCAGGGTCATTTGGCCCGTGGCCCCCGACAGGCCGGTGGCCCCCTGGCCCAGCTCGGCGGCTCCGCCCGCCGCCGCCGCCATCCCCTGCTGGACGTGGCCCGCCGCCGTCGCCAGCTGGCTCGCGTCGCTCGACAGCGTGCTTAAGGCCGCCTGGTACTTCTCCAAGCCCTGGTACAGCGACAGGCTCCCCTGATTCAGCGCCACCGCGGCCGACTGAGACTTCCCGAGGCCCGACGCCAAAACCTCGGTGCTCACCTGGAGCTGGTTCAGCCCGCCGGTCAACTGGGGCAGCCCCGCTTCGAAGGCCGCCCCCTGCTGGGCGCCATGGCTTAAACCCGCCGCCAGCTGTGTGAGCGCCGTGTTCATCTTGGCCACCCCGGCCGCCGCCGACCGTGCCTGGGTGGACACCTCCAGCGCGGTGAGCGGCGTCCCCAGCGGGGAAAGCGGGCCCTCGACCGCCTTGATGCCTGACTGCCGGTCCAGGGCGCTCGTCACGCGCGCCAGGGTCTCGAGGCCCTGCACGCTGCGAAAGCCATGAGGCACGGTGGGCGGGTCGTGGATGACCACGTTCAAGGGCAGCACTTCCCCTCCCCCAAACCCCTGCTCGATCCACGTAAACGCTTGGACCGACGGCTGGTTCTGCGGCAGCTGCTGAATCTCGTTGAACGAAAGCGGCCCACTGCCCAAAAACGCCAGCACGGCCAGTGCCAGGCCTGGAATCACGGCCCACCAGGGCTGGCGGGTGACGACCTCCGCCAGCCGCGCCCAGGTGCCGCCGCCCGACACTTCTCCCCCCACCACCGGCTTTAAGGGCCAAAACACGCGCGGACCGAGCCCCATCAAAAGCGCGGGCACCACGGTCAGCAGCGCCACCCCGATGACCAGCACCCCCACCGCCACGCCCACGGCGGTGCGGTACAGCGTGAAGTGCGCCAGGCCCACGGCGGCGAACGCCAGCATGAGGGTGGCCGCCGCCACCAGCGCCGTCGGCCCCACGGCCTCCATGGTGGCGGCCATGGCGCCGCCCACGTCGCTGGTGCGCTGAAGCTCTTCCCGAAAGCGCGACATCAGAAGAATGCCGTAGTCCGTCCCCGCGCCAAACATGATCGCGATAAGAAAGGTTTGGGTATACGTGGACACCGGCAGGCCGTGCTGCCCCCACCAAGCCACCACTCCCGAGGTGATGGCAAACGCGGTCCCAATCGTGGCCATCGACACCAGCGGCGCGATGGGACTCCGGAACACAAACAGCATGATGGCCACGACCACGATGAGGGTCACCACCAGCATGCGGTTCAACCCCGACAGGTCAGACTGGCTCACGGCCTGGGAGATGACGCTGGACCCGGTGACGGCCACCCGCGTACCGGGCCCCACCACCCCCACGGTCTGGTCGATGCGGTGCACGGCTGTCGTCACGCCCACGGATCCCGGCACCTTCACGACGGCAAAATCGGTCCGCCCATTGGGCGCCAGAAAGGGCGATGCGCCCCGGGCCGGCGCCGGACCCACCACATGGCCCCAGTGCACCCGTCCGAGACGGGTGGCGAACACACTTTTCTCCTGGGCGGTGAGGGACCCGGTGCTGCGGTGCAGCACCACCTCGACGGTGCGTCCGCCGCTCGACGACTTGACGCGGTTGAGATAGTGCTGCGCCACACTGGGCTCGGCACTGGCTGGCAAGAACGACGTGGACTGCGCCGAGGCCACCTTGGTCAGGCTCGGCAAGGTCTTCACCACCACGACCGTGATGAGGAGCCACACCACCGCCCAAATCCACCACACCCGCCGAGTCGACGCCAACCACGTGGCCCACCGCTTCATCGCACGCCTCCTCGCCCAAATCCCCCACACCACAAATACTTAACGCCAAAAGTGTTTGCCGTCAACAAGTTTTGGGCCGAGACCCGGGCGGAGTCTCGGAGCCGCAGGCGTACTAGGGAGCCAGGGCTTCCGCCACGGCGGCCTGCGCGTGCAGGCACGTCGTGTCAAAGACGGGCACGGCGACTGCCTCTGGCTGGACCAGCAGGCCGATTTCTGTGCAGCCCAACACGATCCCCTCGACCCCATCGGTGAGCAGACGGTCAATGATCGCGTAAGACTGGTGGCGCGAGGCGTCTTGGATATCCCCGATCACCAACTCCTCGTAGATAATGCGGTGGATGGCGCGCCGGTCCACCTCGCCGGGCACCACCACCTCGAGACCGAATCGCTCCGCCAGCCGATCCTTGAGAAATGGCTCTTCCATCGTGAATGCCGTGCCCAAGAGGCCCACGCGGTGCAGGCCGCGCGCCCGGATGGCGGCGCCCGCCGCATCGCCGATGTGCAGCACCGGCAGACCGCTGGTCTGTTCGACCGCCGGGGCCACCTTGTGCATGGTATTCGAGCAAATCACCAAAAAGTCGGCGCCGGCCGCCCGCAGATGGAAACCGGCCTGGCTAGCCGCTGGGCCAGGCCGCCCCACTCGCCGGCGTGCTGCAGCCCCTCGATCTCCTGAAAGTCGAACGAATGCATCACCAGGGCCGCGGAGTGCACGCCGCCCCGTCGGCGCTGCACCATCTCGTTAATCAGGCGGTAATACTCGAGCGTCGACTCGTAGCTGAGCCCGCCCAGCAAGCCAATCGTCTTCACGCACGGCTCCCTCCCGCGTCCCCGAAGCTTGGGGGGCCGACAAACCCGGCAGCCAGTGGGTGAACCCGAGCCCAGGGCGTCCCCTTCACACCGACCCACCCCGCGCGCGGCGCCCTATTCCCCGGGCAGCCCCGCGTACTTCACGAGAAACGTCTGAATGGCGCCGTACAGGCGGCGCTGATTCTGCCACCGCACCGCCCCGTGGCCCTCGTCGTCCATGGACAGAAATTCGTGGGGGATGCCCCGGCCTTCCAGCGCGGCCACCACCTGCGTGGCTTCTTCGTAAGGCACGCGGGGGTCGTTTTTGCCGTGGCCCACAAAGAGGGGCACCCGAATCTGGTCGATGCGGTGAATGGGCGACAGCGCGGCGAGCGTCTCCCGATCATGCGCGAGCGAGCCATATTCAGCCTCGCGCAGCGCCCGCCGCCAGGGGCTGGTGTGCTCGAGGAACGTCTCCAGGTTGGCGATGCCGACGATCTCGACGCCCGCGCAGAACCGCTCGGGAAACCACGTGAGACCCGCCATCACCATGTATCCGCCGTAGGACCCCCCGTACACGACGATGCGCGACGCATCCAGCTCGGGCTGGGCACCTGCCCACGCGGCCACCGCGTCCAGGTCCCGGATGGCGTCGGCGCGAAGCGCCCCGTCGTCCAGATGTTCATAGCGGCGGCCGTAGCCGGTACTGCCGCGCACATTGGGCGCGAGCACGGCAATCCCGAGCGACAGCCAGTACTGGTACAGCGCACTGAAGCCCGGCCGCGCCTGCGACTCGGGCCCGCCGTGCACGGCCACCACCACGGGCACGGGCCCTGCCGTGGCCGGGACATAGAGCCAAGCGGGCACCGTGAGGCCGTCGAAGCTTTCGATGTGCACCAAGCGCGGCGCCACCAGCTCGTCCTCCCGCAGGCCGGCGTGGTACGAGCGCGTGATGGGACGGGGCGCGCCATCCCCCGCCGCGTGCCGGTACACCTCCATCGGTGCCGTCGCCGTCGCGTGATCCCACACCAGCTGCTGGCCATCCGGGCTGTATCGGAGCGCCCCCACCACCCCGGGCGTCAGGTCGACCGGCTGCCACTCCCGAGCGCCGGCCGGCCGCCGGTGCACCTCGCTCACGCCGTCGCGGTTCACGGAGACCGCTACGTCGCCGCGTGCCGACACCGCCAGCGCCTCGATGTCGGCGGAGAACTCCCGCAGCACCGACGCCGCCCCGTCCTGCAGCGCCACCACGCGGAACCACTCGCTGTTCCAGTTCGACGTGGCCACCACCTGACCGTCCAGGAAGGCGAGGTGCCGGTAGGACGCGGGTTCCTCAGGGGTTAGCCGCGTAAGCTGGCCACGCCACTCGTCCCCCGCGTCCAGGTCCAACCGATACACCCGCTGGTGGGACGGTGCGAGCGACTCGACCAGAATGAGTGCCCGGCCGTCGGGCGCCACGGCCGGCGCCGACCACATGCCCGTGCGGTTGGGCGATCCGTCGATCACGATGGGGGCCAGCGCGCGGCCGTCCAGGTGCCCGACGTACAGTTCAAAGTCCCGCCCGTTCCGGCGGTTGGCGGCGACCGTGAAGTGCTCCCCATCGGCGAAGAAGGCCCCGAAGTTATGTATGGCGCTCGCGTCCTCGGTCAGCGGGCGGCGCTCGCGCGTGTCCAAGTGCACCGCGACCAGCTGATGCCGCTCGGTCCCGGCGGCGTCCTGACTCAGCACCACCCAGGGTGTGGTGGGAGATCGCCTGAGGCTGGAGGTGCGGACCTCGTCCAACTGCAGCGGATCCGGACCCATCGCGGACCCATCCCACACCCACGGGGACGGCACCCCCAGCACGTTGCTCACATAAACGATGCGGCCATCATCCCCGGGATGCCCGTCATGGGCCATGCGGACCGAGAGATATCGGTCCAGTCTCGAAAACCCACTCAATAAAATCCCCCCCGCCCCTGGTTCGACACGCGCGCGCGGAATCCTGGTCACGCGAAAGCGGGCCCCAGCGGGCCGGGGACGATCGCCAGCCGTCAGACGGGCAGCAAGCAGTTGGGATCTTCAGCCCAAGCATCGCCGCTCACCGCATAGGCGCGCGCGCGCGACCCGCCGCATACGGCCGTCCAGGCGCAGTGGCCGCACCGCCCCCCCAGTCGGTCGTTGTCCCGCAACCCCCGAAACAGCCCGCTCTCGCGGTACAGGGCCGGCGCCGGACGGTTCCGCACATTGCCGGCGGACAGGGGCAGGTATCCGCTCGGGTACACGTCCCCCACGTGATCGATGAACATCATGCCGCGGGCCTCGCGCATCACCGGAGGACGCCCCGCCCGAAGTTCGGGATCAATGTAGCGGGCAAACTGGGGAGCCCCGACGGCGGTCACCCGAAAGGCGACCTCCGCTCGGTACCGCGCGAGCCAGCGCAGGACGTGGTCCTGGTCCTCTCCCCGCCAGGCCGTGGCCGTGGCCCGCCCCGTCGGGATGATGAAGAACAGCTCCCAGCTGGAGACGCCCAGCGTCGGCACGAGCGTCCCCAGGGGCACCAGGTCGGCCGCCGTATGCCCAGACACGGTGGTGTTGATCTGCAGGCGCATGCCCGCCTCCACCACCCCGCGTGCCATCTCCAGCGTCCGCGCGTGGGTGCCGGGCACCCCCCGAAACCCATCGTGAATCGCCGGGGTGGTGCCGTCCAGGCTCAGCGACACGGCCCCCACGCCCCGCGCCGCCCACTCGGCCAGGACCGGGCGGGTGAGGCGCGGTGTGACGGACGGAGCCAGCGCCACCGCGTGCCCGCGCTGCACGGCGGCCGCGATGATGGCGCCCAGGTCATCCCGCTCCAGCGGGTCGCCGCCCGTGAAGATGATGCGCGGGAGCGGGTCAAACTCGCCCAGGGCGTCAAGGACGCCCTGCACCTCCTCGGTGGTGAGTTCGTCGGGGTTGCGATGACGCAGTGCCCGGGCGCGGCAGTGCCGGCAATGCAACTGGCACGCCCGCGTCAGCTCCCATGCCACCAGATGCGGCGAGACCTCGTAGTTCAACGCCATGATGATCCTCCTCCCGCGTCCTGGCTCGGCCGGCACCTCGCGAGCCTTTGCAGAACGCCTTGGCACGATCCGTACACCAACGCCGCCGACCGGGCTCACGGCCGTACGGTCACTGTTTTGCGGTCCGAGTGGGCCGCCGCGTCGCAGAGGGGGGCGGCGCCCATGCGAGGCCCCAGCACGGTGTCCATGAGCCGTCGTGGCCGCGGTGGTGCGCCACGACCGATGACGGGTGGGCCGGAGACGAGGTGATGCACCGGGCACGCACGCGGGGAGGGGCCGGGATGATGCCCACACATCACGTCCCAACCACGGTGGGGCGCCTCTCCTCGAGGCAGCGCCGACGACTGGCGTCAGAGCTCGCGGGGAAACCACTCGGGGAGTGCGCTCGCCGGAACCACACGGCGGGCATTCCCGCCCCACCAACGCGGCGTCTCGTGGGGCTGCCCCAGTAAAATCAGGGTCCAAAGGCGTTCCAACGGCGGGGGAAGCTCCATGGCGTGGCTCGGCGTCGCGATCCAGTCCCTCAGGGCGGCCCAACCATACACGCCAAAGAGCCAGTCCCAGTCTTCCAGCGCCCCATCGGCCAGGACGGTGGAAATGATGACGCTGGCGTGCCGCTCCGTGTCCAACCGGTCCGCGTGATACCGGTAGAAAAGGCGCTGCACCGTGTCGGGCAACGTCATCGCAGATCCCTGGGGTTCCAGTGCGCACGGCCCCAAGCCTGAACCTGGACCGCCAACTCGCGTGCGATGGTCGCGAAGGGCCTCGGGGCCACCAGTAGCGCCAGCGCGCTGTCAGTGTCCCTCACATCGCGCGTGTAGGTGAGCTGCTGTAGAAAGAGCCGGGGGGAAAACGCATCCCCGTACGTCGCGGGGCCCCACTGGAGCACGTCATCGAGTGAGAGGACGCCGCCGGTCAGGGCGGCATGCAGATCCAGGTAGTCGCGTGCCTGAGCGCGGCGTCCCAGAGTATATGCCTTTTGTACGGCCACATCGCGCGCATCGGCTACAGACAGTCCCCGCCACGCGTGATAGGGAAACCGGTGCGCAAACGGATAGGCCAGCAGGGTGACGGACACGCCATCCAACCGCCACGAAATCTGCTCTCGGGTATTGAGCTCCCATTCGACCCGGTGATAGGACCCGAGCGCCTCGTCCATCCCTGGCAACGGCGGCAGCACCGCCATCGGCTGCCGAGTGAACAAGTCCAGGTCGCGCGACTGCCGGTGTCCAAGATGCAGCGCGAGCGCGGTGCCGCCCGCCAGGTAAAAGGTGCCGAGGGCCGGCCAGCGGGAGAGGGCCTCCGCCACGGCCGTCATCCCCTCAAACAGAATCTCTTCGTGCATCGGATCACCTCGCATCCTCGTCCGATTCTTCGTCTCATTATATGGCAGTGAGACGAGCCGGGACGAGATGCCAGCCCCACGGACGACGCGCTTGGCCGTCCCCCACGCGAGCGGGCCGTCAGCGGCCGCGGCTGGCCGGCCGGTCCGGCAGGGTGGGCTCCTCCAGCGGCCCGGGTTCGCCCGTTTCCCACGAGTAGGCCCCCATGGCTTCGTTGAACCACCGCGGTGGCGCCTCGGCACCCCAGAACGTCGCCCGCCGGGGGTCGTTCAGGTCCCACTTGACCGTGGGCCAGTCGGGGTCGGCGACCAGGTAGTCGCCGGTAAACAGTTCGAACCGGTTGCCGTCGGGGTCGCGCACATAGAGAAAAAACGCGTTGGTGGTGCCGTGGCGGCCCGGGCCGCGCTCCAGGTTCTCAAAATGGCCGGTGGACGCCAGCACGTCGGCCGCGTGCAGCAGCGTCTCCGTGCTGTGCGCAATAAACGCCGCATGGTGGATGCGTGGGCCGCGCCCGTTCGAGATAGCCAGGTCGTGCGACGTTTGCTTGCGGCGCAGCCACGCCCCCCACATGCGCTCGTCCCCGGTCTCGGGATCCCGACTCACGGTGCACTCGGAGTTTTGAAAGCCCAGCTCCTCCATGTACCAGCGCGCGGCGCGGTCAATATGCGGCGTAACGAAGTTCACATGGTCCAGCCGCATGACGGCCGCCCCCTTGTACGCCGTGTACGTCTGCAGCTGCCACTCGGCCGGCTCCACGTGGTGCACCAGCTCAATGGGGAAGCCAAACGGGTCCATGATGCGCAAGGTGCGGCCCATGCCCGCCTCCGTGCCGGGCGTGGTCCACTCGTGCCACAGGTGGTGATGCGTCGCAAACGCGTCCGCCGCCTCCAGGTCGGACTCGGCCGCCACCCGAAAGGCGGCATGCCCCACGCCCGGACTCTGGGCCCGGGTCAGCACCAGCGAGTGGTGCAGGCGGTCCTCCAGCCCCCGGAGATACAGGTGCTGATCCGTCCGGGCGGTTTCGACGAAGCCGATGAGGTCGCAGTAGAAGTGCCGGGCCCGGTCCAGGTCCGTGACCCGGTACTCGACATGACTGGTCCGCAGAATGTTCACCGCCGCCTGTGCCATTGGTGCCTGCCTCCTTCGCTTATCGTCCAGGTCGGTGCCGGGCCTACTCGGGCGAGGGAATCGGGGTCCGGTCCAAAAACGCGGCCACCCGGTCCTTCATGGGCTGTTTGTCGTACGAGAAGTAGAGCGCCCCGGCCATGCGGACCGGGTCGCCAAAGAAGAAGCGCTCGTACAGCACCTGCCGGCCGGCAAAGCTCGAGAGCGCCAAATCCCACGCCAGCCGAAACAGCCGAATGCGCGTGGCGGCGTCGGTGTTGCGCGCCTGGTAGAACCGGTCAATGTCCCGCCGCAGCGTGGGCTCGCTCAAGTCTCGCTCGGTGGGAATGGCCATGAGCCCGCTGGCACCCAGCTGCTGAATGATCTCGACCAGCCGCGGATAGATTTTGGGGAAGGTGTTGCGCGCGATGTTCAAGGGCGTCCAGTCCGGCGTCATCACGCCGTACGAGTTTTCATGCGCGTTGGCCTCGGACGCGAGAATAAAGGCCTTCTGGGTTTCGACCGCAATGATCATCTCGGCAATCTTCTCCTGGACGTGCTGAAACTGCTCGATGCCGATCAGGTCGACCATGGTGCTGGCCACGCCGAGAATAAACTCGGCCTTGGCGATGTTTTTCACCACCACCTGGTGCGTCATGTGGACCGTGGCGTCGGTGTCCGGGTACAGCCGGTTGCACAGCTCGCCGTTCTCGAGGAGAAATACGCGATCCCACGGCACCAGCACGTCGTCAAACACCACCATGGCGTCCATCTCTTCAAAGCGCGACGCCAGCGGGTGGTCGAATTCCGGCCGGCCATAGTCGAAGCTTTCGCGGCAGATGAACCGGAGCCCAGGCGTGGAACACGGCAGGCTGAACGCGTAGGCGTACGGCTGGTCTTCGTCGGTCGCCCGAATCACCGTCGACGGGAACACCAGAATCTCATCGGCCAGTGGCAGCGTGGCCAGCATGCGTGCCCCCCGGATGACCACCCCCGCGCTGGTCTTCTCGAGAATGCGCGCGGCGATGTATGGATCGCTCTGCTGCGCGGGGCCCACGGCGCGATTACTCTGCGGATTAATCAAGGTGTGCGTGAGGCACAGGTCGTTCTCCCGCACATATTCGTAGTAGCGCCGCACGTTCTCCCCAAAGCGCGGGTCGTTTTGGTCGAAGAATCCCGACGCGGACGCCAGCGCCATCAGATCCGAGTTCAGGTAGTCGGGCGTGCGTCCCATAATGCCCCCGGAAAAGTTGGCCCAGTGCTGCATCATGCGGCGCCGCCGCGTCAAATCGTCTTTGGTGCGGGGCGTGAGAAAGCTCAAGCCCACCCGGTCGCCGCTTGATGGCGACTGATACGTCATCTCCTCTTGGAGGGCCGGCTGGTGCTGCAGGTCATACAGGCCGGCGATGCTTCCCGCGAGGCGCCGAAAGGCCGGATCCTCCGCCACGGCCCCGGTGATGCGCCGCCCGTCGATCCAAAGCTCGCGCGGCGACTGGTTCACGTCATGCAAATACTGTGCCCCGGTCCGAACACCCACCAAGCCACGTCCTTTCCGCGATCAACGATTCCGCCAGTCCGATCCGCTCTCCGCTACAGGCCCAGGCGAGGAATGTCCGCCGGGTGGAGCGCCACCTGCACGGACTTCCACTCCGTGTAGAAGTCAAACGACAGATCGCCGCCTTCCCGGCCAATCCCGCTCATCTTGCTGCCGCCAAACGGCGTCCGCAGATCCCGCACGTTGTGCGAGTTCACCCACACCATGCCGGCTTCCAGCGCTTGGGCCACGCGGTGCGCGCGCGTCACATCGCTTGTCCACACATAGGCCGCCAAGCCGTAGTCCACGTCGTTGGCCATCGCGACCGCCTCGGCCTCGTCGGTAAAGGTCATCACCGACAGCACGGGCCCGAAAATCTCCTCGCGCGCCACCCGCATCGCCGGCGTCACGCCGGTGAGCACCGTGGCCTCCAGGTAGCTGCCCGCGGGCCGCTGGGCGGGCCGCCGGCCGCCCACGGCGACGCGAGCCCCTTCTTGGGGTGCCAGCGCCACGTAGCTCATCACCCGCTCCCAGTGTTCTGGGTGAATGAGGGGCCCCAGATCCGTAGCCTCGTCAAACGGATCGCCCACCCGAATGCGGCCCACCCGCCGCACCAGCTCCGGCACCAGCCGGTTCGCCACCGTGTCCTGCACCAAGAGGCGCGACCCCGCCGTGCAGCGCTCGCCGTTCAGCGTGAACATGCCAAACAATGCCGCGTCCAGCGCGCGCTCCAGATCCGCGTCGTCAAACACCACCACCGGCGACTTGCCACCCAGTTCCATGGAGAAGCGCTTCAACGTATTGGCCCCATTTTGAAGGATCGTCCGCCCCGTGCTGGTTTCACCGGTAAACGAAATCAGGCGCACGCCTGGGTGGGCCACCAGGCCCGCGCCGGCCGTTTCGCCGTAGCCGTGTACGAGGTTGAACACGCCGACCGGCAGCTCCGCCTCCTCAATCAGGTGGGCGAGGCGATCCGCCGTCACGGGCGACCACTCGGCCGGCTTCAGCACCAGGGGATCGCCGGCGGCGAGGCACGGCGCGAGCTTCCAGCTCTCCAGCATGAGGGGGGTGTTCCACGGCGTGATCAGCCCCGCGACCCCGACGGGCTGCCGCAGGCTGTAGTTCAGAAAGCCGGGCACCGGGTAGGTGGCCCCCGTCATCTCCCGGGCCCGGGCGGCGAAGAACCGAAAGTTCTCCGCCGCCCGGGCAATCTGGCCGCGGGTTTGGCGAATCGGGATGCCGGTGTCGAGCGTTTCCAGCCACGAGAGTTCGTCCGCGTGCGCCAGCATCAGCTGGGCGATGCGCTCCAAAAACGGTGCCCGATAGGCGCCCCCGCGGCGGGCCCAGGGCCCTTCGTGAAATGCCACCGCGGCGGCGGCTACCGCCCGGTCCACGTCCGGGGCATCCCCGGCGGCCACGTGCGTGATGACCGCGCCGGTGGCGGGGCTGCGATCGGCAAACGTGTCCCCGGAGGCACTGTCCTGCCAGGTGCCGCCAATAAAGTGCTGCAGCTGCGGCGAGACGGGGTGGCTCATGCCAAATCCCCCACTACGCGGTTGACCAGCCGGCCCACGCCTTCCACCTCGCACACCATCTCGTCGCCCGGATGCACCGGACTGATGCCCGGGGGAGTGCCCGTCAGAATCACGTCGTCCGCCCGCAGGGTCATGAATTGAGACACGTAGTGGATGATGGCCGAGATGCTGTGCACCAGGTCGGCGGTGCTGCCATCCTGCTTCAGCTCACCGTTGACCCAACTGCGCACGCGCATTCGGTCCGGGTCGCGCACTTCATCGATGGTCACCAGATAGGGGCCCAGCGGCCCAAAGCTGTCAAACCCCTTGGCTTTGACCGGGGGCCGAAACATATTGGTCACAAAATCGCGGCAGGTGAAGTCGTTGGCCACGGTGAAGCCCTTGACGTAGTCCAGCGCCCGCTCTTCCGTGACACGCCGGCACGTGCGGTCAATCACCACCGCCAGTTCCGCCTCGTAGTGGCAGTACTGGGCGCCTGCCGGGTACACCACCGGCAGGCCGTGGCCGATAAGGCACGAGTTGGGTTTGATGAACAGTGCCGGGGCCTCGGGCTGGGTCAGCTGCAGTTCGGCCGCATGATCGGCGTAGTTGAGCGCCAAACCCACCACCACCTGTGGCGCCACCGGCGGCAGAAACACCGCCCGATCCGGGTGATGACGCCGACCGCGCTCGTCCAGCAGCTCCCCTTCGAGATAGGTCACGCGGCGGACGTCACCGTCCACCACAATGCGGGCGGTCTTCACGACGCTCCCTCCCTGCCTGCGGTATCTCTGGGCGCATCGGGGATGGGGATGCCATACGCCCGCAGGATCTGCTCCAAGCCGGCCCGATGCGCCTCACTGATGGACACCAGTGGCAGACGCACCGCTGGGCGAATCAGGCCCATCATCCCCATGGCCGCTTTCACGGGAGCGGGGTTGGTTTCCCAGAACAGCGCCTGGTTCAACTCCAGCAGGCGAAAGTGCAGGTCCCGCGCCGCGGCATAGTCGTTTTCTGCGACCAGGTTGTACAGATCCGCCACGGGACCGGGCAGGATGTTGGCCGTAGCCGAGATGTGTCCCGCCCCGCCCACGGCCAGCATGGGATAGCACAGCGCCTCGATGCCGCTGTAGACCAGAAAATCGCGGCCCACGGTGGACAGGACCGCCGACACCTGCTCGAAGTCCCGGTTGGCCTCTTTCACCCCAATGACGTTGGGGCACGCGGAGCGCAGGCGTTTGAGCGTCGCGGGCTCCATGTTGGCCGCGGTGCGGCCGGGAATGTTGTACACGATGAGCGGCAGGCTCGGCACTGACGCCGCCACGGTGCGGAAGTGCTGGAAGAGCCCTTCCTGGCTGGGCTTGTTGTAGTACGGCACAATCACCAGGGCCGCATCCGCCGCCAGCTGGGCGGCAATGCCCGTTAGCGCCAGCGTCTCCTCGATATTGTTGGATCCGCTCCCCAGCACCACCGGGGCCCGGCCCGCGACCGCTGCCATCGTCACCCGAAACAACTGCTCGCGTTCGGCCGCCGTCAGCGCGGACGGCTCGCCGGTCGTTCCGCCGACCGAGATGCCGTGCGTGCCGGCGGCCAGCTGCCAATCCACCAGCCGCTCGAGGGCCGCCGCGTCAATTTGGTTCGCGTCGTCAAACGGGGTCACCAGCGGCACAATGGACCCGCGGAGCCGTTCTTGGGGCGTCTGATTCATGAGCTGCCTCCCTGCTTTAGTGGGCCGCCGGCACCCGGACCGCCGATCCCTCCTGCCAAAACCCCAGCGCCGCCAGCGTGGCCAGCACGTGTTCCCGCACCATCTGCTCCACCACTGGCGGCGGGCCATGCTCCGCCAGGCTCTCCACCAGCTGATAGTGCTCCTGCAGCGAGCCGCGGATCCGCTCGGGAATCCGCGTGAACAGTGACCCCTCCAGCGTCTCCAGCCGATCCCGGCCGTCGGCAATCAGGTGCTTCACGTAGCGGTTGCCACCCGGCGCCACCAGCGCCTCGTGAAACTGGCGGTCCAGCACCCCATAACCGAGCGGATCCCCCGCCTCGACGCGGTTGGTCATGGCGCGCAGCAGCGTGCGGAGCCCCCCGAGCGTCTCGAGGGTGTGCCCGGGAGCGGCCACCCGCGCGGCATAGCCCTCCAGCACGGCCAACAGCTCGAGGGTATCGGCCGTCGCGCGCGGATCTTGCGCCACCACCTGGAACCCCACGTGTGGCGTGTGCGCCACCAGACGCTCGGCTTCGAGCCGCCGCACGGCTTCGCGGACGGGAATAGCGCTCACGGCAAAGTCCCGGGCCAGTTGGTCAATCACCAGTCGAAATCCGGGTCCGTACATGCCCCGCTGGATGCGCGCGCGGATTTCCCGGTACACGCGTTCCTGCTTGGGGGGCATCATGCCCTTGGTCATCATGCGTGGCCGTCCGCGCCCACGGCCGTCAGCTGGTGCTCGGTGAGATAGGCTGCCACCTGGTCATCCAGATGGCGAAGCTTGGCGGGGTAGTCTTTGACGTAGCGGGGACTCGAGGTGAGCTGGCCACCCGTGAACATGCTGTCGTACACGGCCTCCACCTCGACCCGCACCAGGCTCAGTGGAATGGGTAGTCCCTGGGCCAGCCGCTCCTCCACGTGACCCCGCCCCTGGAGCGTCAGCACCGACTCCTGAAACACCACCACGGTGACGGCGGGTACCCGCTGAATGTTTCTCACCAAGCGCGAGCGCCACCCCACCAGCAGGTCGAGATGGTCGGGCGGTGCGCCCCGAAGCCACGACACCGCCGCCACGTTGGGGTGTCCGTACTCGTCGGCCGTCGCCACCAGGGACAAGGATTCCGCGGTCAGGGTACCCAGCACCGCGGCCAGGTCCGGAACTCGGTGTCGCGCCATGATTCGCTCCCCCCAGGCGGTCGCCGGCCGCCCCTGAAATCTTCGCGATCACATCGGCGATGCTGTGTGAAATCATATGCGATTCGATATCGGCTCGCAAGCCGCCCGCGGGCGACGCCCCAACAATTTTTCTGCGAGCTTCTGCCAAGCCGCCGGCCGGCCTGGCGGGGCAGCGGCGGAGGTCAAGGCGGATCCCGCCCGTTCCCGCGTGCCGCTGCCTCGCGCGTGTGGGTCGGTCGCCCCAGTCGTTCACCGGGCCGGGGCGCGGCGCGAGTCACCCCGACTCGCCCAGGACGTCGTCGTGGCTCGATGGCGGCTGGCGATGCCACAGCCCCCACACCAGGCCCACCCCCACCATCGCGGCCACCACCGACACCGCCGTCAAGCTTTGCTGCGTGAACACCGCCACGATGCCCACGATGGCCACCAAGGGCGGTACGGGCCACCAGGGCATCCGAAACGCCGGGTGGTCCCGGCGTCGCGTGATGAAGCTGGAGGCCGCCACGCCCAAGTACAGCACCATCAACAAGGCCCCAGTGAAAATCACCAGATTGGTCAGGGACGTGGCGAGGCAGATCACGACGTTGATGACGCCCAACACCACGAAGGCGCCGTACGGCACACCGAATCGATTGAGCCGCAGGAAGAAGCGGTTCAAGGCGCCCGGCCAGTGCCCGTCTCGGGCAATGGCGTAGTAAATCCGGCCGTAGACCACGGTGGACGCCAGCGCGGAGTCAAACTGCGCGATGACCACGCCAATCAGCAAAGCGGTCGCGCCGAAGGCGCCCATGGCCGAGCGCACCACCACCGCGAGCGGAATCACGGTGCTGGTGGACAGGCTGAGCCGCGGCAGGGCCAGCGTGGCCAACAGCACCGCCAGCACCTCCAGCCCCACGATGAGGCTGATGTTGACCATCACGGTGCGGCCGATACCCCGCGGATGGGTTTTCGTCTCTTCGCTGACGTACAAACTGGCTTCCCACCCGTTGAAGGCAAACAGGGCCGACACCACGGATGCGAGGATGCCGGCGCCCACGGCCGGAAGCAGGTTCGGTCCCGACGGCATGACGGGGTGGATCAGGATGCCGAAGGGCTGTCGGAGATGCGTGGCCGCCACCACCATGAATCCCAACAGCACCACCGACTCGATGATCACCATCACCATGGCGACGGTGCTGGACACTTTGATGCCTTCAAACGAGAGAAACAGGATGAGTAGCAGCACCACCACCGCGGTGGGCACCACCGCGAGTCCCGGAATGACCGCCTGCAGATACGCGGCCGTCGCCAGGCTCAGCACCGCTGGAATCACAATGCCCTTGAACGTGAACAGCGACGTGTAGATGCTGCCCACCCGCGGCCCCAACGCCTGCGCCACGATCGAATAGTCCCCACCCGTCGTGTAGCGGTAGGCGCTGGCCCCTTCGGCGTAGCTGAGCGCAATCGCGTACGCGATGACCGCCCCGATGAGAAACCCGAGAACGAGTCCGGTGCCGGCGGTGGCCCAGGCGGACCCGTACGTGAGAAAGACCGAGGCGGTGGGTGACGTGGCGGCCAGGGCAAAGGCCACGGCCTGTACCGTGGAGATCGCTGGCGCGAGCTTTTTCGACGAGATCCCTGTAGGAGACGTAGCCATGGAGCGTCCTCCTTTTCAATACCCTCTCGCTGCCTCCGATAAGCACCTCCTGCGATCCGCGGTCCCAATCCGACCAAGCACCCGTGGCCAGCAACGCATGGTCATCCGCTTCGAGCGACACCCTCGGCAACCTATGGGGTCCACAGGCGCTGCCACCCTGGGTGAGGACACAACCATAGCATGGCGGGCCAGCAGTTCCCAACGGCTCAGCGGCTGGGTTCCCGTCCGCGCCGACACGCCGCTGGGCCCCCGACGGCAGGCGGGTTCCTGACGGCGTCCGCCATTTGGCATACTGGCCGCAGCGCCAGCCCAAAGGAGGTCGCCCGTGATCAGCTCGCCCCCGATCGACCCTGGGTGGTTTGCCGGCCAGGACACGGTCGGCATGGCCCGCCGCCTGCTGGGCCAGCTGCTGGTGCATGACACGGCCGACGGCCTGGCGGCCGGCATGATCGTCGAAACGGAGGCGTACCAAGGTCCCCTGGATCAGGCGGCCCACTCCTTTGGCAACCGCCGCACGCGCCGCACGGAAGTAATGTTTGGCCCCCCGGGACACGCGTACCTTTACCAAATCTATGGGCGCTACGTTTGCTTCGACGTGGTGTCGGGCCCCGTGGGCGCCCCCGAGGCGGTGCTGGTGCGCGCCATCGCACCGGTGGAAAACCTCCCCTTGATGACGCGGCGCCGCGGGGTGGGCGCCGAATCGGCCATCGGCAGCGGTCCCGGCAAGCTCACCCAGGCATTGGGCATCACGATGGCAGAAAACGGGCTCCCGCTGTGGCAGCCGCCACTGTACCTCGCACACTATCGGGACCCCTGGCCCAGCCAGGCCATCGCCGCCGGGCCCCGACGCAACATCCCGTACGCCGGCGACGCCCAGGGGTATCCCTGGCGCTTTTGGATTCGCGGGCATCCGTCCGTCTCCCGCCCCTCGGGGGCTACCGCCGAGTCGTGACCCGCATCGACTACGGTCGGCGCGCGGTGCCCAGCCGTGCGGCCACCGTGTGGCGGTATCGGCGAAACACCACGTCTTTCATCAGGCGGGCGCCATAGCCCCAGACCGGCAGTCCTTCGTCCACCACCCAACCCACGCCCCGGTGCGGGTCGAGCGACACCAGCATTCCGCAGTTGTCGGCCGTGTGGGCGGAGGGGGGTCTCTCCCCCGCTACGTTCCGCCGAATCGCCTCCGCCACAAACTGGCCGTCGGCCGTGGCCGACTGCGCCGTCTGTGGTCCCATCCGGCCTCCGTCGCGGTGAAGCCAGGCGTCCCCCGCCACGTAGACGTGCGGGGCCACCTGGCCCCAGGGATCGGGTACGGCATAACCCTGGTGGTCGTACTGCGCCCCCGCGACGATCGGCGTGGCGGGGGCGGCAATGCCGCCGGCCCAGAGGAACACATCCCAGGCAACCGATGGGCCGCCGTCCAGTATCGCCGTGCCCGCGGCAACGCGGGCAATGGGGCGCCCC
>JAJYPH010000224.1 GCA_021795575.1 Bacillota bacterium
GCGTCCGGCCCGCCGTGACGCGCCAGCGCCACGGGCAGCAGCGCGGCGGCCACGTGCGCCCGCTCGGCCCCAGGGTCGAGGTGGGCCAGCAGCTCGCGCCCCTCCTGGTCCACCTGTCCGAATCGTCGGCGGTCCGCGTGCTGGCCCAGACGCTCGAGCCCAATCGCCACCTGGTAGTCCCGATAGGGCCGCCAGCGATAGAACCGGTACGCTTCGGTCAGCCAGTGAGGCACCAGCAACGGTTCGCCAGTCACGGCCGACGGGGCGCTGCCCAACAGGCGCGCCGTCAGGGTGTGAAACTCCGGCGGGGCGTGGGGCTCCCGCACGGCCCACCAGTGGTGGTAGCCTTCGCGAAACAGCGCGGGATCCTCCGGCGGGAGGCGACGGGTGCGGTGGAGCCACTGGCGGGCATGGAGCCGGGCCTGATGACGGCTCGCGGCCCCCGCGAGCGTGAGGTCGTGGGCCCGCAGGCGGTCGGCCAGCAGGTGCAGCAGATCGGCCGGCGGCGTCAGGACGCCGTTCTCAATTTTGCTCAGATACGTGCGATCGCAAATGCCGTAGCACGCCTGTCCCTGCGAGAGACCGACGGACTGCCGTGCGTCGCGAATGCGTCGTCCCAGTTCCATGCTGCCCACCTTCCCTGCTGCACGCTTCGTGGAAGGGGCCTGCCCTCCACCACGAGGGTTTTAACTAAAAACGCCGGGTGGGGCGTCCGGGTTGCAGGAACCTAAAGGTCAGATAAAGAAATGGTGCCTCGCCCACCAGCAGGGATGAGGTCCCGCATTGCATCGCGACGCGGGCTGCACTACGCTCAAGAAAATTACCGTGATTTTCCGGGTCCTGCCTGATTGGAGGAGGTGCGGTATGAATCACGAGGCGGGTTGGGATGCGCTGGGTTCCCCGGAGCTGCCGCCGGACGTTGGCACCCCCTGGGTGTACGACGCCAACTGTCAATCCGGGCCGGTCCCGCCGCTGTACGCGGACACGCTGGGGCGTTGGGGACTGGCCGCTCACGACGCGGCGCGAGACCTGCCACCCACCTCTCGCGGCCGCCGTTGGAATGGCCACTGGTATGTGGCTCGGGCCGTCGCACCGGTGGACGCGCCTTCGGCGGCCATTCGCCCGGCACGGCCCGTCGACGAGCGCTGGCAGGCCGAGTGGGCCCCTGCACTGGCCAAGTGGTTGCCGCCGTGGGCCGCGTGGGCCGTGGTGGGGCGGACGGGACCCGAGCTGGCGCAGCTGCTTCAGCAGGCGGATGACGAGGGACCACGGCTGCTCGGTGTGGCGGAGGAGATTCGCCTGGCCGCCACCGCGACGCTCGGGGCCTTTCACGAACAGTACCAACCGTGGCTCACGGGGCCGCGGGGTACGAGCCTCGCCCCGTTCCCCAGCCCTCTGCTGACCGTGGGGGAGAAGCCGGCGAACCACGAAACGACCCGGGCCCTGTGGCAGCTGAAGGAGGCCGTGGAGGCGGCCGGTCAGGACACGGCCTGGCTCCGTGAGGCGATCCTCGATGCGTCCCCCGGAAACCTGTATGACACGCGGGCGGCGAATCCCGCGGGCACGGTCTGGCTCGGCCAGTGGGACCGATTTCTTGATCATCATGGACGGCGGTGCGACGAGGCGGGCGGGATGGGCCCTAGCTGGATCGAGGACCCGTCGGTGCCGCTCCGCCTCCTTCAGGCGTACCTGGACGATACGCGTTGGCCGCCGTCCGACCACTGGGATGGGGTGCAGGCCGCCCGGGACGCCGAGGAGGCGGCGGTGATGGGCCGCCTGCCGCCGGGAACTCCCTTTCTGCTGGACGTGGCGCGGGCCCGGCAGGCCCACGAGCTGGCGTCGCATCGGGTGGACGACATTGTGCAGCAGGTGTCGTATCGTTTGCGGCGCATCGTGGCGGCCGCCGGGGACTGGCTGGTGGGCGCCGGCTTGCTGGCCCAGCGCGGCGACGTCCTGTTCCTCACACGCGCCGAGTGTCTGGCCGCGCTGGAGTCCCGCGCCGCGGCGCCGGCCCCGCTGCACTCGCTGGTGCGCCAGCGCCAGGCGGAACCCGGTCCGGCCGGCTCCTGGATGCCCCCGCCCGTGTTGGGCCACGAGGGGGCCGCCACCCCGGATCCCGCCGACGCCTGGTGGCAGGGCACCGCCGGTGCTCCCGGCCGGGTGCGGGGCCCGGTGCGGGTCGTCCACACGCTGCGCGATGCGGCGGCTGCCCGTCCGGGGGAAATTGTCGTGGCACGACTCGTCACGTCGCAGTGGGCCCCGGGGCTGCCCCTGGTGGCCGGCTTCGTGGCGGAGGGGGGCGAGCCGTATGCACCGGGAGTCCTCACGGCCGCTGAATTCGGGGTCCCTGCCGTCGTGGGCATGGCCGGCGCCACGCGTCACCTGCACTCCGGGGACTGGATTGAGGTGGATGGCCGCTCCGGCACCGTTCGGCGGTTGGATGCCTAAGGCGCACCGCCGCGACCCGTGGGCCTATCATGCAGGAGAACACCCGTGATGGGCGGCGAAGCTGGTGCCCATGCCAGAACCTGCCGCCTGATGGTGACAGGAAGTGGCGCGTCGCCGTCGAAGTTTGGTGAAAGCGGTCATGTCGTTGAGCCGCAAACCATGTGCAGCCAGATGCCAGACGCGTGTTGTGCTGTGCCAGTATTGGGGGCCCGATGGGATGGCGAGGCCGTGGAGCGATGAGCCGGGTGCCGACCGTGGCGACCCGACGGGCGTATGGATCCGACCGCTGACGCCGTTGGACTTGGCGCAGCTGGTGGTGTGGGACGGCAATCCGGCGGTGGCCCGCCTCATGGGGCGACGTTTCGACGATCTGGACAGCGCGCATCGCTGGCTTTTGACCATGGGTCCCCGGCGGGGCCGGCTCGCCGTCGCGGTCATGGAGGGGCGCACGCTCGTGGGCGATGTGGAGCTGGAGCACATCGGCTGGCGCAGCGCCGAGGCCGAGTTGCGCATTTGTCTCGGCGACCCCTCCACGTGGGGCCGCGGGCTGGGAACGGCGGCGATGCAGAAAGTGCTGTCTTGGGCGTTTGGCCCGCTGCGGCTCCGCCGGGTGTACCTCCGGGTGACGGTCGACAACCTCCGGGCGGTGCGCCTGTATGAAAAATGCGGGTTCGTTAAGCGGGGACGACTCGCATCGACGGGGCGCCTCCGGGAAGCCCGGCCCGTGTGGCTGATGGAGCTATCGGCGGCGGCTTACGGCGCCGCCGTCGGGGTGCCGAGGGCGCTGGCGGCGGGCGCCGGGTCGACCACGGCCGAGTAGTGAGGCCACGCGCCGGGCCCCAGCAGGTCCTCCGCGTTTTGGTATACCCCCCGTGCCGGATACGCGGACGTGGGCCAGGCGCCCAACCCGTCCAGCGTCCCAACGGCCTGGGCCAGCAGGCCCGGCGCCACCCCGGGGTAGTCGTGGTGGACCAGGTGGGCGACGGTCGCCGGCGAATGCGACGCGAGATAGACGAGTCCGGCGTTGAGCGTGGCCAGCAGGTGCGCGAGGCCCCGGCCCCGCCCCACCAGCAGGAGGCGCGGCATGGGCGGGCTGGCGGCGCCGACATACGCCAGCACAGCCCCCCGGTCATGGGCCGTCAGGGACAGGGCCGGCAAGAGCGGAGCCAGCAGATAGGGCAGTCGGCCTTCGTGGAACCATCGGCGGGCCTGGACCAGCCCCAAAGGGGTGATGGTTTCGTGCACGCCATGGTCCGTCAGGACACGGCTGGCCAGCCGTTGCTCGGCGGGCGAGACCTCCGTGGACGTGAGCGGCACGCCGCGGAGGTCTCGCCAGCGAAAGTCCGGGTTGGCGAGGGGACTGAGCAACACGAGGTCCGAGCGGATGAGGAGAAATCCGGTCACGGGCGCCGTGGGCTGACCCGTCAGCGACAGCGCGGCATGCGGCGTCCAGTCTACGGTGGTGGCGCCCGCGGCGCGTGCGAGTCCCACGTACAGCGGCAGCACGCCCAAGGTGTGCGTGGGGCCCGCGACCCGCACGACCACGGCCGGCGAGGCTGGGGGACCCGGCACCCACGGCCCACAGCCAGCCAGAGCGACCGCCATCGCGGCCCCGGCGGTCCAGCGGCGGGATCGCCCCCGCAAACCACCACCTCCCCCTCGGCTGTCGGGATCGCCTATGCCAACCCGGCATGCCTTAGGCCCGACGGACTGGGCTGGTGGAGATGCCTTCGCCACGGCACCCTGGGGGAAGCCGTGGCCGCACTCAGGAACGCGCGACGCGCTTGCGGGACTGACCGCCCGCCGATTGGGGTCTCCGGTAGCCGCCACGGTCCGCCCGATGCCGCTTGGGGCATCCCGCGGATCGGGCGGGGCCGACGTGCCCGACGCCCAGAGGACGGCTCCGGGTGGCCCGCTGACGACTGGGAGGCGCGCTCTCTGCCGGCTTGGCGGGAGATACTGCGCTTGCTATAATGCTCGTAGCGTCTGGACGCCGGTCCGAGGCGACGAGCAAGTTCTTCATGGGGGGTCATCGGATGACGGTCAAGCCGTTGGGCGACCGCGTGTTGGTCAAGCTGGTAGAGGAGCACGAACGGACTCAGGGGGGCATTTACATCCCTGACACAGCCAAGGACAAGCCTCAAACCGGCGAAGTCACTGCGGTAGGCGACGGGGAAAAGGTGACGGTCAAAGTGGGCGACCGGGTCATGTTTGCGAAATTTGCCGGCACCGAAGTGAAGATTGACGGGGCAGAGCACCTGCTGCTGCCGATGGAAGATGTCTTGGCCGTGGTGGAAGGCTAACAACCAGCGGGCAACCACGCCTGGATTCCAGAACCGCATAGAGACAAGCCGAAGATCGGCGTGATCGGGGTGGAAGCGCCAGCGAGCCGGGGGCGGTGGGAGCCCGGCCGTGGAACCCTCGAGTGTCAGCCGGGAGGTGCCGACGCGTTCGGCCACGGGTTCGCCCGATAC
>JAJYPH010000225.1 GCA_021795575.1 Bacillota bacterium
GGCCGCGCCCGCGCCCCGGGCGAGCGGCCCCACCCAGACGACTGTCGGCTGGCCATGCGCAAGACAGTGCCGCCCCTGCCGCGCCTAGCCGCAGGGAGTCCCCACCCGGGTCCACCCGGCCGCTTGGTAGGCCGTGCCGAGAAGGTGCACGGGGTCCACAAACGTCTCAGACAGCAACACGGGGTGGCCATGGCCCGCCGTCCAGTCCGTCGCTTCGCACCGCAGCGTCAGGGCCAGCACCCGCGAATCGACGTTTGGGACCTGGTAGCCCGGCAGAAGGAGACCGCGCGCGTGCGGACCCGCCGCACCGTGACGCGCTGCACCACTTACTTCATGGGCCGTCGGGGGCGGCCGACGGCGCGGGGCCTCGCGGTGTGTCAGGTCGTGGGCATCGCACACCCGCGCCGAAAATATCAGGGGCCCCGCGCACCGCCCGTCCCCACGCCATCGCTGGTCACTGGGACACCGTCCTGGGAGTCCTCAGGCAATAATTTATGGACAAGCTCCTCAGAGAACACAGCCGATGCCTACGGCCACCACCAGCGCCGCCAGGCGGCCCAGAGAGGGCGCGGCACCCGCCGGCCGGACCGCCCGATTAGCGATAGCGGCGGGTGAGGCGGCGCGCCGCATGCCGCGCGGTCACGCGCCACAGCCAGGCGCGGACGGGACCAACCATCAGCAGCGCTCCGGCCAGTCCCGTTCCCGGTCCCGGCATGATGAGCAGGAGGGCCGCCACCATAACGCCCAACAGGTCCGGAGCATCCACCAGGTCCACCGTCCCCTGGCGCCAGCGGGCGCGACGCGCGAGCCACCAGCGACGGATGCCGACGAAGGCAATGCCGATGCCCACCAGCCACGACAGCCAGCTGATCGTGAACGCCGATCCGTAGCCCCACCAATGGGCCAACAGAAAAAACAACCCAATCTCGGCTGCCGGAATCAGCGCTAAAATGCCCAATACTTTGCTCACCACGCCGGCACGCGCCCCCGCCCCTATCTTCGTGCATTGGTGCCCGTCGTGTCGAATCGGAGGCGATTGGGCCTCTCCATGGCGATTTCACCAGTCTCTGTCGCGCAGATGGTCGCCGCCCGCCGCGATGTCGTGATTCTAACAGATTTTTCCCTCGTCCGGGTTTCCGCCGCAGCTACGGGGGCACCCCACCGGGACGGGCGGTCATCGCCCACACGGCCACCAGCGCCAGGATGGCTGCCTGGAACACCAGCGGGGCCTCGGGTCGAAAGCGATACAGCAGGGCACCCGGGAACGGAGCCAGCGCCCCGGCCGTCTCGGCCGCCAGATTCAGCACGCCATAGGCCGTCCCCGCCTCGGGCGCCCGCACCACCCTCCCCACGGCCACCCCCGTGAGGAGATGGCTACCGCCCCCCACCCCCCGGACCCCGGCCGCGCTGACCTGGACCCACAAAATCCGCGGCCAGCCAAACAGGCCGACGATCCCTACCAGGCCCACACTCACGCCCAGCCCCAAGGCGAAGGGTAAGCCCACCCGCTCCGCCAGCCGCCCCCAAAGGGGGCCCGTGGCGGCGCCTACCAGCAGGGTGAGACCCGACACGAGGCCGATGGTCTGCACCGAGAGTCCGCCGACCGTACGCCAAAACGGCACCACATAGGGGCCGGCCAAACCGCCCGCCAGCGCCAGCACGGCGGTGAGCGCAATCCAGCGGAAGAGCCGCGGACGGCCGCGCCAGATGAACCCGCGCGGCGGGCCCGTGGCCGGGGCCCGGTCGATGGGCCACACAATGACCGTGGACCCCAAGAAGATCAAGCCCGACAGGTAAAACACCGGATGGAATCCGACGCGGGCCACGACGAATCCGCCGGTGGCCGGCCCCAGCACGGCCCCGATGGCGAACGCACCCATCACCACGTTGTACGCCAGCGCCAGGCGGTTCCCCGCCTCCGCCTGGATGTATGCCTGGGCCGCCGGAGTCGAAAACGAGGTGCCGAAGTACAGGAACACGCCCAACGCGAGCCACTGCCAGTGCGGCGCCCAGGCAAAGAGAAAGGGCGCAGGCACCGCCAGCGCCCAGCCCCAGCGAATGAGCCCTCGGCGGTCAAACCGGTCGGCGCAGTACCCCCCAGGCAGCGCGCTGGCGGCGGTCACCACCCCCGCCAACGTGGCCAGCCAGCCAATCGCCAGCGCCGACCCTCCGAGCGTCTCCACATACAGCGGCCAGAGGGTGCCGTAAAGCCCAAAGCCCAAGCCCCACAACCCCATGGCGGCGGCCAGCCGCAGCACGTTGGGGCTTAACCCCCACCACCTTACCGCCATCTGGCGGCTTCACCTGTCGCCATGGCGAACCATACGCCAGGCGCCGTCGGCTCAACCCTGGGTCTGGGGGCTCGGGGTCAGGCGGATCCCGACTCCTTGTCCGGCGCGGGCGTGAGTGGTTCACCGACGGCGGCCTGCAAAACCTTGAGCGGCAGGCGGGCCATCCCCTCGGCGGCCCACAGGAGTTCGTCGGCGCCCGCGCGGAACGGGGAGGTGCCGGGTGAGCGCGTGGCGTACCGCCGTGCCAGCCGAAACGGCGCCGCCACCATCGAGTCCAGGTACCAGAGTTCGCGCCGCACGGCGTCGTTGAGCGAGTTCACCCGGACGTCGTCCAGCGACGGCTGAGGATGCGGCCGCGGCGCGGGCCGCCCGCTCGGACCCTCGCCCGACGCGCTTTCCGGATCCGGGGGTGCCCCGGGGCCGGCCACTCGCTCGCGGGATTCCTGACCCGTCCGGTGTGACCGAGGGGACTCCCTGGCTTGCGGGTGCTTCGCGGTTTCGCTGTCGGCCATGTCTTTCCCCCTGCCGTCACGTGACGATAGTTTCGGCGCGCTGCGGCGGTTTATGCACCGCCGGGCGACAACCGGCCGGCGTCCGCATAACGTACAGGAGTTCCGCCGCTGGGCCGGACCGGAAAGCCGGAACGAAAGAAGGGACCCGCGTGCGTCGTCGACTGCTGAAGTCTAAAATTCACCGCGCCACGGTGGTGATGGGCGACCTCCACTACGAAGGCAGCCTCACGCTGGGCCACGCCCTGATGGCGGCGGCCGATCTGGTGCCCTATGAATTCGTGCACATCACGAACATCAACAACGGCTCCCACTGGGTCACGTATGCCTTGGAAGACCCCGACCACCCGGAGATGGTGTGCATGAACGGCACCGCCGCCAGGCACTTTCTCCCCGGCGACCCGATTATCGTCCTGGCCTACGCGGACGTGGACGACCGCGACGCGGCCGCCCACCACCCCCGTACGGTGCATGTCGATGGCCAAAACCGCGTGGTCCAGATCGAGTGATGTCGAGCGGCGGCCGGCCTCATCCGGTCGAGCCATCGGCCCAGCGCGCGATGACGGACCAGTCCCGGTCTTCCGCCAGCTTGGAAAACTCGGGCCCCACCGGCGCCTGGTATTTCGCCTGCGGCCGGGCGTAAGGGGCGGAGGGACTTTCCAGGCCGTGAAACACCAGCTGGGCCACCCGCACCCCGGGGTACAGGTACACCGGCGTATCGGCCAGGTTCGCCAGCTCCAGCGTCAAGGACCCCCGATACCCGGGCTGCACCATGATGGCGGTGGCCACCATGAGGCCGAGCCGCCCCCACGAGGAGCGGCCAATCACGTAGGCCATCAGGTCTGGGGGCACCGACAAGTACTCCAGCGTGGCCCCCAGCACCAGCTGGTTCGGATGCAGAATCATGCGGTCGCCCACCTCGACCCGCACGCGTTCCTGAAAGTCGCTCACCGTGTCCCCCGCGAGCGGGTCAATGGGACCGCGCGCCGAGCGTTTCAGCAGGATGAAGTCCGTGCCCAGCCGAACGTCGAGGCTGCCGCTCTGCACCTGGGCCGTGGACAACAGCGGCGTCACCACCAATCGGCGGTGCGCGCCCGGCTCGCGCATCCGCGCCCACAGGTCGTCCTCACCCAGCACCACGTCGCCCACCTCCTTCCGCGCACGCCGCGCCCGCTGCCTCCAGCGCCCGCCACCGCCGCGCCAGCGTGCTGGCCTCAATCGCTTTGACGGCCAGCGCGTCCAGGCCCTGATGCCCGTCCGCTTGCAGTTCCGCCAGCGCCGCCAGGATAGCGCCCCGCCCCATCGGCGCCGCCTCGGGCGGCCAATGGGGCGGCAGCGCGGCCAACAGGCAGCGCCGCGCCTCCTCCCGATCCGCCACGGTGCCTTCCGCGAGCCGGTCGGCGACGACGGTCGCCCCCGGCTGGCCGGCGACCGCCTCGCGGGCCCAGTGCGCCAGCGGCACGGGATTGTCCGCATCGGGAGCGCTGAATCCGATGAGCGCCCCATCCGGGGTCCGCAGCACCTCGGCGTGACCCGTCACGATAAAGGCCCACGTCACGTCCGGCGGCTCGAGCCACCGCCGCACCACGGCCGCCGCGGTGCCGGCCGGCCGCTGCGCCCCAATGAGCCAGTGCGCCGTGTCGGGACCCGGAGTTACCCGGGCCAGGAGCCCTGCGGCTGGGGGCGGCACCATCTGACGCTCCCGCTCCCACCAGACTCGCCAATCCTCCTGTGTCGCCAAAGGACCCTCCCCTCGCTCACGTCTCTTGTGTTTGTGCTAGGTTGTAGGACAAGGGCGCCGCGAAAATGTCCCGCGCTCCCGCCGCCTAGTGTACCTGTCTATCTTGGACATGTCGTCGGCCGTGCGGAGAGAGCGTCTCGGCGTGCCGCCTACAGGAGGGATGTTCATGCCTGTTGCCCCAGTGGCCGCGCACCCCGCGGATCGATTTCGGGGGTTGCCGGTGGCGGCCTTTGAGGTGTTTCACGTCGCCGGCTTTGACGCGCGCATGGCCGCGCTGCGCCGAGAGGCCACGCCCCGGCTGGCCGCCCTCGGTCAAGAACTCCTGCCCGCCCTGTCGCGTCGCTGGGGGATGCCCGCGTACGCGCACGTGGCCCGC
>JAJYPH010000226.1 GCA_021795575.1 Bacillota bacterium
CGTGAACTCCACCGCGTCCTGCCCGCCCAAGTGGTCCAGGATGCCCACCCCGCTGCCGCACACCAGCTGCAGGGCCCCCTCGGGCAGCACCCCCGCCTCCAGCAGCCGCTCCACCAGCCGCACCGTGACGTACGCGGTGGGCGTGGCCGGCTTGATGAGCGTGGGCAGGCCGGCCAACAGCGCGGGCGCCAACTTTTCCAGCGGGCCCCACACGGGAAAGTTGAAGGCATTGATCTGCACCACGAGGCCGGGGCGGCTGGTGAGCACATGCCGGGCCACAAACTGTCCGGCGCGCCCCAAGGGTTCGAGGGGCCCGTCCAAAATGACCGTGTCGTCGGGCAGCTCGCGGACGGCACGGCTGGCATAGCTCAGCAGAACCCCGATGCCCCCGTCCACGTCGATGCGCGCGTCGGCGAGGGTGGCGCCCGCGTGCGTCGAGAGCTCGTACAATTCGGCGCGGTGATCCTTGAGGAACACCCCGAGGGCCTTCAGCAGGCCGGCCCGTTCATGAAAGGAGAGCGCCCTGAGGGCCTGGCCACCATGGCGCCGACCGTAGGCTAGGGCGGCCGGAACGTCAATGCCGTCCGAGGACGCCCGGGCAATTTCTGCCCCGGTCACGGCGTCCTCGATGGACGCCCCGTCCCCTTGGGGTTCCACCCATCGTCCGCTCACAAAGCTTTTCAGCATCAAGGTGCCTCCTTCGGTCTAACCGGGGGGCGGGAATACCCACCCTGCTCGTCGGGATGTGGGGACATCTCGGATCGTGGATGGCGGGGACCGAAATCACCTGGCGGCCGAGGATGTACTTGGGGAACGTGGGCCGTTCGATGCGTCCAGCATAGCAGAACCATCCCTCTGGGGGCAGAGCGGGGGAACGGGGATGGAGGAACGTGCGCGAGGGTAGCCGGCGAAGGGCACCCGCTGGCCAGTGCGGTGCGGTATCGTAATGGTCGGCGGCCTGACGTTCCGGAAATGTGGGGCGCCGCGGTTGTCGGGGTGGTTGGCGCAGATGGCGAAAGGGAGGGAGCCCCGTGGCGATGGAGTATCGGCGCCTCGGCGCCAGTGGACTCAAGGTTTCGGTGGTGGGGCTGGGCACCAACGCCTTTGGCAGTCGGGCGTCCGAAGACGCCACGCGTGAGGTGCTGGCCGCAGCGATTGAGCAGGGCATCACGTTGATTGATACGGCTGACGTTTATAGTGGCGGCCGGTCCGAAGAATTAATCGGCCAGATCCTGGGCAGCCGGCGCCACGAGGTGCTGCTGGCGACCAAAGGAGGCCTGCCGGCCGGAGAGGGGCCCAACGACCGCGGGACGGGCCGACTCCACCTCATGGCCCAGGTGGACCAGAGCCTCCGGCGGCTGAAGACCGACTACATAGACCTGTACCAGGTGCACACGTTTGACGCCGACACCCCCCTGGAGGAAACCCTGCGCACGCTGGACGACCTGGTGCGGTCAGGCAAGGTCCGCTACCTTGGCGCCTCCAACTATCGCGCCTGGGAACTGATGAAGGCCCAGGGCGTGGCCGCGCGGGAGCAGCTCACGCGGTTTATCAGTGTGCAGCCGTCGTATTCGCTGGCGGACCGGGTGCCCGAGGCGGAGCTCATCCCCGCCTGTCTGGATCAGGGGGTGGGGCTCATCGCCTATTTTCCCCTGGCCGGTGGCGTGCTCACGGGCAAGTACCGCGTCGGGGAGGCGCCGCCGCCCGGGTCCCGGGCGGCCACCACGCCGCGCTTTGGGGAGCGCCTGCAAAAAGACCGGGCGCGCATGGATCTGGCGGCCGGCGTCACCGCGCTGGCCCAGGAACTGTCGGTCACGCCGTCGCAGCTCGCGCTGGCCTGGCTGATTCATCAGCCGGTCGTGGGCAGTGCCATCGCCGGCGCGACCCGCGCCGAGCAGGTGCGGGACAACGCGGCCGCGGTGAACGTGTCGTGGACCGATGACGTGGCGCGCCGCCTGCAGGAGCTGTCGGCCCCCTTTGTGGTGGAGCGATTTTCGGAAGCGCGTCTCTAAACAAGCCCCGGAACCTTCGCGCGGACGCCCCCCGGCGGTGGTCGGGGGGTGTCCACCGCCTGCCGGCGCCCGCGCAACCACCCGAGGGAGTGGGGCGTCTCGACAGAGGGGACCGGAGTCGTCCGCCCAGGCATCATCGTGGAGGATGGGTGCGCGTGTTTCCTGCAGTTTTCCTGGGATGCGGGACGCGGTCCGACAGGAAATGCTGGGGGCGTGCCGAATCGAAAGCCGTAGGCGGATACGAGGGGAGTCAAGCAGCCAATGGATGCACCAGCCATCAGGGTGGCGGGGGTCACGAAGCGCTACCGCCAAGTGCTGGCGGTGGACAATGTTAGCTTTGATGTAGCACCGGGGGAAATCTTGGGCCTGTTGGGTCCGAACGGGGCCGGCAAAACCACCACGATGCGCATGATTTTGGGACTGGCCGCCCCCAATCAGGGGGACGTGCTGATTCAGGGCCACTCGATCCGGCGCGAGCGGGAGCGGGCCCTGGCGCCCGTGGGGACCATCATCGAAGAGGCACGCTTCTATCCCTATCTCACCGGGATTCAGAACCTGCAGCAGGTGGCGCGGCTCCGGGGACTGCCCACCAGCCCGCCTGAGGTGCTGGCGGTGCTGGACACCGTGGGCTTGAGAGAGGCGGGCCGCCGCCGCGTGCGCGGCTACTCGCTCGGGATGCGCCAGCGGCTGGCGCTGGGGCTGGCCCTGCTGCAATCGCCGTCGGTGCTTATCCTGGACGAGCCGATGAACGGCTTGGATCCGGTGGCCATCAAAGATCTTAGGGATCGCCTCTTGGCCATGCGGGCTAGCGGCGTGACGATTATTCTCTCGAGCCACCTCTTAGGCGAGGTGGAGCAGTTGTGCGACCGGGTCGTCCTGATTGACAAGGGCCGGCTGATTGGCCAGGACAGTCTGGTGCATGAGAGCACCGACGCCGTCGAGCTGCGCGTGCGGCTCGCGGCGGGGGCGGCGCGCGGGTCGGAGGTGCTGGCCCCGCTGTCACCGGCCGTGTTCATCGACGGTGGTGACGTGGTGGTGCCGTTGTTGTCACCGGAGAAGGTGCCCGAAGCGGTGCGACTGCTGGTGGGCGCGGGGCTTGACGTCTACGGCGTGAGCGCCGAGCATCCCACCCTGGAGCAGCGGTACCTGGAGATGACGGCCGGCGCGATGTCGGCGGCCGAGGATTTGGTGCATGAAGGAGCGGGAGCATGACAAGCCATCCGGGACCGGGACCCGTGGGTGAATTGCGCGCGCCTCTCGGGGCGGTGGTCAAAAATGAATGGGTGAAGCTCTGGGCGCGCAAGCGCTGGGTGCTGGTGTTGGGCCTCGCGGCCATGGTGGTGGTGGGCACCCTGTTTGCCGCCAACACGGCTTCCCAGCTGGCGCAGTCCACTCAAGCCGAGGCGGGAGCCTTGGCGCAGAACGTGGGGCAGCTGAAGGCGCAGATGGCCCAGGCCACGGGCAAGGCGCGCCAGCAGGATGAGATCCAATTGGTCCAGATGCAGCAGCAACTGAACCAGTTGGACTCTCAAGGGGTGTCAGTGCAGGCCAACCTGGCATCGAACCGGTCCGCGCTCGCCCAGCTGCACGGCACCAGCCGCTACCCGATCGAGGTGGCTATCCAAACCGATCAGTACGACGTCGCGCACAACATCCGTACGATGTCCAGCCGCACGGATGGGGGCTGGCTGCTGCCCGGAATCGTGCTGGGCGGCGCTGGGGTCATCGCACTGGGCTTTTTGGTGCTGCTGGTGGCGGTCGACAACGTGGCGGGCGAGCGCCAGGGGGCCACCATCCCGCTGATGTTTCTGCATGCGGGCAATCGCGTGCAGACCTTTATGGGCAAAGCTGTCGCGGTGGTGCTCACGACGTGGGGCCTGGTGGTGGGGGCCGCCATCGGGTTTTTTGTCCTGGGTGGCCTGATGATGGGGTTTGGATCGCCGGCCGTGCCGGAGGTGGTGGGGGCGCAGTATGGCGGTGCGGTGCAAAACTTCACGTACGCGTCGAGCCACGTGACCATCCTGTCGCAGTTCGGCTTCGATTGGTGGGCGGTGGTGCTGGCGTGTCTGTCGCTGGCGGTGTGGGCGGTCTTGCTGGTGGGCGTCTCCACATTTCTTTCTTCGTCCGGACTGGCCACCGGCATCGGGGCGGCCGTGATTTTGTCGGCCCAGTTTCTCGCCCAGCTGCACTCCCCGCTGCTGCTGGGCGACCCTGCGCTGCACCTGTCCCTGATGGAGTCGTGGGACGGCACCCTGGCCAATCAGCTTCAGATGGGGAGCGCCACCCTCACCACGGGCGCGCTGGTGTTGGCCGGATGGGCCGCCGTGGCCCTGGGCGTGGGCAGCTGGAAGTTTGCCCATTTAGAGCCTTAGTCACCCCAATCCAGGTTGTGCCCCGCCCCCCTGACTCGTGTCGGGGGGCGCCTTGGCGGTCAGCCTAACACAGGGTCCTTGCGGCAACGTGTATGGCGGCCCTCACCCGGCAAGGATGTCCGCGGCCTGGATGATGCGGACCTGTGATCCATGGGGTGCGCGAGAGCCGCACTTTCGGCTGCGGGACTTTAGCGTTTTTGCGCTTCCATATGTCGGGTGTACCTCACTTTTGTGAGAGAGATTCTGGTCAACGGCGGCATCAGGCTGCCGCCCCCGGGGTGCCCGTGGCCCAGAGGGGATCCCACGGCCCCGACCGGTGGCGGGCGCGCAGCGTGGCCACGACTGGGGCGCCGGCCTGCCGCCACCGCATGCCCGCTTGGGCCAACCGTTGTTGGAACACGACTTGGCAGGCGCCTTCCACTGGGCCGACCCGATGGGCCGCCCGCGGGCCCGATAGGTCGGGTAGTGGAGCCGGGTTTCGTGATACCGGAAGGAGGCCGTGTCGCGGGTGACGACGGCGGG
>JAJYPH010000227.1 GCA_021795575.1 Bacillota bacterium
GGTTCGGGGTCGGCCGCGGCGGCGGGCTCCCGGCGGCCCCCTGCGGTGAGGGCCAGGGATAGCACCAGCACGAAGAAGCCGGCCCCCCAGAGCCCCCAGGTCCAACTGCGATCCGCGCTGGGCAGGGCTTGCCGGAGCCAGAGCCCCACGCCGCCGGCCACCAGGGCCTCCACCACCCCAACCCACGCCATCCGTCCCAACCCATGACGGCGCAAGCGGCACCTCCTCCCCTCCGAACCCGGCACTCAGGCGCGGTCGCTGTCGGCGGCCGGGGCGCCATCCGGCTCATGGCGCACGCTGTCCACAATCACGGTGAGAATGCGCGTCAGCGCCTCCAGGTCGGCAATGGGAATCCGCTCCGTGAGGCGACGAAAACGCAGGAAGCCTTGGTGGCGCGCCCACAGAATGCGCTCCCGCCCCTGAGCCGTGAGCTCCACCAGCACCTGTCGGCGGTCGTCTTCGTTGCGCTGGCGGCACACGGCGCCCGCGTGCACCAGACGGTCCACCACCCCGGTGGCGCCGGCCATGCTGATCCCCATGGCATCGGCCAAATCACTCATCGGAGCGGGGTCGCTGCGCTTGGCCAGCCAGACGAGCATCATGAACTGCGTGGGCGTGAAGCCCGAGGCCGCCGCCGGGCCATGGTGGACGCTGCCCGCCATCCGCCCAATCTGCAGCAGCAGCGCTTCGACATCGGCTAGAACCTTGTCCCGCTGCCCATCCTCCACACCCACAACAGTTCACCTCGCAAACTTTTAGCGTTATGCATGGTATGCGATGCAGCGACAGCTGTCAACCGGCGCCACACCCGGTGTTAAGCGGCTTCAGGACGGCGCCCGCGCGAATTAGGTCAAAAGACCCGGCGCCCCTGACACGGGGACACGACGTGTGGCGAGTGGCCGGGCGAGCCAGCGCCACGGCGTCGAGACCACCCCATCCAGGCGACTAGGGGCATTGGCCTCGCTTTCTGTGCCGCCGAGCCGCCCCGCGACGCGGGCGCCGGCCAGCTCACAAGAACGGCACCCCTCGGCGCCAAACTTTTTGTTCCCCTCCGATCGACAGCTAGCGTGGCGTCCGGCCTGGGGTCTGGGTGGTGGCGGACAGCGTGGCGCTCCTCTGCACCGCTGGCCTGGTCAGCTGGCCATCGGCCGCTGGGTCCGCGCTCGTGACCTGCCCGGCCGTTGGCCCGTGCCAGCACGCCGTCCTGGTCGCCGATTCGTCCCCATCGTTCGACAAATTCTCCCGCTTTACCAGAACTCCGGCCGATGTCACACTGAGGCGCGAGCAGGCGGGCGATGGCGCCGTGCCGCTCAGGGAGGGGAACGCACGCGATGGGAGACACGCTCCGCGGGCTCGTGCTGGCCGGGGGAACCGGGTCGCGGCTCAGGCCGCTGACGTACACGCGCTCCAAGCAGCTCCTGCCCGTGGCCAACCGACCCATCCTGTTTTACGCGATTGAGGCGCTGGTCGCGGCCGGCATCACTGAGGTGGGCGTCGTGGTGGGCGACACGGCGCGCGAGATTGAAGCGGCGCTGGGCAGCGGCAGCCAGTTGGGCTGCCGCATTACCTACATCCCGCAGGCCGCCCCGCTGGGCTTGGCCCACGCCGTGGCTGTTTCCGCGCCGTTTTTGGATGGGCATCCGTTTCTCATGTACCTGGGCGACAACCTGTTGAAGGGCGGCGTGTCCGACTTTGCCCGCCGCTTTCGCGAGGCGGACTGGGATGCGGGGATTCTCCTCACGGCCGTACCCCACCCCGAGCACTTTGGCGTCGCGGTGGTGGACGACCGGACGGGTGGCGTGGTTCGGCTGGTGGAAAAGCCCGCCGTCCCGCCCTCGAACCTGGCGCTCGTCGGCGTGTACCTGTTTCGCCCCGTGATTTTCGACGTGGTGCATGGGCTCCAGCCATCGGCCCGCGGCGAGCTCGAAATCACCGATGCCCTGCAGCAGCTGCTGGACCGGGGACGCACCGTGCACGCCGAGCGCGTGCAGGGGTGGTGGAAAGACACGGGCAAGCCCGAAGATCTGCTGGAAGCCAACCGCCTGGTGCTGGAAGACTTGTCGCCCCAGCGCGCCGCCAGCGCGCAGGTGGATGACGAGAGCCAGGTATCGGGGCGCGTCGTGCTGTCCGACGGGGTGGTGGTGCGGCGGTCCACCCTGCGCGGGCCGGTGGTACTGGGACCGGGCACCGTGGTCCAGGATTCGTTCATTGGACCGTTCACCAGTCTGGGGTCGGGTGTGCGCGTGAGCCACACGGAGATTGAAAACAGCATTGTGCTGGCCGATGCGGTGCTGGACGACGTCCCCGGCCGCATCGACGGCAGCCTTTTGGGTCAGGGCACCCGCGTCACGCGGCGCCGCACGGCACCGCACGCCATCACCCTGGTCACGGGGGATCATTGCTTGGTGGAGGTGTTGTAGTGGCCGAACCGACCCGTGGTCCCGTTCGACGCATCGAGGGGGTGGTGTTAAAGCCCCTGGTGCGCCATCCCGACGACCGCGGATTTTTTGAAGAAGTGCTGCGCGATGACGAGGGGCTCTTGTCACGGTTTGGACAAGCCTCCCTGTCCTTGTCGTATCCGGGCGTCATCAAGGCATTTCACTATCACCAACGGCAGGACGACCTGTGGTTCTTCCCGGTCGGGGAGGCCCAGGCGGTGCTGCACGACCTGCGGCCCGAGTCACCCACCGCGGGCGTCACCAATGTGTTTTATCTGGGCGAGCACCACCCGGCGCTTTTGCTGATTCCCACAGGGGTGGCCCATGGCTACCGGGTGCTGGGGGCCACGCCTGCGCAGATCCTCTATTTCACCACCGAGTCGTATCGGGCGGATGACCCGGACGAGCTGCGGCTCGCGTGGGACGACCCCGCCATTGGGTTTGACTGGACCACCCACCCGCGGTGAGAGCGGTGAGGGCGGTGAGGGATCGGGTCCTACGTCCGGCGACGCCGCGTCGGCGGCGAGCGACAGAAGGGCGGCGACACGCATGCGCATCGTGGTGACGGGCGGGGCGGGGTTCATCGGGTCCAACTTTGTCCGCTGGGTTCTCGAGAGCGACCCGGGGGCCTCGGTCGTGACGCTGGACGCGCTGACGTACGCGGGCAACGCCGAGAACCTCGGGGGGCTGGACCCCGACCGCCACCGACTGGTGGTGGGCGACGTCACCCGGCCCGACGACGTCCGGGGCGTCCTGGACGGCCACGTGGACGCGGTGGTGCACTTTGCCGCCGAATCCCACGTGGATCGCAGCATCTTGGGGGCCCAGGCGTTTGCCACCACCAATGTGGTCGGCACCCAGGTGGTGCTCGACGCCGTGCGGGCCGCCCGCGTCCCGCGCCTGCTGTACGTGTCCACGGACGAGGTTTATGGCAGCCTCGCGCCGGGCGATGCGCCGTTCACCGAACAGCATCCTCTCCGCCCCACCAGCCCGTACGCGGCCAGCAAGGCCGGGGCGGACCTGCTGGTGCTGGCGGCCGCCGCCACCCACGGATTGGACGCCGTGATCACGCGGTGCGGCAACAACTACGGCCCGTACCAGTTTCCCGAAAAGCTGATTCCCCTGTTCATTACCAACGCGCTGGCCGGCGAACGGCTGCCGCTCTATGGCGACGGTCGTCAGGTGCGCGACTGGATCCACGTGCACGACCACTGCCGCGCGCTCGGGACGGTGCTGCAGCGGGGACGCGCCGGCCGCGTGTACAACGTGGGCGCGCACGGCGAGCGCGACAACTTGGCACTGGCGCAACAGCTGATGGCGCTCTTGGACGTTGGCGCGGACCGGCTGGTGCACGTCGCCGACCGCCCGGCGCACGACCGCCGATACGCGCTCGACACCCGACGCATCCAGGACGAGCTGGGCTTTGCCCCCGTCATCCCGCTGGACGAGGGACTGGCGGCCACGGTGGCCTGGTACCGCGAGCACCGGGACTGGTGGGAGCGCGTCAAATCCGGCGCTTATCGAACCTACTACGCCGCGCAGTACGGCGAGCGGCTCTCGTGACCGCTCGTCACTTGGTGGTAGGCGCGACGGGTCAGGTCGGCTCGCACCTGCTGGCTGCACTGGCAACGTCCGGCGGCTCGGTGGTGGGCACCGGCCACAGCACCGCCGCCGAGGTGCGGATGGACCTGGCCGACGCACGCGGGGTCGTGGAGGTGCTGAACCGAGTGGACCCCGACACCGTCTGGCTGGCGGGCGCCTACACCCATGTGGACGGCTGCGAGGTTGACCCGGAGGCCAGCCACCGGGTGAACGTGGCGGGCCCGACGACGGTAGCGGTGTGGGCCCGGGACCACGGAGCGCGCCTCGTCTTTTTCTCCAGCGATTATGTGTTTGACGGCACCGCAGGCCCCTACGCCGAGGACGCGCATCCGCATCCGCTGTCGGTGTATGGCCGGGACAAGCTCGCGATCGAGGCCCTGCTGGCGGAGGAACTGCCGGACCGCGCGCTCGTGGTGCGCACCACATGGGTTTACGGTCGGGCGGCGCGGGGCCAGGGCTTCATTGAGCGGCTCACCCAGAACCTCGCCGCCGGACGGTCGGTGCGCCTGCCCAACGACCAGTGGGGCAATCCCACGTCCGCGGCCAATCTGGCCGAGGCAACCCGCCGTCTGTGGGCTGCGGGTGCCGCCGGCGTCTGGCATGTGGCAGGTCCCGACTACATCACGCGGGCCGACTGGGGCCGCCAGCTCGCCGCCCACTTTCACCGCGACCCGTCCCGCGTGGAGGGCGTCCCCACGGCGGCGCTGGCGCAGCCCGCGGCTCGCCCACTGGCAGGTGGCCTCCTGGCTGCGCGCGCGACTACGTTCCTGGGCATGTCGTTTTGGGACGGGGCGACGGGTCTCAATCACCTGGAATCCGCCCCGGTGTAATCCGTAGACATGGCCGC
>JAJYPH010000228.1 GCA_021795575.1 Bacillota bacterium
GGTCGCGCCCCGTGAATGTGTGTCATGGTCCTGGCTTACCACAGCCGCCGCGAAAACGCCAGCCCTGCGACGTCCAGGGGTCCGTCCGCAACGCTCAGCCCGACTTTGGGTTAGCCCTGGCAACAGGTCGCTCAGTGACACACTTTCCGTAGGCATCTCGTTCGGTCTCCTTTCAGGTTGTGAACTAACCCAAGGAAACCCGAACGGGATGCTCTCTGTCCAGGAAAAACCTGGGCCTCAGAGCGCGCCCCGCTTTTTACACCACATTCGCGGACACCATCGCGTCGCGCAAACGGTAGGGAAACAGGTGCTGGAACCGCGGGTGGAGCCGGTGTGCCATCCCGACTCGTCCGGCTACCGGCCGGGACGATCCGCGGCGCAGGCATTGGCGGTAGGACTGGGTGCTGGTGTGCGATATCCCAGCGTTGCTGATGGGCGCGGTCCGGAGGCACCCGGAGAATCCCTGGGTGCTGCTCGACACGGAGCGCTGGCTGACGGCGCCGTTCCCACACGCGGACGGCACACGCGAAGCCGCCAGGCGGGCGGCCGCCCTCATCCGTGCGACGCCCCGCCGTCAGGGCGTCGTGCGCGACGCCCTGACGTGGCAGGCCGACAATGGAGCCGCGATGGCGTCCCCACCCGTTGCCACGCGGTTGACCGCGCTGGGCGTGACAAACAGCCATTCCCGCCCCCACACGTCCCACGACCATCCGTACACCGAGGCCCCGTGCAAGACCCTCAAGGATTGGCCCGACTTCCCCGATCGGTTCCCCCGCCTCGCGGCGGCCTTCGCCCCGCACCCTCAGGTATGCCGGCGGCCCGCCCCAGCCCCCGGCCCTCCCGGGCCGCGTGGGTATCAATCCCCCGGAGAATCCCCTGTAAACGGGGGGCGTGAATATCTTGTGCTGATCGATCCCCGAGGGCTTGACGCCCATCAGACATAATGGTAAACAAGGGAACGACAGGGTGACATGTAAATTAGCGGTAGAAAGGGGTGGCGCTATGAAGCCGGGGGAGCCGGTCCCGCCGGTCGTGTTCTTCAGCATGCCGTTTGCGGAGGTGGACCGACCTTCACTCGCGCTGAGCCTCCTGCGATCCGAGTTGGCGGAAGCGGGCGTCGCCAGCCGAATCATTTACGCCAACATCCGTTACGCCAGCCGGGTTGGCCCGTATCTGTACCAGTTTATCGCTGGCGGACGACCGGCCACGTACCACATGCTGGGAGAGTGGATGTTTTCGCCATGGTTGGACCACGACCCGTCGGGACGGGCTGGCGACTTGACCTATCTGGACTCGTTGTTGACCGGTTTCGCCTCCAGCTGGCGGTGGTGGAAGCGGCACGTGCCCGATTCGCCGAGAGACGCCACGCTGCGCATTCGCGGCGAGATTGACAGCTTTCTGGCCGAGTGCCTGGATGCGGTGCCGTTTGGGGAGGTCAAGCTCGTCGGCTTCACATCGTGCTTTCAGCAGCAGGTGCCATCGTTGGTGTTGGCGCGCATGCTGAAGGAGCGGTACCCCCATCTCACGATTGTGTTTGGCGGAGCCAATGTGGAGGGGGCCATGGGGGAGGCCACGGTGCGGGCCTTCCCGTGGGTGGATCTGGTAGTGTCCGGCGAGGGCGATCGCGCCATCGTGCAGTTGGCGCGGGCTGTATCGGCGGGTCGCGACCCTTCGGGTATCCCCGGGGTCATTACTAAGGATACCGTCATGGCCCCGCCGGCCGAGTGGGTAGACCTGGACTCGCTGCCCTACCCCGAGTACGACGACTACTTTGAGCAGTGGGACGCTGCCACGCCGCTGCATGTGGTGGAGCCGTCGATCATGCTGGAGACGTCGCGGGGGTGCTGGTGGGGGCAGAAGTCGCACTGCACGTTCTGCGGGTTGAACGGGCTGGGACTTGCGTACCGGAGCAAGGCTCCCGCTCGGGCCGTGGCGGAAATTCTGGCGCTGGATGAACGCTATGGCCACCGCGCGAAGACGCTCATCGCCTCGGACAACATCGTGGACTATCGCTACTTCAACACGGTGCTTCCAGCGCTGGCGGCCCGTCGCAAGCAGTACGATCTGTTCTACGAGACCAAGGCTAACCTGCGCAAGGCACAGGTGGAGGAATTTGATCGGGTGGGCTTCCGCCATGTGCAGCCCGGCATCGAAAGTTTGTCCACCCCGGTCCTGCGTTTGATGCGCAAGGGCACCACCGCCATCCAAAATGTTCAGGTGCTGAAGTGGTTCATGGAGTTTGACATTCTCGCCTCCTGGAACATGCTGACCGGATTTCCCGGCGAACGGGCGGACTGGTACCGCGACAGCGTCGACATGGCCAGCCGCCTCTACCACCTGACTCCGCCCGTCGGATCGGCCCGCATCCGCCTGGATCGATTCAGTCCCCTGTTCGACGAGCCCGGCGCCCTGGGCGTGACCAATATTCGGCCGCGGCCGGCCTACCGCGTCATCTTCCCGGACGTGCCGGACGCCCTGCTGTTTCAGCTGGCCTACTATTTCGATTTCGACGAGGACCCGGCGCTGCCCCCCGGCTACACGCGTCCCCTCGAGGACGTGGTGGAGCAGTGGAAGGCGTATCACCACCGCGCCGGGCTGTTTTACTGGGATGCGTCGACGCATCTCATCCTCGTCGACACCCGCAGCGAGGCTATGGTATGGGTTCTCGACCACCGCTACCTCGCGCTGCTGGATGCCCTCGACAGCATCCGCACGGTGCCCGCGCTGGTGGAAGATCTGGGGACGGACGCGGACACCGTCACCGAAGGACTCCGGCAGCTGGGCGCATACGGGTGGATTGTCCGCGAAGGGGGGAGACACCTGTCCCTGGCCATCAAACTGGGACGCTATCAACCCAAGCCCGGAGTGCTGGGCGCCCTCGCGTCGCTTGTGCGGCCCGACGGGTCGCTGGAGGTGCGCGGGGCCGTACCGTGGCCGGAGCCGGCCGTGCCGGTCGCGTAAGGCCGCCAGCCAATGGCCGCACGGTGCCCGCACGACGGGTCGCACAATGAAGAAGGAGGCAACTCATGGCCGACACCCAGCGCATCATGCTGGACCCCAGCAAGTTCAAGATCGACGAGCACGGACAAGTCATCCTCACTGACCCGGACCTGTTGCAGGCTATCCAGCAGGCCCAGGCGGCGCAGTCGACACAGGACGAAACCGTTGCCGGAATTGGCGTGGGCGTGATCGTCACGTCCGATTGAGAACCAACGTCGCTGGTGGTGGTACGTGCACGCGGTTTGGGGGGGAGAGACAGTGGCCGACTACTGGCTGGAAGCGGTTTTGCCCAATGGGCTCCGGGCGTTGTTGCATCCCCTGCCACGGACACGCACCACCACTTGGGGCGTTTTTGTCAACCACGGCATTCGCGACGAAGATCCCAAGACGAACGGCATTAGTCATTTTCTTGAGCATGTGGTGTTCAATGCCCAGTACCGGAGCCAGTCCGACGTGGCGGCGCTGGTGGCGCGCGGGTCGGCGGCGGAGGCGTTCACCACCAAGGAGTACACCGAGTACCTGCTGACCACCATGCCGGAAGACTCCCTCGCCGCGCTGAGAGGGCTCGGGGCGCTGGTGTCGTCTCCCGACTTTGACCCCGAGGTGGTGGAGCGGGAGCGGCCGCTCATAAAAGAGGAACTCAATCGATTTCGCACGTCGCCGGCCGTGCTTAACGAGCTTTTGGAGAACGCGCTGTTCGGCGACCGCAGTCTGGGGCTCTTTACCCTGGGTACCGCAGCAAACGTCGACGCCTTCACCGCAGAGCAACTGGAGCGCCGGCATGCGCAGTTCTACACCCCGCAACGGACTACGCTGGTGGGCGAGGGACCGCTGGAGGTGGAGTATACGATGGACGCGGTGGAGTCGGTGATGGGAGAGTGGCGGCGCCCACCGGCGTGGACGCCCTTTCCCGTGTTTGAGGATGCCCCGCGGGTCATCGGCATCCCGTCGCCGGGCCCGCGGGTGTCCGTGCGGCTTGGTTTCAGAGGGCCCGGCCTAACGTCGCCCGAACGGCCGGCGTTTGCCCTGGTGGCGGACGCCCTGGGTCTCGGCATCGGATCGCGGCTCAGCGTTGCCCTTCGCGACCAAGAAGCCTTGGCTTATGACATTCAAGCGTCGGCGGTCCAGTACGGGCCCGTCGGCTACCTCAAAATCTCCCTCACCTGCGACCGTGCGGTGGCACCGCGCGCACTAGCACGGGTTCTGGATGTAGTGGGCGGATGTCACGCCGGGCTTGATCCCCTGGAATTGGATCGGGTAAGATCGTTGCGAACCACCGCGCTATTGCGCCAAACGGGTGATGCACAGCGGATGCTTGCAGTGATAGGAAAATTTGCGGTTAACGGTTTGACATTTCTTGTGGATGCCGAGGTGCAAAGCTACGGTGCCACCACGCCTCCCCACACGGCGACGGTGGCACAGCGGTACCTCACGGGCGATGCCTGTGCCATCGTGGCCTTGGGGCTCAGCACGGAGGATCTCTTGACCGGCCTTTAGGTCAAGCGAGTTCCTATTTGAAACGAGGTGGACGCGTCGGTGTGAGGTGGTGTGGCTACCGCGGTCGATGAAGGAGGCGCAGGATGGAAGCAGCCGTACCCCGCATTCCCCTGGAATCCGTCGACGTGCCGGTGTTGCTGGCCTTGGTGGACGGCAACCGTACCAGCCGGGAGCTGGCGCAGGTGACCGATCTGCCGCTGCGCACCGTCAACAGCGTTTTGGACCGCCTGGTGCTGAAGCAGCTGGTACTGAAAAGCCGGGAAGAGGTTCGGAGCCAGTTTGTCGAGCCGCGCTACGCGTTGGCCGATGGATCAGCGGCGCTGGCGACCGTGCATGCGAGCCAGGCCGACAACCCGCTTCCACTATTAATGAGCCTTCTGCAGGCCGCGC
>JAJYPH010000229.1 GCA_021795575.1 Bacillota bacterium
GATCCCTCACACAGACGTACCGGCCATCCGACAGCTCCGCCACGACGCCGTCGTGCTCCAAGGCGGTCAGATGGCCCAGCAGCATCAGCTGGCCGGCGCGATAGGTGTGCGGCTGGTCGCGCCCGTAAATGGCGGCGGCCAGCTCGGGCACGGACAGCGCGCCTTCCGCCAGCAGGTCCACCACTTGGCGGTCGCGTTCGGCTCGGTGCTCGCGGTAGTACGTGAGCCAGCCCCGCGGCTCGCGCACGACCGAGCCGTGGCCGGGGCCAATCAGGGCAGGGTCCAGCGCCGCCAATCGGTCCAGGGTCGTCCGATAGGCGTGCAGGTCGCCCGCCGGCGGCACCACCACCGACGTGGTGTCGCCCAGCACATTGTCGCCGGCTAAAAGCGTGCGCTCGGCCGGCAGCCACAGGTTGAGCTGCCCCGGAGTGTGGCCCGGCACGTGCAGGACCTCGGCCAGCACCGGCCCAATGTGATAGGAACCCGGTAGAAAGGGCATGGCGTCGGCGCAGTCGGGCAGCACGGCCGCCCGGTCCGCGGGGTGCACCCCCACCGGCGCCCGGAAGTGCTGGTGCGCCCACGCCGCGCCGCCAAAATGATCCCGATGGCCGTGGGTGATGAGGATGAGCGAGACCGGTGGCGCCCCCAGCTCGGTCCACGCCGCCGCCAGGGCGTGGGTGGCCCGGGGCCCCCCATCCCCGGTGTCCACCAGCCACACGCCGTCGGCCGTGCCCACGAAGTAGCACTGGGTGCCCTCGTACGGCTTTAAGGTCAAGCCCGGGGCGTGCACGCGCCAGACCGATGACTGGAGCCGCTCCAGGGCGCTCAATAGTCCCACCGGTGGCGCCGGCAGTAAAGCGCCCACCGCGCGGCGGGGGGGCCCGAGAGCGGCGGATCCCACGTAAGCACGGCGTCCACCCCATCGTAGCCGCGATACGTGGTGGCCGCCGGGTAACACGCCAGGACCCGGAGCGTCGCCACCAGCGGCGGCTCCTCGTCCAAGGCGAACTGCGCCGACAGGAGCTGGCCGGACGCCAGCACATCCGGCGTGAACACGCGCACGCTGCTGGGCGAAATGTCCCGCGTGACGCTGGCGAAGCCGCGGATGAGCGACCCGTCCCGCGCGACACGGTCGAGCCGCACCCGCACGTGGGCGGCCGAGCGGGGCTCGCTCCGCCGATTGTGCCGGCTGGAGGGCCCCAAATATCTCACCTCCAAGGCAGGCAGGGGGTCCAGCACCTCGCGCACCTCCACCGGATACGTCTCCACCCACTCCTCGTGACCCCACTGGAGATCGACGCGCTCTCCCACCAACGCCCAGCGGGTGACCGCACCGCCTCCGCCGTTGCGGGGCGCGTCCAAAAAATCCACAAGGGGCACGCCGGGGGTGCCGCCCTCGCGGGCCATCACCCGCGACGTGAGCACGGTGCCGTCCAACAGGTGCAGCTCGATGATCGCATGCACCGGGGGCAGCTGCGCCGGGTCCCACACCACCACCCGGGCGGCCGGGGCAGGTTGCGGCCGTCCGCCGCCGCCAAACCAGGCGCGGCCGACCCGAGCGCCGCGCGCGCGATCCGATGGGCCCACGGGTGCCGGTGCCATCGCTCGTGCTCCCCCTCGCCAGCCGCTTGGTGCCCTCATGATAGCGGACGTCGGCCCGAAGCCACGCATTTCGCTCGCTTTATCCGCACACGTGCTGCCGACGGGCTTCACATCTCGTCCGGGGCGGGCAGCCCCAGCACGCCGAGCACGTCCTGCAGCACGCGCTCGACGCGGCGCGTCAGCCGGATGCGCCCCGACTGATCCGCCCGGTCGGCCCGCGCCACGGGATGCGTTTCGTAAAAATGGGTGAACTCCTCCGCCAGCCGATACGCATAGGTGGCCAACAGCGTCGGGTTGACCGTGGCCGCCGCCTCCGCCAGCACCGTCGGCCAGGCCGCCAGATGCCGGGCCAGCGCCCGCTCCGCGGGGGTGAGGGCGCGCGGCACGTCATTGACGGGGACGTCGGCCACCCGGCGCAGCACCGACGACGCGCGGGCATGGGCATACATCAGATACGGCCCGGTGTTTCCGTGCACGTCGCGGGCCGCGTCCACGTCAAACACGATCTCCGTCGACAGGTTGTGGCGCAGCAGGTAATAGCGGATGGCCCCCACCGCAATCTCCTGGCTGGCCAAGCCGCTGTCGCGACTGCGCGAGGCGGTGACGGCGTCCACCACCAGCGCCAGCAGCTCCGACACTTTGATGCCGATGCCCTGCCGACCCGCCATCGGATACGAACTGCGCCCGGCCGACGTATCCACGCCCAGCTGCGCCGCCGTGGCGGGCGAGAGCGACACCACGCCGTAGCTCACATGCGTCAGCGCCTCAGCGGCGTCGTCATGCCCCAGCGCCGCCAGCGCCAGGCGCACCATTTCCTGGGCGTAGTCCTGCCGGTGGTCAATCACATTCACCACCCGGTCCGCCCGACCAAAGAGAGGCGGCGGCAGCTCTCCGACGCGCGTGGTGGTCCATGGCCCGTCCGCGCCGACGGGCCGGTACTGAAAGTCCTGGTCCAGCCGCCCAAACTTCCAGAGATGATAGGCGATGTCCTTGGCCACGTAGGTGAGGGTCCCGTTGGAGCGCACCAGCACCTTGTCGGGGTTGAAGCGGAGGTCACCGCCCGCTGCCTCCTGGGGCGGCGGCCCGCCTGCCCCCGGGGCGTCCCCGGTGCGGAGCACCCAGCAGCCCGCGAGCCGACCCGCCGTTTCATGCACCATCCGTGGGGACCGCGACAGGTCGGCAAAGGCACGCGCCCAAAATCCCTCCCGCACAATGTCGGACTCGTGCACCAGGAGGTCGTAGGCGATGTGAAACCGGCCCATGTCCTCCAGCTGCTCCTGCAGCAGCCGGTCGGTCATGAGGTGGCCCACCCAGGCCGTGCTGTTGTCCTGTCGCTCCAACGCCTCCAGCGCCGCCCGTTCGCGCGCCTGCCATTCGGGGTCGCTCGCCACCCGACGCGCCACCTCGGCGTACAAATCCCAGCAGAAGTCGTCAAACCGATGCGTGGGGACAGGGTCGGTGAATTCCAGGTGCATGAGGCCAATGAGCGTGTCGGCCACCTGCTTGCCTAGGTCGTCGACGTAGTTGTGCACCTCCACCAAGGCCCCGACCCGACGCAGCAGACGCGCCAGCACGTCGCCCACGACGGCACTCCGCAGATGGCCGACGTGCATGGCCTTATTGGGGTTGACCGACGTATGCTCCACCACCACTTTGGTGTCCGCAGGCCTAAACGTCGGCAAATCAGGCCCCAGCAGCCCGGGCCAAAAATCGACGGTGAGGTTCAGATAACCTGGGGCGGCCGCCTCCACCCCGGTGGCCACGGGGCAGAGCGCCGCCACCTGCGGCGCCAGCGCCTGGGCAATGACCATGGGTGCGCGGCGCGCCACCTTGGCCAGGCCGAACGCCACATTGGTCGTATAGTCCCCAAATTCCGGCCGCGCCGACGGCTCCACCGTCAGATCCAGCGGTACCGGCAGCTCTAGGTGTTCATCCGCCGCCCACGCCTGCACGGCGTGGCGGATGCCGGCCGCAATGTCATCCACCAGCGGTCGGCCCCCGCTGGTGAGGCTCGTCGCGCGCTCCAGGTCCTCCCGATCCGTACGCCCATCCCCTTGTCGTCCTGTCCAAATTCGTGAAGATATAGAGACGATGTTAACAGACGAGTGGCCGCGGGGGCCATGGCAGCCGCCGCCGACACGACCCGCCCAAAACCGGCGGGCCCCTAACACAGGATGCCCCCGGGCTTACGAGTGACTGACGAGAGGATGAGGGCCTTGGACTATTACCGATATCATGGTCTGGGCAACGATTATCTGGTCATCGATCCCCGCGAAACCTCGGCCGTGACGACCGGGCTGACCGAAGAGACGGTGCGGCTCATTTGCGACCGTCACTTCGGCCTCGGATCCGACGGCATTCTCTACGGACCCGAGTTTCACCCGGACTACCCCGAGCAGCCAGGCGTCCGCATTTTCAACCCCGACGGGGGTGAAGCTGAGAAAAGCGGCAACGGCACGCGCATTTTCGCGCGCTACCTGGTGGACGCCGGCGACCAGCGTGTCGGGGAGCGGTTTGTCATCCACACCCCAGGCGGTCCGGTGTCCGCGCTGGTGGCCGAGCCCCGCCAGCGCATTGAGATGGGCATGGGTACGGTGAGCTTTCAGAGTACCGCCATCGGGATGACGGGTGCCGACCGCGAGGTGGTGAACGAATCCCTGACGGTGGCGGGGCGCCCGGTGGTCGTCACAGCCGCCAGCATTGGCAACCCGCACTGCATTGTCCCGGTGCCCAACGCGACCGCTACGTTGGTGCAGGAACTGGGCCCGGCGATCGAGCGGCATCCCGCGTTCGTGCATCGCACAAACGTGCAGCTTCTCCAGGTGTTGAGCCGGTCGGCGATTCACATTGAGATTTGGGAGCGCGGGGCCGGCTACACGCTGGCGTCCGGCAGCTCCGCCTCGGCCGCCGCTGCAGCGGCGGTGCGGCTGGGCCGGGTCAACCGCCGCCTTGAGGTCCGGATGCCCGGCGGGTCGCTGCAAGTCGCCGTGGCGCCCGACTGGTCGGTCACGCTGGTGGGACCCGTCGAATCCGTGGCGTCCGGGTACTGGAGCGCCGACTTCAAGAGCCGGCTGGCTCAGCTCGGCTGAACGCGGGAGACGCCTCCGGAGGGATCCAGGCGGGCCAGGCGCCCCGCCACACCAGCGTCAGGCGGTGGCGGGCCCGGCTCGCCGCGACGTATAGCGCGTTGCGGGTGTCGGCCCCGGAGA
>JAJYPH010000230.1 GCA_021795575.1 Bacillota bacterium
CAACATCCTAAAGCCGGCCCTGGCGCGGGGCGAGTTGCAGGCGGTGGGCGCCACGACCCTGGATGAGTACCGCAAATATGTGGAGCGGGATGCGGCGCTCGAACGGCGTTTTCAGCCCATCACCGTGGAGGAGCCGTCGCCGGCGGAGGCGCTGGCCATCCTGGACGGCCTGCGCGACCGGTACGAGGCCCATCACCGGGTGCAGATCACGCCCGGGGCGCTCCAGGCTGCGGTGGCGCTGTCGGACCGCTATGTCCCGGACCGGTTTCTCCCGGACAAGGCGATTGACCTCATCGACGAGGCCGCCTCGCGGGTGCGCTTGAAGAGCTACGTAGCCCCGCCGGACTTAAAGCGGCTGGAAGAGCGCCTCGACGAACTCCGCAAGGAAAAAGAGGCGGCGGTGCAGGCCCAGGAATTCGAGAAGGCGGCGCAAATGCGGGATGAGGAGCAGCAACTCCGCAACCAGCTGAACCACGAGACGAAGGCGTGGCACACCCAGCAGGGCAAGGAGGCCACGTTGGTGGAAGCGGAGGATATCGCCCACATCGTGTCCAGTTGGACGGGCATCCCCGTGGAGCGCCTGGCGGGCGAGGAGTCGGAGCGTCTGCTGCACTTGGAGGAAGAACTGCACGGGCGCGTGGTGGGCCAGGACGAAGCCGTAGGCGCGGTGGCCCAGGCCATTCGCCGCGCCCGCGCGGGTCTCAAAAATCCCCGGCGGCCCATCGGCTCGTTCCTGTTCCTCGGTCCCACCGGAGTTGGCAAGTCCGAGTTGGCCAAAGCGCTGGCCGCCGCCCTGTTTGGGGACGAGGACGCGATGGTGACCATCGACATGTCCGAGTATATGGAGCGGCACGCCGTGTCGCGGCTGATGGGCGCGCCCCCCGGATATGTGGGCTACGAGGAGGGTGGTCAGCTGACCGAGGCCGTACGGCGGCACCCGTACTGCGTGGTGCTGCTGGATGAGGTGGAGAAGGCGCATCCGGAAGTGTTCAACATCCTGCTGCAGGTGCTCGAGGAAGGACGCCTGACCGAAGCGAAGGGGCGGGCCGTGGACTTTCGCAACACGGTGATCATCATGACGTCCAACGTGGGTGCCGAGATGATCAAGAAAACCGGGGCCATAGGGTTCCTGCGCGACAGCGACCAGCGGAAGTACGAAGACATGAAGGATCGGCTGCTGGAAGACGTGAAGCAGACCTTCCGCCCAGAGTTTCTGAACCGCGTAGACGACATCATTGTGTTCCACAGCCTGGCGGAGAACCACCTGACGGAAATCGTCTCGCTGATGCTCCAGGAGGTGGTGGACCGCGTCGCCGAGCAGGGGTACGAACTGGAAGTGACCGAGGCGGCCAAACGCGTGATCGCCGACGAGGGCCACGACCCGACGTACGGAGCGCGTCCGCTGCGCCGCGCGATTCAGCGGCTGGTGGAAAATGGCCTGGCCAACGAACTGCTAGCGGGCCACTTCCAAAACAAGGGACGCATTCGCGTCGACGCCGAGGACGGGCATATCGTATTTCATGCGGCCGATGTCCCCGCGCCGGCGCCCGCGGTCCCCTGACTCCGCCCGTTCCGTGATCCCCACCCGTACGAAGAAGCTCGGGGCGAGCCCCGAGCTTCTTCGTACGGGTGGGCAGGAGCCGGACGCGCCGTGGCGAAGCTCTCGGACGAGGGGGTGAGACCGGTACCACAGCGAACCCGCTACGCGTGTCAGGAGTGTGGCACCATGAGCCCCCGGTGGCTCGGGCGGTGTCCCGGGTGCGGGGGCTACAACACGATGATCGAGGAGGTGGCGGATACCAAGAGCCGCACGGCGTCCGTCGGCCATCCGTCCTCCCAGCCGGTGCGGCTGGTGGATGTGCCGTCAGATTCGGTCACGCGCATCGGCACCGGCGTGGCGGAGGTGGATCGCGTGCTGGGCGGCGGGGTGGTGCCCGGTGCGCTCATGCTGCTGGGGGGCGATCCGGGGATTGGGAAGTCCACGCTCATGTTGCAGCTGGCGGCGCACGTCGCGCGGGCCGGGCCGGTGCTGTATGTCAGTGCGGAAGAATCGCTGGCACAGACGCGGCTTCGCATGGAGCGGATCGTGCCGGACGCACCGGCCGGGGTGCACCTGCTGGCGGATGGCCGTCTCGATGTGCTGGAGACGGCGCTGGCGGCATCCCCGTGGCGCCTGGTGGTGGTGGATTCGCTCCAGACGGTGTACGACCCCGAGGCTGAGAGCGCGCCGGGGAGCGTGAGCCAGGTGCGTCAGGTGGCGTCCCGGCTGCTGCGCTTTGCCAAATCGCAGGAAGTGCCCGTGTTTCTCGTGGGGCATGTGAACAAAGAAGGGTCAGGGCGGCCCCGCGCGGTCGGCAACGCCGCGTAGCCACCGAGCTGTATGCATGGACGGTCGTCAGCCCGATGCGCACGCAAGTCCGCACCGGCGGCCAATGTGCAGGAAACGAGGCGACACCTTGGATCCTCAGAGACAACACGCTCGGCTCCTTGGATTGTGGGCTGGGGCGATCAAGGCGGCGCGGCGCCGCGGCCACCGCGAAGGGGCCCGGCCCGACGAGGCCTGGTTGGCGCTGGCGGCCCAGTGGACCGGCCACGACTACACGTTTCAGTTTCTCCCGGGTGCCCTGGTCCAGGTGGTGCTGTGGGACCCGGGGCCGCTGGTGCTCATGCCTGCGGAATCCGTGGGCAGGAGGCGCGGAGACTGGCGGTGGCCGGTGGTGGGGATCGGCCCCGAACGCCCGGCGATGGTGCTGGGTGGCGGGAACGCCGTGCTGGGACGCGTGCTGGCCGGCCGCCTGGGACGCAGCGCCTGGATGGCGCTGGCGCAGCTCGGGGGGACGCTGGTGGCGGGCGACCGCCTGATGGTGACCGGGGCCGACGAGGCCCTGACGGTACTGGCGGCGCTGGCGGCCGGCGCGCTGGGTGACCGGCCCCGTGGCGAGTGGCGTGAGGCCAGCGCTCGGTGGCGGCATCGGCCGCGGTCCGGCGAGCCGCCACCGGCGCTCGTCGACCCCCACGGCCCACCGGGGCCTCCCGGCCTCGATGGCCCAGTCGGAGGCCCAGTCGATGTCCAAGGATGAAGACAGTGTCCACACGCGCTGGCCGGCCCTCGCGTCGTGGAGCACCTCGTGGATGTGGTGCTCATGTTCGAGGGCGATCGGCAGCATTTGTTTCGCATGCTGCGTGGTATCAAGAATCGATTCGGGCCCACGTCAGAGCTGGGCGTGTTTGCGATGGGCCAGGCCGGTTTGGAGCCGGTGGCCGACCCGTCGCGGGCGCTGCTGGCGGAGCGGCCCACCGACGCGGCGGGGTCCGTGGTGGCCGCCGTGCTCGAAGGGTCGCGGCCGCTCCTGGTGGAGATTCAGGCGCTGGTGGCCCCGTCGTATGGGATGCCCCGGCGCGTGGTGACGGGTCTCGATGCCCATCGGGTGGCGCTGGCGCTGGCCGTGCTGGAGCGGCACGCCGGCGCACGCCTGGGGGATCGGGACGTGTTCGTGAAGGTCACCGGGGGGGTGGAAGTGGACGATCCGGCCGTGGACCTAGCCGTGGTGGCGGCCGTGGCGTCCAGCCTGGCGGGTCAGGCCGTGCCTGAGGGCTCGGTGCTGGTGGGGGAGGTGGGGCTCACCGGAGAGATTCGGTCGGCGCCCCGCATTGCCGACCGCCTGAAGGAGGCGGCCCAGCTCGGATTCCACCATAGTCTGGCGCCCCATGCTGTGGAGGGATATCGGGTCGAGACTGTCAAGACGGTGGCCGCGGCGCTCACCGCCCTGGGCCTCCGGCCCCAGTGACGACGCCAGACCCAGAATCGTCGCGCGGGCGGCTGCCTCGGGGCCGCCCGTCGGCGATCCCGGACACTGTTCGCCAGCGGCTCCGGCTGCGGCTCGACGGGTGATGAGGCAGGACACCGAAAAAGACGCCCCTACCGCGGGAGCCGCTGGTCCGGTGGGTCGAAGGGCTTTAAGTGAGATTATAAATGCCGAGGGTGTTGAGGCGCTGCAGTTCATCCGTCAGCAACGTGCGCAGGTCCAGCTGCAACAGCGTGGCGAGCGCCGTCTGGTAAAACAGCGCCTGGCCCAACTCCCGCTCCAGCGCCTCGCGGCAGCGACCGCAGAGATCGCCCTCGATGTGCGAGCGGACGTACTGATGGACAGAGAGGGCATCCGCATCGGCGGGGATACGCTGGCGGTCCGCCTGCACGGCGATGCAGCCACACGCGGTTACGGCTTTGGCCGTGGCACGCGCCACGCGCGAGTCGGCCTCCTGGATCTTGCTCAACACGTCCAGAACGCTTCGGTGCCGAATCAGCACTTCGTCCACCGCGTCCTGGAAGCGGTCCAAGATCGACGCGTCGCGAAGGTGCCGCACTCCTTTGGAGGTGTCGCTGCGCATGCTCATCCCTCCCCGGGTCGAAGTGCCCTCATTATGCGGCGGGCGTTTCAGGGTGTCAATTTGGCCCATGACACCGGGTGCGGCTTACGATTGTGAGACAGTTTCTGGGATAGAATAGAACATATGCACGCAAAGGAGTGGCGGGGCGCAAAGCCGGAGGAAGCTCCTCAAAATGGGGGTCCTCTCAGACCCATCAAGAGGAACTGTGACGGCATGATAGCGCAGGACGCACTCGTGGACAAGATCCGGAGGATCCTCGCGGAGGCGGTGGCGGCCGCGATCGCGCCCCTGGCCGAGCAATGGGCCGCCCCCCGGGCGGCGGGGCCGGTGCCGTGGGCCACCTGGGAAGCCGCCATCCAGGCCGCGTTGGCCCCCGTGGGCACCGCGTGGCGCGCGGCGGGGGCGGCCCTG
>JAJYPH010000231.1 GCA_021795575.1 Bacillota bacterium
CCTGCTGCTCACGGGCAAAATGTAGGCGCCGCCGCCCTTTAGGCCGGCGGTCGTGCGGTCAGTGCCGTGATGAGCTGATACACAACCCGATTGGCCGGGAGTTCCATGTGAACGGACGCGGCCTGCCACAGGCTCGATCCGGTGATGGCCTCGATTTCGGTGGGACAGGTTTGCGAGTGCGGCGGCGTTGCTCGCTTGGCCATCGGTTTCGTCGGTGTACGCCGAGAGCAAGCCGGTCACCGACTGGAGCTTCTACGTCGAAACCACGAGCAATACGGCCATGTACGACCTGGGCTGCCATCAAGGGTCATTTGACGCGAGCCACGACCCCAGTAGCCTTGTCTTTTAGGATGTCGGGGGCCAGGACTCGTCGGGAACCGGAACCCTAGAAATCGATGACACGTCAGTGACCAAGTCGAGGCCATGGCCACCAGCTTCGCAGACGGCGATTACACTGGCACCGGGAGCGATAGGACGACCGTTCTGACAGGGGCTACGACGTGAGCAGCGGTGGGGGACAAACGTGGACGCACTCATCAAGGCCGTCCAGAGCGACACGTCTGCGTACGCGTCTCAGGTCACAGTGTGGGCAGGAAATGATCTCGAGCCGCCCTTCAACCCCTGGGCAAACACGAGCGGGTGGATTTCGGGCTATTCGAGCGTGGACCCGGCTCTGTACCTGGATTACGGATCTGCCGACGGTTGCTCCTCAACCTCCCACGCGAACGGAAGTTGCAGCAACGGATGGACCACCAGCGACGTGTATGACGCAGCGTGGGGGGCGACTCCCGCCGAGGCCCGCCCAGAGAAATCTACGATGCCGTCAACGCGGAGCAGTGGACCCAGATCAGTCACTACGGTTACTATTCTGGCGCTCAGGACGTTATTGATGTCGAGGGGCCGCTCGACGAAAACGACTTGAGCGGGTCGACCCTGACTTCAAGCGCGGCAAGGACGGATCTGAACGGCGATCTTTCGGCCTACTCGCTGTTGAACAGCAACGTGCCTCGTTCACTGGAGGTGCGTGATGGTACGTAACCAATGGTGGTTCGCGTTGGCCGGAACGGCGGCAGTGGCAGCCAGCGTAGCGGTCCTCGCGTCGTTCAACGTTGTGGCCCATGGCGTTCACACCTCAGCCGTCGCCATACGGGGGAATCTGGGGGCCATGGGGTCCCGAACCCCTTCCACCAAATCCACCTTGATAGCCAGGGACAACGCGCCCGTGGAGCAGGCCCGATTGCATCCGACGCCAAAAGAGAATCCCCAGACAGCGCGTGCGGCCATCCCTGCCACCCCGGCGCCGAAGCGCACGGCGGGGATTATCGACATGAAGCAGGGTCCCTTCGCCCCGACGGTGTTTCAGAGTAGCAATTTCTGGATGGGACTTGTGTCCGGCCAGACAGGGGTTCTGGTGTACGCCGGCCAGCTCCAGCGTCCGACTCCTCAAGGGGTCTCTACGTGGAGCGCGAGGGTCGCGCCGCCAACGGGCAGTTCACATTCACCCCCATGGGCAACTTCCGTGCCCCCGGAGGGTCCTCCGCGGCGCTGAAAGTGGTGGCGTGGCACGGAGTGATGGTGTCCCTGGACACGACGTCGGGTCAGGCTCTTCAGTTCGATGTCGCGACGGATACGTATGTCCCGTAGGTCGAGTCCCGGCATCCGAGGAACGAGCCCATGAGGGGCTGGTTCCTCGGATGCGTCGCCGTGGGGATGGCGCTACTGACGGGTTGACGGTCTGGCATTGGGCGGCATGCTAGTGCCCCGGCACCGAGGCCCACGCCTCGAGCGGTGGCGCGGGTCGTGCATACGCTGACGCTGCCCGAAGGACCTGGGCCCTGGGCCGCCGCTGGCGGGGCCGTCTGGCTTGCGACCCCCGGGCTCCCAGCGGTGTTGCCAGAGGTCGGGCACTTGGAGCGCCTGAACCTTGATACGGGCGTGGTCACCGTCGCGGTGCCGGTGGGCGGGGATCCCGTGAGCGTGTCCGTGCAGGGGGACGTCGCCTGGGTGTCCAGCGGGCGAGGCGATGGCACCACCCCCACCACTGACGCCAACATGGTGGTCCAAATCCAGCTTCCGGGCGGTCAGACCCTGCATCGCTATCCCGTGTCCAATCCGGTACGCGTGGTCAGTGATGGTGGACGCGTCTTTGTCCTTGGGGGAGTAACTTACGAGGGCGCGCGCACCTGTACGCGTTGGCCGACGGGCAGATCGACCAGATCGCCGCCCTGCCGGGCGGCACGGTGCTGTCCAACGGGTCCGATCCCACGTTTGTGGGATGCCGTCACCATCTTTATGCAGTAACGGGACGCGATCTGTCGTCCAGCACTCTCACGCAGATGAGCCTCACCGGCACGGCGACCCACCAGTGGACTATCCCGGCCGGGGCGCGTCAGCGCTGACTTGTGCTCCGAGCGGCGTCGTCGTGGCGATAGCGAACAAATCCCACGGGGGCATCTGGCTGGTGTCGTCCGGGGCCGCAAGACCCCTGGGGCCCGTGGGCACCCGCTTCGCGGTTGGCGCGGTGGTCCTGGCCCCCGTCGTCTGAGTCGTGGGGGGCGTCTCGCCAGGGGTTCAGGGATACGCGTGGCCCAGCGGGCGCACGCTGACGGGGCGGGTCCCGCTCCCACCCGGAGGGCCGGCCATGCCTATCGCCGTCAGCGTCAACCGTTTTTGGGTCATGAACGGTGACGAGCACATTGTCGCCGTCGATGTGTCTAAATAGATAGCACCCCCTGAAAAAGTCCGCGGGTGGAGCTCTCAGACACGATTAACCCCAAGCCGGGCGGAAGGCGGCGGACGAACCCATCGCGCGGAACCCGCCGCGGGCGGTGCTCGCCGAACGCGAACGCGAGGTCCGTCCGCCACGACGTGAGCGCGGCCACGTCCGCCGCCCGGCGCGCCGTGGGGGTGGTCCCGATCGTCTGGTGCCGGCGGGCGGCCGCGAGGGTGACCACCCCGTGCGCGGCCTGGCGATTCAGGTCCGCAAGACCTTCCACCCGTTGGCCCGCCGGCGAGGCTAGAAGTTGCCCCGCACGTAACGAATCGGGCGCTCGCCTTTGCCCTGGGTTTGGACGCGGTACGCTTCGGCGGCTTGCGGCTCAAACCCCTGAAGCCGGGCGAAGTCCCGATACCGGGGATGCCAGGTGACCGGACCGCCCGGCGGAGGGTGCACCCCACGGGCTCATGTTGTGGACCGCAGTTCCGCCGGCACCCCGCCGAAGGCGGCGAATCCTCGCGGCCCTCGACCAGATGAATCACTCAGTGCGCGGGTGCTCGAGCGGATGGCGGTCACCTGCGTGGCTCTGACCAAACCCCTCCTGCGAGAAAACTCAGGCTGTCATGGGCCGCGGTGCGCCGCAGGTTGATTTCCCGAAGAAACCAGCTGAGCACGAATGCCGCCAGCGCGATGGGCACGGCCGTCAGAAACACCGAATGCAGGATGGCGGCAAACGCGTGCGTATAGGCCGCGCGAGCTCCGCCTTCGATGGCCACCGGCGATACAGGGCGCCTTTGCCGGCATGTGCCCGCGTTGCCACCAGGTCCATCGTGAGGTGGTCGTAGCCCACCTCGGCCAGCACCGCCAGCGCCGCCCCCAAGATGGCCGCATCCCGCGAGTCATCCCGCGGGCGCCCCCGCCGGCGCCCGCCCCCTCCTGCGTCACGCCCGCCACCCTTGCCATGCCTCTATCATAGCCAACTGGACGGCCCGGCGTCACGGCCGGATCACCCGCCAGGGGCTAGCCATCGCGCAAAATCGCGACACCGAGGGCGGGCACCGGAGGTACCAGTAGCACCCGAATCAGGCCGGACACATCCCGGGCGCACCCACCAACAGCCTGCCCATCACGAGGAGCCCCGCGGCTCGGGTCCCGTTCAGCCCCAGTTCCTTGACGGGACGGCGGTCGCTTGGCGCGGCAGCGTCGAGAGCCCTCCAATGAGATCCGGCTCCATGCCTCCAGCGGCACTTTTTTTGCAGAGGCACTGGCGAGTGCCAGCAGCGCGGCGCCGCCGCACACCAGGCGGCCGCATGCGCCGGGGGTGTAGAATCCCGCGCTGTTTGGCCGGGATCGGGGGGAATACCTCGCGGTCGCTGGCCGCGACCAGGTCCGTCCCCGGATCGCGGGTCTCCGCCAATTATCCTCATAGAGTTGCCGGGCTCCTGGCCGCCATGGTTCGCTCACAGCACCCAGATCCTGAAGGAGCGTAAACAGAGACACCGGCTGCCTGGCGTCCCGGCAGACGTCAGCCGGTGTCCCCACCGTGGCCAGCCTAAACGACTTTGCGGCCGTTGCTGCCGCGTACCACGCCTATTGCACCGACACCCTCGCGGCTGGCGGCCGTGTCCCCGCCGTGGGCGGCCGCGGGCTTTTCCGGACGCCATGACGCCGCGGAGTACCTATGCTTACCTGGTGCCCAGCATGGCCAACCAGGAGAAGGGCCAGCATCCTCTGACGCGGCTTGGTCAGCCGTGTGAGCGCATAATCTTCCTTGACCGCATGCCAGCTTGTTTTAGGAATATCCCAAAGAGTTGAGCATTCACGGCGACCCGCCGCGGCGCATCAACTGGTCCCCAGCCGGAATGGCTGCACCAGGCCCGGCGCTGGCGGCGATACGTGTCACGCCCCTCGGGACAGGCCACCGCAAGAACACTACGCTCTCTTGCTACGGGGGATCCTCGTCAGGATTGATGGCCACGCGGTCAGGCGAGGCCGGTGGGTGCGGCGGGCCCGCCGCATACCGGTCCGGGTGGCGGGCGTAGGCCGCGGCCAGGACCGCGGCCCGCTGCCGCTGGACGCGA
>JAJYPH010000232.1 GCA_021795575.1 Bacillota bacterium
CGATAGATGTCGTAGCACTGGAGAGGGGACATGGCCACCGTCACGTCCTTTGCTGGGCCGAATGCAGGGGTCGGTCGGCGGAGTGCAAGACCTGCGCGATGTCCTGCCGGACGGCGTCGGTAAGCGTGGGCCACAGCGGATGGGCCTCGGCGCGGAGGGCGAGCGTCGGAAGGGCGGGGGCCGAGAATCGCAAGCGCGGGGAGTCCGGCAACACGACCTCCAGACGGTAGCGGAGGATGTGATGGGTGCAGTGCTCGTCGACGGAGAGGGCGGCAAGTTGGTGGGGTCCGGCAAAGCGCCGCACCGCGTACCAGGGATAGGACATGGGGGAGCACCTCCTTCGGGGGATGTCGAAAGCCCCCCCGACGGGTCCCGGCACGCGTGCGCGTGCGGGACAAAAAGGCGCCGGCCCTTCCAGGGGGCCTCCCAGTACAGCTTCGGCACTACGGGGTCGTTTGGCGCGCCCGGGGGGCACCAAGCGTCAGACCGACGGACCAGGCTTCGGGGGGGCAGGGGGCCGCTACGGCGGGGATCTGGAGCCGGGCGAGGGCCGCGAGGCCGCGGCGGACCGCGTCCTCGGCCGATCCGCCCACCCAGAGAGCGGGACGCGACCGCCGGGTGAGCACCTCGGGCATCTGCCCGGCCAGGACATCGGCACCAAACCAAGCGAAGGCGACGGGGACGGGCTTCCCTGCGGCGGCACTGACATGCCACCGGGGATGCGTGGGGACGGCGGCATGCAAGAGCTGGCCGAGATGTTCCCGCGCGGCGAGGTCGAGGGGTGTGACCACGCTGTCGGGCTGGGTCTGGCACAGGGCGGCCGGATGGGTCGCCGTGTACGGCGTCCCCGCTTCGCTCAGGGCCAGGACGGGGCCGGACGGGGCCGGGTACCACAAGACCGCGACCCGGGGGGCTAATTCACTGGCCCGGAGTGTCAACGCGATCCCTCCTCGCAAACAGAAGCGGGCCAAGGATCGAAAGATCCTTGGCCCGAAGGATGGGAGCGGCATGCGCCGGGGCGGTGCATCGCGGGGCCCGGTCACGTGGGCGGGGGAGTCATCGCGAAGGGCGTCCGGTATTTAGGAACGGAAAGGCGGGACCGCGTCGTCGGCCGGCGCCGACGGGGTCGGCACCGGATGGAGCGTCACGGCACGGCTGACGGGGAGCAAATCGGGGTGCCATCGCAGGCAGTCGCGGCCATCCTTCTTGGCGCGGTACAGGGCGTGATCGCTGCGTTCCACAGCCTCGGCGAGACTCAAGGGGGGGACATCCACCAACGTCGCCCCCATCGACACGGTGATGGGCACCCCGTGGCTTTGATAGCGCACGGGTCGTGCGCCCACCGCTTGCCGCATGGCGTCGACGCGGCCGGGGGCGGCGTCGGCGGGCAATGTCGGCAGGATCAGCACAAGTTCGTCGCCGCCCCACCGTCCGACCATGTCGGGCCATTGCTTGCGTTGGGTCCGGCAGGCGCTGCGGAGCCGCTGGGCGACGGCGAAGAGAATGGCGTCCCCGGCGTCGTGGCCATACGTGTCGTTGACCGCCTTGAAGCGATCAATGTCGGTAATGGCGACGACGGCCGGCAGGCCCGCCGCCGTGATTTGCGCCGCGTACTCTTCCAGGGCCCGCCGATTGGGGAGCGTGGTGAGCGCGTCATGCCGGGCATCCGCTTGGGCGGCCGTGAGTTGGGCGGCTTGTTCCGACGCGATGAGCACGGATTGCAGTTGACGGCCGAACCACAGGAAAATGCCCGCGCCGACGAGAAAGCCGAAGGCGCCGCCCGCGACCGCCAACCCCCACAAGAGCGCGAAGCCCACGATGTCGAGGGTCACCGCCTGGGGGAGGGTCCGATGCAGGAGCCCGCTGCGTACGGTCCGCCGTTGGGTGGCATCCATAAACAGCAGGAGCTGGCCGGTGCTCAGCAATTCGCTAGCCGCCGCGAGGGCCACCAGGGTGACAAGCAGCACCGCCAACCCGTGGGGAAGCGCCGGAAGCACCGCGAGGGCCCCGCCGAGGAACGCGGTGATCAGCACCATGTTAAAGCCCGTGTGAAAATACGAGACAAAATCATGGCGCCCGTGGCCCCGTGCCCGCACGACCGAGTGGGTGACGATGCCGACGACGGTGAGGACGGCCGCCCCGACCAGCCCAAAGCCCATCCACCCCACAGCCACGACGGCGAGGAAGGGGTGAAAGGACATCGGTCGGCCGCCGGAGAGCAGGGGAAAGCGCACCCGGGCGGCGACCACGCCGACGCCCACCAAGAGGATCAAGGCGGCCCACCCGGGCCAGGCGAGGCCGGCCACGGCGGGGAGCGCCCACAGCGGACCATACATGGGGATCACACTCCTTCGGGGTCGGACCACGGGGCGTGGCGTGCTGGGCGTCGGCGGGGGACCCGACGAAAACGGCCGCGCCCGCGGGCCGGACGGTGGACGGGGCTCGGGGGCGTCGGCCACTGCCGCTGCCCGGTGGCGAGGCGCACCGCCGTAAGGGGACGACGCGTGGGGGCGGGCGCCCGAACCCGGATGCGGGACCGATGGGCCATGAGGGCCCCTCCTCGCGTTAGGGGGACAAAACCGGGGCGGCCGAGACGGATCGTTTCAGAACCGTCGTCATGGCTTCCGGGGGACACGAGGCGGCGACGGCGTTGACGCCTTGCGCCGCCAACGCATCCTGGGCGACGGTGACCGCGTCCACCGACGGCCGGCTACGCCACAACACGGTCTGGCCCCTCCGCTTGAGAACGGCGGGGGCCGCTCCATGCAAGTCGTCGGGGCCGAACCACGCAAAAGCGGCGGGAAAGCCCTGGGTCGGTGCGGGACTGACGTGCCAGCGGGGGGTGTCTTGGTCCGCGAGCGCGTGTTGAAGGAACGCCCGCTCCGTGGGCGTGGGCACCGTCATGACCGCCGCTTCGGTCGCGGCGCGCAGTACGGTCTCGACATCGGGCGCGGTGATGGCCCGCCCGTGGGCATCGGCAACGAGCGCCAAGCCCGTGGCGGTCGACCGCCAAAGGAGCGCCGTCGTGCCGTCGACGGCACTGGCGCGAATGACATCATCCGAATCATCCAAGAAGATCGCCTCCTACCCAAGAGAAAAACCCCCCGCTGGACAGCGGGGGGCTGAAAGGCGCGACGGGTGGGGGCGAGGCGCTGGAGCCCCAGCGCCCGGCGGACTATGCGCCGGGCGTCGAGAGGATGGGGAAGCAGGGCAGTGGTCTCAGGGTGCACCAGGATGCGGGAAGATGACATGCTCAACGCAGTTGAAGGCCGTGCCCATGGGGGCGTCAAACCCATTAAACGACTGTCCATGTTGGACCACTAGGCGATCCCCGGGGTGAGCAAAGTGCAGCCATGCGAACGAGCGCGAGGAGCACCAAGGGCTTTCCTGCACCATTTCGTGGACGCGGGAGCCGTGTGTCACTTAGGCCGCCGAGACTTGGCGCGATGGCTAAGCACACGAATAATGGCCAGGGTGGGAACGGCTGGCGGCTCGCGATACATCAGTTCACACACCATCTGATCGCCGTGCGCGAACGCCTCGCCCGCATCGATGCGTTGGAGAAATGCGGCGTCGGCCATTTGGACAGGGAACGTGCCTTGGGGGTCGGCAACCAGCCAGGGGGCGTCATCAAACGCCACCGTGACCAGGTCGACCGACCGTATGACGGGTGGAGCGGTAGTTGGCGTCGCGGGTTTGTGTGTCGTCATTGGGCATTCCCCGGCCCAAACGTTCCCAGCCACGCCACCGCCCAGGTGGCAGTGAGCGCGGACCCCTGCGCTTCGGTCACGCGGCTATCGATGGCCAGCGTGACGTGGACGCCGTCGGGCGTCCAGCGGTGCGTGATTGTGACGTCTCCTCCCGTGACGGAGACCCACTGCGCCCAGCGCGGCACCAGGATCTCGGGGGCCTCCCAGTTCACGGGGGCGTGGGGGGCGAGAGACCACTCGGGGTGCCAGTTTGGAAAATCGCGGACGCCACGCACCAAGCTTGGCACCAACTCGTCGGCGTCGTGGTAGCGTGCCCGTTCGTCGGACTGGATCCAGGCGTCGCGCATGCCGTCATTCAAGCCCAGCAACTTGGCGAGATCCTGGCGGATGCAGGCGGCGCACCCTTCGCGCTGGGTGCTGTCCGCGCCGCAGCGGGGGCATCGCCAGGTACGCCAGACCGCATCGGCACCCAGCACCGGGGACAAGGCGTGCGAGAGGTCAGTCTGAAGATCGGCAGTCGGCATGGGGGCGGGCTCCTTTCGGATGTGAGGTGGGGAGGATGAGAGGCAAGGTGGGACGAGGGAATGAGAGAAAGCATCCGATCCAAACGGCGGCGGTGGGGCGCCGCCCTGGTCGTTGGCGCCCATCCCTCGGTGCCGTTGTCGCACAGAGGCCAGGAACCCCCGCCGCCCCCGTTAGGACCGGACCAAAATGGGGTCCCAGCCGGAGGCTGGGGCGTTTAGGACGAGCAGGTCGCATCCAGGTAGCGCGAGAGCTTGTCGGCGACACTCCCGGGGAGCGGGCGGGACATGGCCGAGACGACCACGATACTCAGCGCGACGATGCCGGGCTGGAGCCAGCGCCCGTCGGGGTCGCGCAGCACGTGGTGCACATCGGCCACCACGTGCGCCCCCGTGTAGCACTGCGTCAATGGGTCCCATTCGCGCAGGCGCAGGCGGTCGCCGACCGCGTAGGCGCGGTCATCGCGGCGCAATTCCACGGTCTTGCGCCCGTCTGCCACCGATTCAAAGTGCACCGGCCAGCACTTCAGCTCGTGAGTCTGCGGAGCAGCCCCCCGTCCT
>JAJYPH010000233.1 GCA_021795575.1 Bacillota bacterium
TGGGGGGACGAGCAACGCCAGCGCCGCCCACGCCACCGCCAACCACGCCCAGTCCGCGGACCGGGCGCGGGCGGGCGGGGTCCCGGGGGGCCAGGCCCACGTCCAGCCCCAGATCGTCGTCTGTTGCAGGATCCGCTTGCGGAGCCAGAGACCGCGAGGCCCCCACCGCCGCCAGCGGCGGCGGACCGTCAGCCGCTCCACCCCCACGGTCGCCGCCACCGTGCGCCACGACGCGCCCTGCCCGGCGGCCAGCACCAGGGTCGCCAACCCATCCAGCAGCAATTCCTCATAGGGAACGATCCACGGCGGGAACACCGTTTCGACGGTGTGGCAGGCGCGGCACCGCAGCCGCCGCAGCACCAAGCGGTCGCGGCGGCCGGGGGCCCACAGCACCCATCGCGCGCGGGTGCCTTGCCAGGCTCGGGGGCGTCCACACTGGGCACATGGACGCCAAGTGGCGAGGGTGTCCATCCAATACGTGGCGTAAGCGGCGACAACGACCGCAAAATCGGTTAGGCTGGTCACGGTGGGGACACCGGCTGACGTCTGCCAGGACGCAAGGCAGCCGGTGTCTCTTTTTACGCTCCTTCGGGACCCGGCTACCTCGAGCGAACGGCGGCGGGGGCCCGGCAACTCTATAAGGAGGTTTCGCGGCAGACTCCGATCCTGCGCCAGATCCGGCCGCGGTCAGCGAGCGTGAGACATTCCCGTCGGATCCCGGCCACAGAGCGCGAGATTCTACACCAGTGCGCTGGGCTTGCACCAAATGACCGATCCCCCCGCCCGCCGGGTAAACGGGCCGAGGGGTTAAGGCCGTACGGGGCCATGGGTTGGCCGCGCGCTACCGACGGGCATCGAGGCGGGGCTGATGCTGGCGCCGCAACCAGACCATGTCGCGCGCATAGCCCGCTCCGTCCGGGGCGGGCCGTGATCGGGCTCAGGAGGTGAGTCCCCTGCTGCGACCGCATCAGCACCACGTTAGCCAGCCCGCATCCGACGGGTGGCGCTCCTGCACGGCCTGTGGCTCCCCGGTGCGACTCGGCGCGGGCAGTCCCAGCGGGATGGTGTGACCGAGACGACGCGGCCCCTGGCCCACGGCGTCTCCGACCCACAGGCGGCCGGCAGGATAGTCGTATGTCCACACACGGTCCGCGTGCCACAGTTGCCCCAGCATCCCGTCCCCCTGAATCCATGGAGGTAGGTCGCGCACCATGAACGCGGCCGTTGGGGACGGGACCTGCGTCGTGAGGTCAAACGGCACGTCAACCGCGGTGACCTCCTCACCCCAGTCCGCCCGCTCCTGACGCGCCGTCAGCCCGGTACGCGCCAGGGCTGCCGGCGACAGGAGCATGGCGCCGCCGGAATCCAGATCGAAGACGAGCGGCACACCGGCCGGCGTGCGGGTGTGCACGGTGATGAGCCCATTGTGAACCGCGGTGGGAATCCGGTGAGCTTCCATGAGGAACCGCCTCCCTTGATGGTGGCTGGGCCATTCGGGGTCATCATGGAGCCCAGGCTGCAGGAAGGATATCTTGGCGTCCGCCCACCACCAACGGCACTGCCCGCCGGCCGGACCGCGACCGGCCGAGGTTCTTAGCGCTCCCGGTCGAGCGGGCACCCCTCCTGGGCGGTCTCCAGGAGATCCGCGAAGCTCGCTGGGTCAAGAATCCGGGTCGCTTGAAAGGTTCCCAAGGATTGCAGGGCCTTGTCGCCGGTGACGAGAAACTGGGCGTGGGCGTTGTGGGCCGTGGCCAGAATCCAGTCGTCCTCCGCATGGGTCGCCACGCCCACCACCCGCTCTGTAATCGGCTGGAGCACGGTGGCCCGTTGGAGCAGCGTGAGAAACCGCTGCGTCCGGTCCGGCCCGAGGCGCGTCGCAAAGTACGGCTTGGCGAGCGTGCGTTCCACTTCCGCCAACAGCGGCTCCGACACATACACTTGAAAGCGACCGGTCAGCCAGCCTTCCCGGATGATCGCCAACGCCCCGCGTTCCGCTCGCACCGCCGACACCAACACGTTGGTATCCAGCACCACGCGGCTCATGCGGAGGGCGCACCGTCCTGGCCGGACCGGATCTCCTGCACGGCCTGCGCCACTTCGCGGTCGAACGCTTCCGGTGGGACATCTTGAAACCGCTGGCGCATGGCATCCATCGCCCGCCGCAGGTCGGCGAGGCGGCGGTCCCGTTCCTCCAACCACGCGAGGTCTTGCGCGCTCACCACGCCCACCACCGGGATGCCGCTCTTTTCCACGACCACGCGGGTCTTATCCCGAGACACTTCGTTCACGACTTCGCTCCAGCGTTGGCGAACATCAGACGCCTTGAGAACCTTGTACGCGCTCATGGGAACCTCCTCCGATTGTACGAAGTCGTACAATGCCAGTATAGCGTTGATCGACCGTTCCGCCCATGGGCGAAGCGCCCGCCATCTTTGGGCACGGGCGGTGATCCGCTTGGCACGTGAGTACCTCCGCCATCGGGCGGGTCGATCCTCCGGTTCCCGTGCTTCCTACGGCGCGGCCTCCTGTCCGCCCCTCTTTATGGCAGCACGACACGCCCCCCACCCCGGGACTGTCAAGGGTCGTGTGTAAACTCCCCGGTGGTTATTTGAGGTAGGGGGTCAGCCGGTCCTCAAAATAGATGACCCACTGGCCCAGAATCTCGCCCCAGTTCGGCAGCCGCTTCGTCCACTTCCGCTAGCTTCTTGGCCCGCCAAGTACAGCATGTTCGTCAGCGCCGTGTCCGTCGTTGAGGCTCTTGCTCTTGGTCACCTTGCGCAGCTGGCGGTGGAAGCCTTCGATGAGGTTGGTGGTGTAGATGGTCCGCCGCAGCCCCTCGGGATACCGATAAAAGGTCGCCAGTTCGTCCCAGTTGGTTTCCCAGGACCGCACCACCGTGGGATACCGGTCCCCCCAGTCGGCGGCAAAGTCCGCCCGCGCCGCCGTCCCCGCGGCTTCCGTGGGCGCCTGGTAGATGGGCCGCAGGGCCGCGGTGAGGGCCGCATAATCCTTGCGCGCGGCGTACTGGAGCGAGTTCCGGATCTGGTGAACCACGCACTTTTGCACGTCGGCTTGGGGGAACACCGTGGCCATCGCTTCACTGAACCCGGTGAGGTGGTCCACCGCTACGACCAGGACATCCGGGACCCCCCGGCTTTGGAGCTCCGTCAGCACCGTGAGCCAGCATTGCGCGGATTCGTGAGCCCCGATCCACAGCCCCAGGACGTCCTGGTAGCCCTCGAGGTCAATGCCCACCACCATGTAGGCGGCTTTGGTGACCACCCGGCCGTCCTCGCGGACCTTGTAGTGGATGGCGTCCAAGAACACCACGGGGTAGCAGGCGGCCAGCGGCCGCTGCGGCCACTCCGTGATGCGGGGCAGCAGCTTGTCCGTAATGTTCGATACCAGCGCCGGCGAGATCTCCACGCCATACAGGTGCGCCAGCTGGGCCTGAATGTCCCGGGTCGGTCCCCCGCGCATACAGCGGTAGGTGTCAAGCCCCTGGGAACAGGTCAGCACAAGGAATTCACGCACCCTTTTTACGGGGGATCCTCGGGGGGATTGATCGCCACGCGGTCGGGCAAGGCCGGCGGCTGGGGCGGGCCGGCCGCATACCGTTCCGGGTGGCGGGCGTAGGCCGCGGCCAGGACGACGGCCCGCGGCCGCTGCACCGCCGGTCCCTCGCCCCGATGAACGACCGCCGGCGTCAGCCACCCCAGCCCGCTGTGCCGATGCTCCGTATGGTACCCGTGGAAAACCCGCCGCAACCACCGGCGCGCCGCGGGAAGACTCGCGAAGCGGTCCGGGAAGTCGGGCCGATACGTGAGGGTCTTGAAGTGGGCCTCGGAATACGGGTTGTCGTTGGAGGTATGGGGCCGGGAATGGCTCTTCGTCACGCCCAGCTCCGTCAAGAGCGCCGCGACGGGCTGGGACGCCATCGCGGCCCCGTTGTCGGCGTGCCAGGGCAGGGCGTCGCGCGCGACGCCCTGCCGACGCAGGGTCGCCCGGATGAGGGCGGCCGCCCGCCACGCCGCCTCGGTCGGGGCTAGCAGCCAGCCCACCACGGCGCGACTGTAGATGTCCCCAATCACATAGAGCCGATAGTACTGGCCCTTCACCGGGCCCGGGATGGAGGTGATGTCCCACGACCACACCGGGTTCGGGCGGGTGGCCCGGAGCTCGGGCTTCTTGCGGGGCGGATGCGTGGCTTGGGCCCGACGTTCGCGGACTGCGCCGGCGGCGCGCACCAGCCGGTAGAAGGTCGACCAGGACGCGTGGTAGACGCCTTCATCTAAGAGCGGGGCCCACACGGTCGCGGGGCTGGCATCGACGAAGCGCTCGCTGTGCAACGCCGCCAAGATGGCCGCGCGCTCGGTCGGCGACAGCGCCGTGCGGGGCGTGGGCCGGGGGCGCGGCGCGGCCACCCGCCGCGGATGGCGACGGGCGTAGTAGGTCGACCGCGGCAGGCCCAGGGCCCGACAGGCGCCCGCCACCCCCAACCGGGGCTGGAGGGTGGCGAAGGCGTCCGGGATTACGGTGTCGACGGTGGGGGGGCGCTCTTGCCGGCTAACGCCGGCAAGAGCGCCGAGACTTTTCCCTGGATGGCCATCACCTCGCGGGCTTGGGCCAAGTCGTCCTGCGCGCGCGCCAGCTCTGGGCGAAGCCGGGCATTCTCGCGGACCAGGGCCGGTGGCGGCTTGCGCCCCCGCGGCTGCCCCAGGGCCGCGCGGGCGCCGGCCGCCCGTTAGGCCCGCCAGGTGGCCA
>JAJYPH010000046.1 GCA_021795575.1 Bacillota bacterium
GACATCGACGTCGTGGACCCCGCCTACGCCATGGGCACCGGCACCCCGGAGGTGGGTGGGCTCACCAGCCGGGAGGCGCTCCGCGCCATCCAAGCCTTCGTCGGCCACCGGCTGGTGGGGGCCGAGGTGGTGGAGGTGGCGCCGCCCTACGACGGCCCCGGCGCCATCACGTCCTTGCTGGCGGCCAACCTGCTGTACGAGATGCTGTCGGTCATGGCCAAGAACACGAGCCAGGGGCTTCCGCCCTATGCCCGGCGGGACTGACGCGCTAATTTTGCTCCGAACTGGACAGGAGGCCCACGATGACCGCCGACAACCCCTTTCGCCTGCCGCGGACCGTAGTGCCCTTAAGATACCGGCTCGCCTTCGCGCCCGACGTGGCGGGTGGCACCTTCGCGGGGACCGTGGTTATTGATGTGGACGTGCGCGCGCCCGTCGACACAGTGCTGCTGAACGCGGCCGACCTCACCATCCATGATGTGGCGGTGTCGGTCGCTGGCGGGCCCCGCCGGCCCGCCAGCGCACAGCTCCGGCCCGAAGACGAACGGCTCGCCATCCAGCCGGCCGCCCCCCTCGCGCCTGGGCCCCACACGATTCATCTGGCGTTTTCCGGAGTGTTCGCCGACCAGCTGCGCGCTTTCTACCGGGTGGAGACCCGGACCGAGGCGGGCGAACCGGCCCGCCTCGCCGTGACCAACGGGTTTCCCACGGACGCCCGCCGCGTGTTTCCGTGCTGGGATGAGCCCGACTTCAAAGCGGTCTTCTCCGTGACGGCCACGGTGGCGGCCGGCGCCACGGTTCTGTCCAACGCGCCCGAGGTGGCGTCGCAGACGCTGCCCGACGGCCGCCGGCGGGTGTCCTTTGCCGAGACGATGCCCATGTCCCCCTATCTGCTGACGCTGGTCGTGGGCCCTCTGGCGCTCACGGCCCCGGTGGCGACCGCCGACGGCGTCCCGGTGCGCATCGCCGCGGCCCCCGGCGAGCTAGGGCTCACGGGCGTGGCGCAAACTGCCGCCGTCGACGCGCTGAACGTTCTGGCGGACTACTTTGGCATCCCGTGCCCCACCCCCAAGATGGACCACGTCGCCATTCCCAATTTTGCCGCCGGCGCCATGGAAAACCTGGGAGTGGTGACGTATCGCCGCGAGGCGCTCCTGGTGGACCCGAACCGATCGTCCCTGTCGGACCGGCGGCGCATCACCAGCACGGTGGCGCACGAGACGTCCCACATGTGGTTTGGCGACCTCGTGACGATGGCGTGGTGGAACGGCTGCTGGCTCAACGAAGCGTTTGCGACGTTTATGGCGCAGGTGGTGCTGGACGCCACGCATCCCGAGTGGGATGTGTGGACATCGTTTGTCGGGCGCAAGAATGCGGCGCTGGGCACCGACGCCCTCAGCACCACCCGCGCCATCGACTTCCCGGTGGTGGATCCGCAAGCCGCGTACGGGATGTTTGACGTCCTGACCTACACCAAGGGCGCGGCCGTCATCCGCATGCTGGAGCAGCATCTGGGTCCCATGCCTTTTCGACGCGGCATCGCGCGGTATCTGACGCAGCACCACCACGGCAACGCGACGACCACCGACCTGTGGGCGGCGCTGGAAGCCGCGTCCGACGTGCCGGTGGCGCCTATCGCCGACTCGTGGATCACCCAGGGGGGCTTCCCACTGGTATCCGCCCGCCTGTCCCCCGACGGTGGCACGCTCACGCTCCGCCAGACGCGCTTTCGCTACGACGACGCGCCCGATGAGCGGGTGTGGCAGATTCCCATTACCATCGGCCTTCACGTCCCGCCAGCGCCGGGCCAGCTGATCAACGTCGTGCTGGGCACCGAGCCGATCTCCGTTGCGCTGCCCCGCGGCATTGGGTACGTGGTGGTCAACGAAAACAGCGCCGGATTTTATCGCGTTGGCTACGACGAGGACCTGTGGCGGAGGATCGTCGGGGCCTGGAACCACCTCGCCGACCGGGACAAGCTCTCGCTGCTGGAAGACGCCTGGGCGCTCGTGCAGGCGGGCCGGGCGACTGTCAACCACGTCCTCACGCTCTGGCCGGCGTTGATCGGCGAACGTCACCCCGATGTGTGGCAGGCGGCCATCCGCGGCATGACGCTGCTGCTCCGTGTCGCCCCGGCCTCTCTGCGCCCGCGCATCGCGGCGTTCATCGAGGGAATCGCCGGTCCGGCCTTGGAGGACGTGGGCTGGCAGGAGGTGGACGGCGAGCCCAGCGCGCGCGCCCAGCTGCGGGCTGCGCTCGTGCGGCTGTTCGGCACGGTCCTGGAGAACCGGTCCGCCGTGGACCGGGCGCGCGCGCTGCACCACGACCACCTGACCGGAACGGCCCCCCTCGCGCCCAGCCTCGTGGGCGCGGTCACGGCGGCGGCGGCGGTGGCCGGCACCGTCAACGACTGGCAGCGCTTTCGCGAAGCCATGGCGGCGGCCACGACGCCGCAGGAGCGCCTGCGCTATCACGAAGCCCTCGGGCAATTCCGCGACCCCGAGACGGTGGACCGAACCCTGCGGCACTACCTGTCGGCCGACACACCGCTCCAGAACCAGGCTGGCGGCCTGGGGGCCGCGCTGGGCCATCCTCACAGCGCCGAGCCCGCCTGGACTTTTCTGGAAGAGCGGTGGGATGAGGTGCTGGGCACCTTTCCCACGGTATCGGTGGGAAGGCTCCTGCAGGCCATCAGTACCATCGTGGACCCGGCCCTGGCCGAACGGATCGCCGCCTGGCTGGACACCCACCCGGTGCCGCCGGCCGACCAGCGCCTGGTGGCGCAAGCTCGCGAGATGCAGGACGTTAACCGGCGATTGGCCACGCGACTCGCCTCGGAACTGGAACCCGTGCTGGACTCCCCATGCTCCGGATGACGATCGGGTCCCCCGCGGTGCCAGGGGCGGTGTGGTGCAGCACCGACGGCCCCGCGTGGTCGTTCAGCGAACCCGTCACCCAAACATTGCCACGCATACGGACGGTGGCCCGTCTCGGTCGTGGACCGTCACCGCTCGGCTGTGCCGATTCCCGCCAGGTCGCCCTGGAGCACCTGGGACACGGCCACACGCCCGAGGGGCGCCCCAGCGGCCTCGTCGTCGTTCGCCGCCATCCGTTCGGATGGCGTCAAGTGCCATAGCCCATCTCTTGCGGCCAGCAGGAATCGGCGACCCGAGCCGGAATAGGGACACGACGGCGCGCGAGGTGGTCGGCGCTGTTGTGTGATTACCATGCGAGGAGGACGATCATGGCTCGACCTTTTGACGCCATGCACTGGCGAAACATAGGGCCGCACCGCGGCGGCCGGGTGGTGGCGGTCACCGGGCACCCCACCCACCTCACCACGTTTTACATGGGGTCGACCGGGGGCGGGGTGTGGAAAACCCGCAATGCCGGCATCACCTGGCAGAACGTGTCCGATGGATTCTTTGCGACCTCGTCGGTGGGGGCCATCGCGCTGGCCCCCAGCGACCCCGAAGTGCTGTACGTGGGCATGGGCGAAGCGTGCATTCGCGGCAACGTCTCTCCCGGCAACGGTGTGTACCGGTCGACGGACGGCGGAAAAACCTGGACCCATCTGGGGTTGGCCGACACCCACCACATCTCCCGCATTCGCGTGCACCCCACCAACCCAGACTGGGTGATGGTGGCGGCCCTGGGGCATGCGTTTGGCCCCAACGCCGAACGCGGTGTGTACCGGTCGACGGACGGCGGGCAGCACTTTGACCAGGTGCTGGGCCGCAGCGAAAACACGGGCGCCATCGACCTGGCGATGGACCCCAACAACCCCCGAATCTTATTCGCCGCCCTCTGGCAGGCGCGGCGCAAGCCGTGGGCTCTGGAGGGGGGCGGCCCCGAGTCGGGGCTGTGGCGCAGTACGGATGGCGGCACCAGCTGGACCGACGTGAGCCACGTCCCCGGGCTGCCGGAGGACGAGACGCTCGGACGAATCGGGGTCACGGTGTCGCGGGCGTTTCCCGGTCGGGTGTACGCCATCGTCGAAGCCAAGGCGGGCGCGCTGTTTCGGTCCGATGACGGCGGCGACCACTTTCAGCGCTGCTCGGAGGCCTCCGGCCTGCGCACGCGACCCTGGTACTACTCTCATGTGTTTGCCGACCCGGTCGACCCCGACACCGTCTATGTGCTGAACAGCACGTTCTTCAAGTCGGTGGACGCCGGGAAGACGTTCACCCCGGTGGCGACCCCGCATGGGGACCACCACGATCTGTGGATCGACCCGAACAACCCCGAGCGGATGATACACGGCGCCGATGGCGGCGCGGCCGTCTCGCTGGACGGCGCGCGCTCCTGGTCCTCGATTCACAACCAGGCCACGGCCGAGTTTTACCACGTCACCACCGACACCCGTTTTCCCTACCGGGTGTACGGGGCCCAGCAGGACAACACCACCATCTCCGTGCCCAGCCGCACTGACCTGGTGGCGCTGTCCCAACGGGAGTGGCGCGACGAGGGCGGTGCCGAGAGCGGCTACATCCAGGTGCGGCCCGACAACCCCGACATTGTGTACGCGGGAAGCTCCGGCGGGGGCGAGGGCGGCCGCATCACGCGCGTCAACCACAAGAGCGGCCAGCAGAAGGACGTGTCGCCGTGGCCCGAGCGCACGGCCGGCATGGCGTCCGAAGAGTACACACACCGCTTCCAGTGGACCAGCCCGATTCTCATCTCCCCACACGACCCGAACGTGCTGTACGTGGCGGGCAACCGCATCTTTCGCAGCCGGGACCAGGGGCAGAGCTACGAGATCATCAGCGAGGACCTGACCCGGGCCGACCCCGAGACGCTTCGGCCCTCCGGCGGCCCCATCACCAAGGACCACACGGGCGTCGAAGTGTACGGCACCGTGTTTGCGCTGGCCGAATCGCCCAAGCAGCGGGGAATGTTGTGGGCCGGCACGGACGACGGGCGCGTGCACCGGTCGCAGGACGACGGCCGGTCTTGGCACGACGTCACCCCGCCCGTGTTTCAGCCGTGGACGCTGGTGTCCATCATCGAGCCGTCGCCGCACGACGCGGGCACGGCCTACCTGGCCGCCACCCGCTACAAGCTGGACGACTTTACGCCGTACTTGTATCGCACGACGGACTTTGGAGCCACGTGGACGCTCATCACCGAGGGGATTCTCCCGACGCACTACACGCGCGTGGTGCGCGCGGACCCCGTATGCCGCGGCCTCCTGTACTGTGGCACGGAGCGCGGCGTCTACGTCTCCTTCGATGACGGAGCCCACTGGGAGCCGCTGCAGATGGATCTGCCGACGGTTCCCATCCACGACCTGGCGGTCCATGACACGGATCTGGTGGCCGCTACCCACGGCCGCTCGTTCTGGATTCTGGACGACCTGTCGCCGCTCCGCGCGATGCAGGCAGACGGCGAGCGCCGGCAGCCGAGGCTCTTTGCCCCCCGCGCCACGTACCGGCTCCCTGGCAAGGCGGGCCTCTGGGTGAACGACGACATTCCGCTGGACCGGCCGGCGGCGTCCATGGAGTGGCCGACGGCTTCGGTGTTTTACACCGTCCGGCGCGGTGAGCCCGGCGAGCAGCCGGTGCTGGCCGACGGGGGCCAGAATCACCCCGAGGGGGCCATCCTGCTTTACTGGCTGCCGGAGTCGGCTCCCGGTGCCGTGACCATCCGGATCCGGACCGCCGCGGGCGCCGCGGTACGGACGTACACGAGCACCTCGGACAAGCCCAAGGAGCCGAAGCCCTCCACCGCGGCAGGCAGCCACCGTCTCATCTGGGACCTGCGTGCGGATCCGGTGCCCGCGATCCCCGGCACAGACGCCACCGACTGGAACACCGTCGCCCCTCTCATGCTGCCGGGCGACTACACGGTGGAGCTCACGCTGGAGGGGGACAGCCCCACGACCGTCCGCCAGCCGCTCTCGCTGCTGGCCGACCCGCGGGAGCCCGACGTCACCGCCTCCGACTTTGCCGCCCAGCACCGCCTGACCACCGCGCTGTGTGGCGACCTGACGGAGCTGCGACGCACGGTGGGTGCGATTCGCCGTCAGAAGGCGCAGATGGACGCCTGGTGCGACCGGGTGAAGGACACCGACCACCACGCTCGGCTCACCCAAGCTCGCGACGCGGCCAAGGCGGCGTTGGAGGCGGTGGAAGGAGAACTGGTGCAGATTCAGTCCAAGACGGCGGACGACGACCTGCAGTACGCCCACCGCATCGATATGCAGCTCGCGTATCTGGTCTACGTGGCCGAATCGGGCGACGGCGCCCCCACCGCGCAGACGCTGGCGGCCCACCGCTTGTGGCGCGAGCGGGCCCACGCCCAATACGAGAAGCTTACCGAAGTCGCATCGGGCCCCGTGGCGGCGTTCCAGGCGGCGGTGAGGACCCTCAACCTCGCCCCGCTGGACGAGGTGCCAGCCTCCGACTAGTCCCGCCGACAAGGAAGGGCTGGGTCTCTTTAGGAGACCCAGCCCTTCCTCATCGCGACGCCGGAACAAGATCAAGCGGGACACAGCCGTGATATTTTGCCATCAGGGTGCCACGCGGGGTGTGGGTCCGTGGTCACATGGCTTCGACCGCCCGTGGCACGGGGAACGCGATGACGTCTGCGACGCGGCCCCCGCAACCCGGGCGCAGACGAGGCGGCCCCGGAACCGGGCCATGCCGGCCGATGGCCGGGAGGCACCCCCACGCCGCCGGTCCGGCGCGGCGCGGCAGGCTGGGGACGGCTTGTCCCCTTTGCCTGCCGCGCATCACGTCGTCGCCTCGTCTCCCGACCGGCTGAGACGTCGACGTGGCCGCGGGACGTTACGGTGGGCGTGTACCGGCCACGTCGGTCTTGACAATGTAGGCTAATGTAATTAGCGTAATGGCTATCGACGATAGCATGAGGCGAGGGGGAACGAGATGGAGGACACGACCAGCATGGTGAGCAGAGCCGGCACGCCCCAGTTCATTGGGAGAGATGAAGGTCGGATTGCCTACGAGGTGTTCGGCGCGGGCCCGCTGGTGGTGTGCCTCCCTGGCATGGGAGAACTGCGAAGCGTCTACCGTTTCACCGTTCCGGCCTTGGTCGCGGCCGGCCTCCGGGTGGCGACGATGGATCTGCGCGGCCACGGCGACAGCGATGCGAGCTTCGTTTCCTACGATGATGTCGCCGCCGCCCAGGATGCCCTGGCCCTTATCACGCATTTGGGCGGGCCGGCCGCCGTCGTCGGCAATTCGATGGGGGCGGGCGCCGCGGTGTGGGCAGCCGCGGAGCAGCCCCAGGTGGTGGCCGGGTTGGTACTGATCGGACCTTTCGTGCGGAACGTGCCAACGAACCCGCTGGTCTCTCTGGCGTTTCGCTTGGCAATGGCCGGCCCTTGGGCGCCGAGCCTATGGAGGGCGTACCTGCCCACGCTCTACCCAGGAGGGCGTCCCGCGGACTTCGTCGGTCATCTCGAGGCCATCGCGGCCGGCATGCGCCGGTCAGGGCACGCTCGGGCGTTTCGGGCGACCACCCGCACCAGCCACGCCCCTGTGGAGGCCCGGCTGTCCGAGGTGACGGCGCCCGCGCTGGTGGTGATGGGCGAGCGGGACCCGGACTTCTCCGACCCCATTGGCGAGGCCCGCCGGATATCCGACCGCCTCGGGGCCGAGGTGCTGCTGGTACCGCGTGCCGGACACTTCCCGCACGTTGAGTCCCCAGGACTGGTCAACCCGACGCTCGTGGAGTTCGTGGCGCGGATGGGCCAGCGTGGCTAGGGCCGGACTGTCCCGCGAAGTCGTGGTGGCTCAAGCAGCCGCCATCGCGGACGCGATGGGCTGGGATCGTCTCACGTTGGCCGCGATAGCCGATTCCTTGGGCGTGAAGCTCCCCAGCCTGTACAAGCACATCACCAGCCTCGACGGCTTGCGGCGCGACCTGGCCGTGGCGGCCACCCGCGAGCTTGCCGAGACCCTCGCGGCGGCTGCCGTCGGGCGAGCCGGCCCCGATGCGCTGGCTGCCGCCGCCAACGCCTACCGGAGCTTTGCGGTGGCGCACCCCGGTCGCTACGCGGCGACCGTCCGCGCTCCGGCGCCCGAGGATGCCGAGCACCGCGAGGCTGCCGATGCGGTCATGCGCGTGGTGTTCGCCGTGTTATCCGGTTATGGCTTGGCCGGAGACGATGCCGTCGACGCGGCGCGCGCCCTGCGCGCCTCACTGCATGGGTTCGTCGCTCTGGAATGCGGAGGCGGGTTCGCGATGCCCCGCGCCCCCGAGCGCAGCTATCACCGTCTCATCGAAGCGTTCGACCAAGCCCTGCTTCGCTGGCCAAGCTCGTCTGAGGGAGGCTAGCCTCCACAGGCGCCCGGCAACCCTCCCGGCGAGAACGCCGTGATCCCGCCCGGCCCACCGAAAGAGAGCCAGGATGACTTTCGCCATCCTGGCTCATGCGGGTTGCGGTCAGGACACCGCGATGCGCGGCACCTGCATTTCATCGAGGAACTGCTCGAACTCGCGCAGATCTTGGCCGATCAGCGTTTCCGCCTGCCCCAGGAGGCCTTCGGCCTGGGACCACAGCTGGTCGAGCCGCGCCCGCACCGGACTGGTGGGCGCCGCATCCGCCGCGGACGCCACCCGGAACAGGTAGGCCAGCTGGGCGTTTAGGCGCGGACCATGGTTCAAGGTGTCTTGGAAGTGCTCGATGTTGGTTTGCACCAGCTGGCTGGACAGCGCCTCCAGCCGCTTGGTGAGCGTTGTCCCGCGCTCGCGAATGGCGTCCACCTGGGCATGTCCGTCGAGCGCTTTCATCAGCGCCGCCACACCGTTGGCGGCCTGGTCCAGCTTGTTGAACGCCAGGTTGACCGCCGACACCTTGTCGCGAATCTCCACCAGCGTGGCGAACTGCGCCTGATAGTCCCGGTCCGGGGTGTCGATGTCCGGCGACGGCACCAGTTGGAACGTTTCTGTCCCCACCACCTGTTCACCCAGAGCCAGCTCGGCCTGGTAGCGTCCGGGCGGAACCAGCGGGTTCAGGCGTGGCCATTCGAACTTTCCGTGTTTCGGCAGCGTCGCGCCGGCGGTCCGCATGTCCCACACCACGCGGTGACCACCCGATTCGGTCGAGAGCTTCGGCCCGGGATCCCCTTCCGCGGGCTGCGACGTGAGGGTGGCCCACAGCGCGCCGCGGCTGTCGCGCACCCGAATGACCACCGGGTCCTTGACCCCTTCGGGCAGGCGGTAGTGCAACAGCACGCCGGGTGGTCCATTTTGGCCGCCGTCCAGGAAGATCGGCGCTTCGCCCGTCGCGGGGCGATCCTTTAGGTAAAAGCCCATCATCACGGTCGGCTTGGCCTGCGCAGGCGCGCCCATGCGCCGCTGAAAGCCGGCGTGCTGGACCGTGCGCACGGTGTCGCGCACCGGATACAGATACGCACCCTCGTCCTCGCCCTGGCCCATGGCCCACGCTCGCACCGGCGACAGGTCGTCCAGCACCCAGAAGGAGCGTCCATGGGTCGCGGCCACCAGATCCGTGTCATGGACCTCCAGGTCGTGGATGGGCACCAGCGGGAGATTGGACTGCAGCGGCTCCCACGTGTCGCCCCGGTTGCGCGACACGTACACGCCCCGCTCCGTGCCGCAGTACAGGAGGCCGGGCACTTCGGGGTCTTCGCGAATCGTACGCGTGTACTCGTCGGCCGGAAGGCCCGCGGTGATGCGCGTCCAGGACCGGCCCCCGTCGGTGGTCCGGTACAGATACGGGGTGAGGTCGTCCAGCTTGTAGCGGGTGGCCGCCAGGTAGGCCGTGTCCCGGTCATGCGGACTGGCCTCGATAATGCTGATAAGCGCCCACTCCGGCAGTTCCGAGGGGGTCACGTTGGTCCAGTGCTCGCCGCCATCCGGGGAGTGGTGCACCAGCCCATCGTCGGTGCCCGCCCACAGGAGGCCCGCCTGCTTCGGCGACTCGGCCAGCGCAAACACCGTGCAGTACACCTCGACGCCGGAGTGGTCCCGGGTCAGGGGGCCACCGGACGGCTTCTGCTTGTCTGGATCGTTGCGGGTGAGGTCGGGACTCACCATGTCCCACGTCATCCCCTCGTCGCGCGTCCGAAAGACGCGGTTGGCACAGAAGTAGAGCGTCTTCCCGTCATGCCGCGACAGCAGGATCGGGCTCGTCCACTGAAACCGGTGCGTGTACTCTTCGGACGCCATGCCGGCCGTGTCCTCCGGCCACGCCGAGATGTCGCGCATCTCGTGGGTGCGGTGGTCATAGCGCGTGAGGCGGCCGCCGTGTCCGCCGCCCGAGCTGCCGGCGTACACGATGTCCGGGTTGTCGGCGCGCACCTGGATGTAACCACTTTCGGCGCCCCCCACCTCGTACCATTCGCGCTCACCCAGCGCCAGCCGGTGGGAACGGCTCGGGACGGTGATGGTGCTGTTGTCCTGCTGGGCCCCGTACACCCGATACGGAAACCGCGTGTCGGTGGTCACATGATAAAACTCCGCCGTCGCCTGGTTGTGAATCGACGACCAGCTGAACCCTCGGTCAAACGAAATGGCGGCCCCACCGTCCGCGCCGTGGATCATCCGGGTCGGGTCCGTCGGATCGATCCACAGGTCGTGGTGGTCACCGTGGGGGGTGGCCAGGCCCGTGAACGTCTGCCCGCCATCGAATGACCGATAGAACCCACTGTTCAACACGTAAACCGTGTCGGGATCCACCGGGTCGGCAAAGACGTGCGAGTAGTAGAACGGCCGCGCCAAGAGCCCGTGGTCCGTCGACACCCGCTTCCAGCGGCGGCCGCCATCGTCGCTGCGGTAAAGACCGCGCTCCTCCGCCTCCACCACCAGCCACAGGCGCTGGGCGTCGGCGGGCGAGACGGTCACACCGGCCCGTCCCCAGATGCCCCCCGGCAGACCCTCCGCGTCTTTCATCGACGCCCACGTGCGGCCGTAGTCCGTCGACCGATAGAGTCCCGACTCCGGTCCGCCGCTCTCGAGGCTCCAGGGTGTCCGCCGCGTCTGCCACATGACCGCGTACAGCACGCGGGGATTGGTGGGGTCCAACGCTAGGTCAGCCACCCCCGTGCCATCGCTCACATAGAGCGTGCGCTCGAAGCTTCGACCGCCGTTCTCACTCACATAGACGCCCCGTGCCTCATGCGGTCCGAAGGCATGCCCCAGGGCGCCCACGTACAGGCGGTCCGGGTTGGTCGGGTCGATGCGGATGCGCGAAATGTGCCGCGTGTCTTCCAGACCCAGGTGAGCCCACGTGGCGCCCTGATCCGTGGACCGATACACCCCATCGCCAAAGGACACGTTGCCGCGAATGCATGCTTCCCCCATGCCCACCACCAGGACGTTGGGGTCCGACGGGGCCATGGCCAGCGCCCCGACGGATGCCGACCGGAAACCCCCGTGTGATCCATCAGTTATGTTGGCCCAGGTCACGCCGCCGTTGTCCGTACGCCACACGCCACCGCCGGTGGTGCCCATGTAAAACCGCTGCCGGTCCGTGGGGTGGCCGACCACCGCCACGGAGCGCCCGCCCCGATACGGGCCAATGCTGCGCCACGTCACGCCGGTGGCGCGGGCGGGCCCGCGCTGCGCCTCTTCCTGCGTCTGCATCTGCATCGAACGCCTCCCTTCATCTGCCCGGCGCCGAGCCGCTGGTCGGCCGTCACCAAGCTCTCCGCCTCTGTTCCGCGCGCACCTCAGGGATTCCTGCCGCTATCAGAAAATTAATTAACTCGCTCAACGGCAAATTTTGCCGCACGGTGTGCGAACGATGAGGACGCTTGAACCCCGGCGTTTTCACATCTTTACACATCCATGTGCGGTTTTCGGCGGCCGACGCTTGGCCGGGCCGCTAAGATCAGGGCGACGGCATACGGCCCCCCAAGGAGGAGCGAAATGATTTCGGCAGCCACGGAGCAGGAGTACTATCGGGCGCTGGTGGATCGGGACCGGGCCTACGACGGCATCTTCTATGTCGGGGTCACCTCGACCGGCGTGTTTTGCCGGCCCACCTGTCCGGCTCGCAAGCCGACGCTGGCTCACTGCGAGTTTTTCCCGAACGCGCAGTCGGCACTGCTGGCGTCCTACCGGCCCTGCAAGCGCTGCCGGCCGCTGTCGCACCCCGACCAAGTGTCGCCGGTGGTGCAGCAGTTGGTGGACGCCATCGAGGCGAGTCCGGAGAAGCGCTGGACTCATCAGGATTTCGCGGCGCTCTCCGTGCACAGCGCCACCGCCCGCCGGCAGTTTCGCCAGCGGTTTGGCCTGACCTTTGTGGCGTATGCGCGTGCCCGGCGCCTGGGGCTGGCCATGCAGGAAATTCGCGCGGGCCAGGGGGTGGTCGATGCGCAGGTCGCGGTGGGCTTCGAGTCGGCGAGTGGCTTTCGGGACGCGTTCGCCCGCATCCTGGGGGTGCCGCCCGCCCGCGCCCACTCGGCCCAGGTGCTGTACGCCCAGTGGATCGACACGCCGCTGGGCCCTATGGTGGCGGTCGGCGGCACCGACCGCCTGCATCTACTAGAATTCGCCGACCGGCGAGGATTGGAGCGAGAGATTCTGACCCTCCGCCAGGAGACCGGCGCGGCCATCATCCCGGGCGCGAGCCCTCCCTTGGTGTCCATTCAGGCGGAGCTGCGCGCCTACTTTGCGGGCACGGCGTGCGCCTTCGCGACGCCCGTGGCGATCGCGGGCACCCCATTCCAGCAGCGGGTGTGGGAACAGCTCCGGCAGATTCCCCCCGGGCGCCCCTGCTCGTACCGGGAGCTGGCGGTACGTATCGGCCAGCCGTCGGCTGCGCGCGCGGTCGGTCGCGCCAACGGCGCCAACCGGCTGGCTCTGGTCATTCCCTGCCACCGGGTGATCGCCGCCGACGGCACGCTGGGCGGCTACAGCGGCGGAACCGCGCGCAAGCAGTGGCTTCTTGACCACGAGCGGCGCGCATGGGGCGGGGTTGCCGTCGCGAGCCCCGTACCGTGAACGCGGGCCTATCCCCATGATCTGCTTGTCGGCGCATTTTGGGGGATCCGGCGGCGCCCATCGCCCTGTCAACCGGACAACGCGCCATGGCGCCGTCGGGGGTGACGCGGTAGTCACCAGGTCGTCCTTCGTTCAGCGCGACCAGCACGCCCCCTGACGGCACCCTGGACACCCGCGGCGACACCGCGGGGCCGGACGGGAGCCTGCACCCCACGCCGGCGGCCCGCAGGTCGCCGGTCTACGAGCGAGGGACAACCGGTGCTCCGACCGCCCGGTGCCAAAACCACGCCAACGACAACTGCCACAGCATCTGGCCGTCCACCGGTTGCCCCAGCACCCCCTCGACTTCTTCCAGGCGGTTGCGCAGGGTGTTGCGGTGAATGCCCAAAGCCGCTGCCGCCTGCCCGTGGTGTCCAAAATGCTCCACGAAGGTGCTCAACGTGTCCCGGTGCACCGGACTGGTGAGCCGGGCCCAGGTGGCCTCCCAAAACTCCGCCATCATATGGGGGGGCAACTCGGTCAACAGGCGAGGCACCAAAAGTTCCTCCAAGGCCGATACACGGCCCGGTGGGGCCGCCGCGGCCACCTGCGTCATGACACGATACAAATCCACCAGGCTCTCCGCTTGGCTCGCGTCGCCCACCAAACCGGCCCCACCGGCATGAGCCGACCAGAGTGGTGCCAGTCGCTGGGTCAGCGCGGCGGCCGTTCGTTCGGGCCCCTGCGCCATCACCGCCACCACGTGTTCCCCCACCACCGTGACCAGGGGGTGCCAGTCCTTCAGGCGCTGACGCAGCGTCTCTTCCGCATGGTGCACCGAGTCAAACCACGACCACGGTGGGGGCTCTCGCTCCCCGGTCTTCGGCCATCGCACGAGAACGAGGCGGCTGGGCCGCGTCGGACGAAACCCGATCAGTTGCGCCCGATCCACCAGCGCATCGTCATCGCCGTGCCACTGGCCCTGCAACAGCACGTCCAAGAGCGACCGCTGGAGTCGCGCCTCCGTTCGTGCCACCGTGAGTTCGCGAAAGAGACTCAGTGTGGCGACCAGGGCCATGTGTTCGGCGGCGTGACGCTCCACCTCCGTCAGGGGTCCGTCTCCGCCGATGCGCAGCGTATGAGCAACGGCCCGATCCCACCGCAACGGGAAAACGTACGCGTGCTGCTCGGGATCGCCGACGCCCGCCAGCACCTCCCCGCCCGGCTCGCAGATCATGACGGGGCGTTCCAAAAGCTGTGTAAACCGCTCCACCAGTGCCCTCAAGGTCAACGCACCCACCGCTACCCGAGCAATTTCGGTCTGCAGCCCCTCGATCCGATGAAGGGCGCTGGTCTGCCGCTCGATGATGGCGTGATGCACCGCTTCGATGATGCGCACGAAGGGGAGGTCCCACGGCAGCATGGCCACCGGCAGGCCGCGCTGGTCCGCGATCCGAAGCGCCGTGGGGGGCAGGGTGGTCACGTATCGTCCGACCGCCACCAAGAGACCGGCGGCCTGAGCCGTGTTCAACTCCTCGACGAGCTGGAGCCAGCTGTCTTGGTTGGGCACCCGGCCATACCCGGTGGTGAGCAACAACACGCCCGGGGCGACCCATGGCCCAACGTCGGGGATGTCGACCACATGGGCCAGCTCCACGAACCGGTCCAACCCCTGTGCCCCGGCGACGAGCGTCGCGTCCGCCAACAACGGCAGGGACAGGCAATCCTTGACGGTCAGCATGTGCGCCTCCCCCACACCCCAACGTGCCGAACACCTACTGATGACCGCGTCCGTGACGTGGCGCCGCTCGGGGCCATCGTCGATGGCGGGTCGTCGGGCGCCCCACTCCGGACGGCTGCATCCCTCAAAAGCATACCGTTCCACGACGGGGTCGGGTATCACGCTTCGCGCGCACCCAAGACGGTCGGAGCCCCACTGGGCACGATGCCCAATTGTATTTAGCCAGATGATGCAGGATGACACCAGGTGTTTGCTCGCATTTGACGAACGAGCTCCGGTGTAAACGATGTAGCCGGTGCAGCAAAGGGGGACGGCTTATGGCGGGCAATACCCGTTGGGGCCCGTACACATCGATGAAGGCACTCGAGCAGCGCGGCCCGCTGGTCATTTCGCGCGCAGACGGCGTGTACGTATGGGACGAAGGCGGTCGGCGCTATCTGGATGCGCACGCGGGCCTCTGGCTGGCCAATGTCGGGTATGGCCGGCAGGAAATCATTGAGGCGATGCACCGCCAAGCGTCCGAATTGGCGTGGTTCTCGTCGTTCGGAGGGTTCGCCAACCGGCCGTCGCTGGATCTGGCCGATCGGCTGGTGGACCTGCTCAGGCCCGACGCGATGGGCGCCGTCTTTCTGAGCGGCAGCGGATCCGAAGCCGTGGAGACGTCGCTGAAGTTGGCGCGCCAATACTGGAAGGTGCAGGGGCATGCCAGGAAGGTGAAGTTCATAGGACGCGAGCAGGCCTACCACGGGGTGACCCTCGGCGCGCTGTCGGTCTCCGGCATCCCCGCGAACCGCACGGCCTTCGAGCCCTTGCTGCCGGAGGTGCGCCATGTTCCTGCGCCGCTCCGCCATGCCTGCCGCTTCCACGCGGCCGATGCCGCCTGCACGCTGGCGTGTGCGGAGGAACTGGAGCGCACGATTGTCTTTGAGGGGCCTGAGACGGTGGCGGCATTCATCGCCGAGCCGGTCCAGGCGGCCGGTGGCGTCATTGTGCCTCCGCCGGAGTACCTGAGCACCGTGGCAGAAATTTGCCGTCGATACGAGGTGCTCCTGATCACCGACGAAGTGGTGACCGGGTTTGGACGACTGGGCAGCTGGACCGGCGCGCGCCATTACGCCGTGCGCCCTGACATGATGGCGTTCGCGAAGGGCCTGACGTCCGGCTACTTTCCCATGGGCGCCACGGCCGTACGCGGAGAGATTTTGGACACCGTTCGAGACAGCGCGGGCGCTGGGACCCGCCCCGAGTTCCTTCACGGCAATACCTACAGCGGTCACCCGATCGGCGCGGCGGCGGCGCTCGCCAACCTGGCCATTATCGAGCAGGAGCGATTGCCGGAGCGCGCGGCCAAGATGGGCCGGCACCTGAGGAAGCAACTGGCCGCGCTTCAGTCGGCGTACCCGGCGTGGATTCAAGACGTCGACAGCGAAGGCCTGCTGGGACGGATTGCGCTAAAGACGCCACCCGACGCCCAAGACGCCGGATCCGCCGGCCAGCGGGCTGTCGATCACATGCGGGAGCACAGCGGCGTGATTGCGCGCTCCGTGGGCAGCGTCCTCACGCTGTCCCCTGCGCTGACGGTCGCCCCCGACGAAATCGATGCCATCGTGACCGCGGCTGGGGACGCCATTGCGGCGGTGTGCCGTTTTGGCGACGCGTCCGGGTCGTGATGCACCCCAAATGTCCCAGCACGGCAACCTGAGCCCCGGGTCCGCCGTCGAAATACTTTGCAGGAGATGATGAGCCATGGCCCAAGCACAGGTCCAGCCCCCTGAGCACACCCGCCTGCGGAGAAACGCACTCAGCACGACGGACATTTTGGGCGTCTCCCTGGCCGACACCGCACCGGCCATGAGCTTCTTCTTCTCGTTCGCCGTGATTGCGGCGGCAGCGGGAGTCGCCAGTCCGCTCGCGATCATCGTGGCCGCCATTGCTGTGCTGCTGAAAATCAACAGCCTGGCCGAGTTCACCAAAGTGACCCCAAGCTCCGGATCTTATATTTCGTATATCGGCAAAACGTTCGGCGCCATTCCCGGCGTCGTCACCGCCTGGGCCCTAGCGTTCGGCTATATTGTGGCGATTGGCTTTGTGATGGCTGTGATGGGGGGGTGGACCTCACTCATTTTTTCGCAGTTCCTGCACGTGGCGGTCCCGTGGCAGCCCATCTCGGTGGTAATGGTCGGCCTGGTGACCTACCTGGTTTACCGCGGCGTGAAGGTATCGGCCCGCTGGGCCATGGCGTCGTTCGGCTTTGAACTGCTCCTGATTGTGGTGAGCATGGCCGTGATGGTGGCCTCCAGCACTGCGCATCTGAACTTCACCAGCTTCAACCCCGCCCACCTCAAGCACGGATTGTCGGGCTTGGGCTTGGCGTTCCCGCTCGCCATCTTCCTGTTCATCGGGGTGGGCAATCCCGGCGCCATGGTCGAAGAGACCAAAAACGCACGGCGTGCGGTCCCCCGCGCCATCTACACCGCCACCATCTTTGTCACGGTGGTGTACGTCCTGATGGCGTGGAGCACCTCTGTGGTGTTCCACAACCACGCGGCCTACATCGCGGGCCTCGCCGTGCCGTTCGTCTCGGCGGCCAGCCGAGCGCTGGGGCCGCTGGCCATCCTCGTGTACCTCGCAGGACTCACCAGCACGTTTTCCTCCCTGGTGGGCGCCACCACCGCCCAAACCCGCATGATTTTCAGCGCGGGACGCGAAGGGCTCCTGCCGTGGTCGCTGGGCAAGGTCAGCCGCTTCGGCACGCCGTGGGCCGCCCTGGCTCTCTACAGCGTGGTTGCGCTGGCGATGACCCTGGTTTGGGTGGGCGGGGGATCGGCCCTCGCGGTGGCGGGCGAAATCGCGACGTTGGGCACCATTCCCATCGCGTTGGTGTACGTGGTGCTGAACATTGCGTTGCCGGTGTACTATCGTACCCATCACCGCGCCATCTTCTCCCCCTGGAAACACCTGATCGTGCCTGTGCTGGGCATCGCGTTTCTGGTCCTGCCCCTGTGGGGGCTGGTCCAGCCGGGCCAACCCTATCCCTACAACCTCTTTCCCTGGATTGTGCTGGCGCTGTTGGCGCTGGGGGTGGCGTACGCCGTGCTGCGCAGGCGCCAAGTGCCCGACTTGGCTCAGCGGGTGGGTAGCATCATCGCGGACGAGTGACCGGTGCCGCCTCACGGCGGGTGGGGCGCGGCCCTCACCCGGCGCGCGGCGGTCATTCCCCGCCATCCTGGCTCCTGAGGGGCTCCGGCGGGAACGACGGCGGCGGCGGGTCGACAAGCGATGGCTTCTCGACCACGAGCGGCGCGCATCCGGGCTTCAGCCGTGAGTCACCGCGGACTAACGCGGACTAGCCTTGCACCGTAAAGGAGGGCGAGTCCACCGTGAGGCGCTTGCCGGCACTGTTTTGGTACGTCAGCACAAACTGGCCGCGTCCCCCGCCCATCGCCATGTCAAAGGCAAAGCGGACAATCGCGCCGTCGGGGCTGACGGAAAACCCCGAGACTGCTGTGCTCTGCGCGTTGGACTGAGCACTCGCCAGGGGGGTGATCACCGTGTTGGCCCCTTCGTTCATGGACAACGTGACCAGCACGTACCCTGACGGCACGTTGGATACCTGCAACACGACGGTGCTGCCGGCGGTGGGCGTGCCCACCACGCTCACCGCCGGCTGAGGTACGGGCGGCGTGCTGGACGTTTTTACAGCCGGCACGATGGGTGGGGCGGCTGCCTTGCGCGCCTTCGTTTGGGTTTTCGCGTGGTGGGCGTGGCCGGTCGCCACCGCGTGATGAATCCTGGCCGGCGGAGGAGTCGAGGGGCCGGCGGCCGCGGACAGTCCGCACCCCGCCAGCACGACGACCAGAAGCGGGCCTGCCATGACTATCCAACGCACCGCGCCACCTCCTCCCGCGTTCTTTCACCACCATTCGCCGTCGGTCCCCAAAATCCTGTCCCTCCTCTCCAAACACCACACGAACCCAAGGCGCCGTGGGATGCCTGCCGCGTCTGGCGGCCACGGGACCATGCGGTCGGTGTTGTGGGGGTGGGTGTTATGATGGTCGAGTCAGAGGGGGTCCATAATGTCCGAGGCTCAAGCATCCGTCGCCAGCCGCCCTCAGGTCAAGCCTTCATCGCTTAGTCGCACTCCGTGGAGCCTGTTGGACCTTTATCGCCGGTTGGGCCGGGATCCGTTGGGGACGCTCACGGATGTGGCCCGAGAGGCGGGTGACATCGTGGAGTTTCATGCGGGCCCCGTCAGGGTGCTTCTGCTGTCTGGCCCCGACCACATTGCCGACGTGCTGGTGAAGCAGCAGCGCCTCTTTGTGAAGCCCCGCGGCCCCTTGGTGGCCGCGCGGGTGCTGGGCAGGGGCCTTCTGACCACCGAGGGCCCCGTCTGGCTCAGATCGCGGCGCATGATCCAGCCGGCATTTCACCGCCAAACCGTCGCCGGCATGGACAGCGCCATCGTGGCCATGACCGAGCGCCATCTGGCCCGGTGGCGCGACGGCGAGGTGCGCGACCTGACCGAGGACATGAGCGCGCTGGCCTTTGCCATCGCGGCGGACAATCTGTTTGGTGCGGACGTGGACGCGGTGCACCCCGACCTGTTGAAAAACCTGACGCGCGCGATGCGCCATGCCCACCACCGGACCAAAGCCATCCTGCGGTGGCCGGGCTGGCTGCCCACCCCGAACAACCGCGCCTTCCTGCTGGCCGTGCGGCAACTGGACGCGGCCGTGACCGACATGATGGGCCAGCGCGGCTCGGAGGGGCCAGCTCGCCACGACGTACTGGCCATGCTCATGGCGGCGCGCGACGCGGAGGGCCGGCCGCTTACCACGCAGGAGCTGCGAGACCACACGCATACGCTCCTGTTGGCCGGACATGAAACCACCGCCACCACGCTCGCCTGGATGTGGCAGCTGCTGGGGTCGCACCCCGAAGCCCATCTTCAGGTGGAGCAGGAGCTGGACCGCGTTTTGACGGGCGCCCCGCCCACCGCGGCTGACGTGGATCCCCAGCGACTGCCATACCTGAACGCCGTGATCGCCGAGACGCTGCGCTTGTATCCACCCGTGTGGGTGATGGCGCGACGGGCCGCGGCGCCGGTGGAACTCGGCACGCGCACCTATCCCACCGGCACCTGGGTCGTCATGAGCCCGTGGGTCGTGCACCGCGACGCGCGATTCCATCCGAACCCGACGGCCTTTCGGCCGGAGCGCTGGCTGGACGCCGGCCACCGTCACGCGCTGCCGCTGGCGTATTTCCCCTTCGGCGCCGGCCCCCGGCTCTGCATCGGCAAGCCGTTTGCGCTCACGGAGATGGCGCTGGTGGCCGGCGTCCTCGTACAGCGCTTTCGGTTCACGCTGGCCACCCAGCGGCCGGCCGAGGTGGAACCCCTGATCACGCTGCGTCCCAAACACGCCATCCGCGCGACGCTATCGGTCCGCTGACACCCGCGCGCACCTCCCCATCCGTCGACCGAACACCTCCAGCCACCCGTGCCCCGGGGGGTATTTCCCGGACGACTTGCGAAAAATTTTTTGGAGGAGATCCCTCGGATTCCCCGGGATCGCTTGCCATAGTTGGGCTTGCGCCGATTAGCCGCCCCCACAAAAAGCAGTCGACAAACCCTTGCACAGCTTGGGAAGTTCTGGTACGCTAACCGCAGTTTTTGTCGAATCAGGAGGGATACCGTGATGAAATCGACTGGAATCGTTCGCCGGGTTGACGAGTTGGGCCGGGTCGTCCTACCAATCGAGCTGCGTCGCACGCTGAGCA
>JAJYPH010000234.1 GCA_021795575.1 Bacillota bacterium
CACCCGCGCGCCACGCGCTGCCGGATGGCGCTGGACGAAATCGCCAGTGCCGGTACCTCCAGCTGGTGGACCCGGCCCGCTGCGGCGGGCAGGGCGGCTGTCACGTGCTCGATGCGCACCGCATAACCGGGTCGGCTGGCCGCAATGACCTCCGCGTGGCGGAAAATATCCGCCGCCGCGTGCCACGTAGGCATTTCCATCACCGCATCCGCGCCGGTGATGAAGTACCACAGGGTCTCGGGTTCCTGAGCATGAAAGTGGGCTAGCGTCTCGCTGGTGTACGAGGGTCCGGGCCGGTCCATCTCCCTCCGCGACAGTTCAAACCACGGATTGGCGGCCGTCGCCAGAAAGGCCATCAAGTAGCGGTGTTGCGCATCCGCAATGACCGGCTCTTTGTGCGGCGGCTGTCCGGCCGGTACAAAGATGACCCGCTCCAAGTCAAAGGCGTCCCGGGCAACTTCCGCTGCCACCAGGTGCCCGTAGTGAATCGGGTTAAATGTACCGCCCATCAGGCCTATGGCCCGTCGCCTCGTTGCCCGGCTGTGTTGCTTGCCCATCTTCGCCGCCCCTATTCGCCTCCGGGTCCAAGTTTTCCTGCTGGATTCGCCCGTGTCGGTGCCGTCCCCGCAATTTTCGCTCCGCCAGCTCGTCTGGCCACTCTTCCCGCGCCAACCCCCCTTCGAACCACACCAGGCCACCATCCCCCACCTGCACCTGGTCGCCTTCCTGGATCCCGGCCCGCCGCAGCTGGTCCACCACGCCGCGCCGCCGCAAGTATTCCATGAAGTACTGCTCGGCCTCCGAGCTGCCCCACCGGGTCATAGCACTGCGGGCCAGGACGTCACCCCCCACGGCAAAGACCGCGGGTGCCCCGTCTTCTGACCGCTCCGCCACCCGCTCCACCGTTGCACCGGGCACCGGCCTCGGCACGGTGGGTGGCGGCGGGGGCGCGGCCACCGGTGGCGCGGCGCGAAGCTCCCCCGCCACGCGCCATCCCAGCTCCTCCAGCCCCTCCCCACTCACAGCCGACATCGCCAGTACGGGCTGTCCCAGGCGGTCGGCGACCTCGCCCAGCCGGGCGCGCGCCTCGGGTAGATCGATCTTGTTGGCCACAACAATCTCTGGGCGCGCGGCCAGGGCTTCCGAGTACAGAGCCAGCTCACGACGAATCGCGTGGTAGTCGGCCACCGGATCGCGGGTGGTGTCCGGTGACAGGTCCAGCAGGTGCACCAACAGGCGCGTACGCGACAGCTGCCGTAGGAAGTCATGGCCCAGGCCGGCGCCTTCGGCCGCCCCCTCGATGAGGCCCGGAACGTCGGCCATCACAAAAGGGTCTCCGTAGCGCTCCACCACGCCCAGATTGGGCACCAGCGTCGTGAAGGGATAGTCGGCAATTTTCGGCCGCGCGGCCGACATGCGCGAAATAAGCGTGGACTTGCCCGCGTTGGGAAACCCCACGAGTCCCACGTCGGCCAGCAGGGTAAGCTCCAGCACCACCCACAGCGCCTCCCCCGGCTCCCCGCGTTCCGCCACGCGCGGCGCCCGATGGCTGGCGCTCGCAAAGTGCGAATTGCCGCGGCCGCCGCGGCCGCCGCGCGCCAGCACCCGCCGCTCATCGGGATTCACCAGGTCCGCCAGCAAATGCCCCTCGTCGTTCAGCACGCGCGTGCCGGGCGGTACCCGCACGACCAGGTCCGCACCCTGGCGCCCGTAGCGGTCCGAGCCCTCGCCTCCTCGGCCCGACTCCGCGCGAAAGTGCCGCTGATGGCGAAAGTCCATCAACGTGTTGAGCCCGGAGTCCACCACCAGCACCACGTCGCCACCGTGGCCGCCATCACCGCCGGAGGGGCCGCCCTTGGGGACAAACTTTTCACGGCGGAAGGCCACGGCCCCGTCGCCGCCCCGCCCGGCCTCCAGATATATGCGCGCTTCGTCTACAAACACGCGCTCAGCCTCCCCGGTCCATCCGGCCGGCATGCGGGCGTTCCTGCCACTGCCACCGGTCCGCTTCGTATCCCACATGAAACCGCACGCCCCAAAAATACCAGGCGGTCCTTTTCGGAGGGCCGTCCGCGGCGACCCGGACCCCGTAAGCCGTCGCCCCAGCCTCGACCGCCACCGTCCCGGTGAGCCGGGCACACACCAGTGCGTCGAGCGCCGCGGCCGCGCGAAACAGCGCCCGACCGAGGCCCCGGGCCGTCGACGCCTGCTCGGGCCATGCCAGAGCCACCCCGGCCGCGTCCGCACGGGCGTCCAGCCACCACACGGCCAGCTTCGCCCAACCGGGAAGAGGCACCAGCCAGGGCGCCGAGGCCCCCGCGCCTGCCACGACGCGCGCGGCTTCGTCGGGCCGGCCCAACTCCAGCCACCCAGCCACCAGTTGCTGGTGATTCGCCCACCGGTGCCGCTGGTGGCTCACCGCCCGCGACAAGGCGCCCGCCGCCGCCCACAACAAAAGGGCCATCCCCCCGATGGCCCACCCTACCAAACACACGGCACACCACGGCCAAGGGAGACGGGCCAGCGCGACGTCTCCCGCACCCCACCCCACCAGCGCTCCCCATGAGCGCATCCGAACCGTCCCCTTAGTTTACGGTGTTTCCGCCGTAGGCACCACGGTCACGAAACGGCGGTCATAGCTGTGGCGAAACTTGACATGCCCATCCGTCAGAGCAAACAGGGTGTGGTCCCGTCCCAGTCCCACGTTGGGGCCGGCATGCAGTTTCGTGCCCCGCTGGCGCACGATGATGCTCCCCGCGGTCACCCACTGGCCATCGCTGCTCTTGACGCCCAGATACTTGGGATTCGAATCACGTCCGTTGCGTGAACTGCCGCCACCCTTTTTGTGTGCAAACAGCTGTAGCCGCATATGCTCACTCCTTTGCTGGGCGCTCCTCAAACCGGAGGAACTGCCGATGACTCTTCGCCAAATCCCGAAAGCCCGCCGTCATGGTCTTTGCCACCGCGTCCGCGCTCGACGGGCCCACCGCGTCCCACCAAAATTCGGCCCGACCGACCTCGACCCGGCATCGTGCCGTCCCGGCGTGGCCCTGCTCAATGCCCAGCCGCCACGTTTCCACCAACGCGGACACTGCGGCACACACCAAGTCGGCCCCGTACGGCCCGGCGTCGGCGTGACCGTTCACCATGAGATGGTCCGGCTCGCCCTGTGTCCGCGCGAGGATCACGCGCACCACGACTAGGCCTCGGCCGCCGCCACCGACGGCGCGTCCGTCCGGTCAATGCGATCCACCTGGACACGCGTCAAGTCCTGCCGGTGTCCCTGCCGCCGCCGGTAGTTCACCTTGGGCTTGTACTTGAACACCAAAATTTTCTTGCCCCGCTCCTGCGCCACCACGTGGCCCACGACCACCACATCCGCGAGGTAAGGCTGGCCCACACGCGCCGCACCGGTCTCATCCACCAGCATCAGCACGCGGGCAAAGCGAATCTCGCTACCCGCCTCGCCTGCCAGCTTCTCGACGAGAATGACCTGACCGGGCGCTACTTTGACCTGCTTGCCGCCGGTCTCCACCACCGCATACATAAAGAAGACGTCCTCCTCACCGCTACGGGCGCCTAAGTGCACCGTTCATGCTAAGCGGCGGCCGCGCGTTTGTCAATCGGGATGCGGCTCGGAGCGGTCACGTCACCATGGCAGCCTGTCGGGAGGGGATGCACGGACGCGAAGCGCTGCACGAAGCCAGAGGGGCGGCCGCGGCGTGCCGCGCCGCGCGGGACCGGCGCCCTAGGCCCGGGCGGATGCCCGGCTCCGCGACTCGCACACCTGGAGATCGACCGCGCTAGGCGCCCTGGAACGCGTCCGCGACGTCGCGGCTGGCGATGGAGACCGTTCACCGCCCGCTGGCGCTTGGAGATCTGCCATCGGGACAGGAGGCAGGGCGGTGTTCCGCCGGCTGGCCCGGCCCGGCGGGCCATGCCTCGTCCGGATTGGCGACCGGTCTTCGTCACAGATCCCAGCGCGTTCCCAGCACCACCGCCTTGCGATGCCTCGTGGCCGCGGACCCACGCCCCGATGGACGCGCCGGGGGCCTCGGGGGGCGGGAGATGGGTGAGGCCGCACACACGACCTCCTTGCGGGGGTGGGAGCCGTCCAACGCCGTCACCGGGCGGTCAACCCGAAACACCGGGCCCCAGCGAGATCGGCATGCCGGGCGGTCGTCCTGCGCACCGTCCGCCGGTCGATCGTGTGCGCGGGAGGGGAAAACGCGTCGCGGCCGAGGGCCGCGCAGGCATCTTTGGACGTCCCACCACGCAGTGGGCATCGACGGCAGGACCGACCGGCTGCAACATGCGATGAAAAGTGAATTCGCTCGGCACCTTGTAGGTGCCGCCCGCGCGGGGTCCGCCAGCCGCCCGGGCCCGTGAGCTGGTCATTCACGTCCGGGGTGGTTAGCCGGGTCGAGAGTCCCCCCGGATGCGCTCACGCCCTGAGGATTCGTCCACGGTTAGTCTACAAACGGACTGCGGAACGTCACGCCCCCGATGGTCGCCCCGGTGGGCCCGTCTTCCGTGACGATCACGGCCAGGTCGTTCTCCTTGGCCATCGCCCACAACATCGCGTCCCAAAACGAGAGCCGGTGGTCACGAACGCCATCGAGGGCCGTTTCCAGTGTGCTGGCCGTTGGCAGGAGCACCGTCCACGACCGACTGTACTCGGCCACGATGGCTCGGCAGTCCTCTGGGTCCACGCCCTGCCGCAGAGCCACCGCACTGAAGTCG
>JAJYPH010000047.1 GCA_021795575.1 Bacillota bacterium
CGCCGCCGCCATCAGGGTCAGGGGGCCCGATTCCGCCAGTGCATTCAAAATGTGCCACTGGGTGGCGCTGGGTTCTCCGCCGCGGCCGCGAAACACGGCCCCCACCTCCCAGTCCAGCCAGAGCCATTGTCGAGCGGCGTCTCGCCCCCTCGCCTCATCCTGCACGCTGCCGCCTCCCCGCCACGTAGCCTTGAAGCCATTATGCACCGGGGCCGCCTGACGCGGCCGCCGTGGTTTCCAACCAGGACGCCCAAGCCATGCGGGCCGCCGCCACATCAAACACCGCGGCGCCGACGCTTTTCATGACGGTGAGGCCGACGGGCGGCACGAGCGGGGCGTCCGCCAGGGCATGCACCGCTCCCGCGGCCAGCCGGCCCTCCGCGATGGGAATGGCTACGTCGCCACTTTCGTGCAGCACGCCCGCGCGCGTATCGGCGTACACCACCGCCGCGCCCATCAGGTCCGATGCGCACTCACGGTCGGCTGCGCGATACGCCCCCATCGCATTGACGTGGGCATGCGGCGCCAGCATCCGCCGATCCAGGAGCGCCTCCCGCGATCGCGTCGCGACCGTGACCACGTCGGCCCCGTTCACCGCCTCGGCCACCCCGTCGGCCACCCCCAGCCTGAGCCCCGGATACCCCACGCGCAAACGCTCCGCCAACTGCTCTGCCGCCGGGCGATGGCGGTTCCAAATGGTCAGGGCCTCCACGCCGCCTAGGTCCAGCAGGGCGACCGCCTGATACCACGCCTGGAATCCGGCCCCCACCAGCGCCACGCGGCGCCGCGCGCGGGCGAGGTGCGCCGTGGCCCACCCCGCGATGGCACCGGTGCGGATGGCCGTCAGCACCGGACCATCCATAAGGGCGCACGGCTGGCCGGTCCGGTCGTCAAACAGCACCACCACCCCCGGCAGCGTGGGGCCCGGGGCCGCTTGGGGCCGGTCATTCAACAGCTTGACGGCCAGCGACCCGTCCAGCGCGGCCGGCATGACAAAGAGGGTGCCCGCCGGCATGTCCACCAGCTGACGCAGCGGCGCCACGGCCGCCCCCGTCCGCTCGGCCCTGAGCGCCCGCTCCACGGCCGCGCGGGCCAACTGCGGCGTCAACAGCCTTTCCAACACGGTCGCATCCAGCCATGGCACCTGGGTGCCCGGCGCTGACGGGATCATGGCCCTCCCCCCCCCAACGCGGCGACTCATCGCGCCCGCGCCTTCATCTTCCGACCCCTTCTAGATAGTCGATGCGGGGGCTTTGCGCCAGTCGGGCCGGCCGCCACGGCAACGCCCCCGCACCGGCCCGCGGTGGCCCGGACGGGTCATCCGGCGCTGTGGCGCGATGGCGGCGGACGTTGCATGCAGGGCGTGGCCCCGCTACGCTAGGCAGGACAGCCGGCGAAGGGTGGGGGGCCGTTGACAGAGCCCGCACGCATCTTGATGGTTCGCCACGGCCAGAGCGAGGCCAACGCGCTGGGGCGGTTCGCCTTTCGCCGCTGGGACCCCGGCTTGACCGCGCTGGGCTGGGAGCAGGCGCGATCCCTGGTGGCGGCGCTGGCCGGCGTCCCCATTGAGCGCATTGTGTCGAGCCCACTCCGCCGGGCCCGCGAGACGGTGGCGCCGCTGGCGGATTCCCGGGGACTGCCCGTGGCGGACCTGCCTGGCCTGGCGGAGCTGGACATGGGACGCTGGGATGGCCACCCGCTTAGGGAGTTGGCCCGAAGCGACGCTGCGGCTTGGCGAGCCTGGCGGCGCGACCCCGAGGCCAGCCCGCCGCCCCGAGGCGAGCGCATCAGCCAGGTGGGCGCCCGCGTCATGGCGGCCCTGGACTCGCTGCCCGTGGCCCCCGGCCTCACCGTGGCCAGCAGCCACTCCGACTGCCTAAAAGGCGTGCTGGTGCATTTGCTCGGAGTGTCGGGCCCGGCGTCCCGGCGCCTCGACGTTCCCAACCTGGGCCAGCTGCTGCTCACCCAGAGCCCACGGGGCTGGCGCATCACCCTCGGGGGCACGACGACGCTCTGACGGGTGCCGGCCCGAGGCCCCCTCGGGCGTCGCGGATGGGCCAGGACGCGCGGAGAAGCGCTCGACGCGGCGCCGGCCTGACCGTGGCGCCCGATGGCCTCGTCGTTACGTTTCCAGGGCCGGAGAGGCCACACGCTTGGCGCGGGACCCCTGCACCCAGCCAATCACGTTGCCGCCAATGATCGTCGCGAGTGCCGGGATCACAAACCCGTTGACCATCACCACCTGCCCCACCAACAAAAAACCCATCCCGATGCCCACCAAAATTTTTACGACGCGAGACGCCCGCCAGATCCCCCACAACAAGAGGCCGATGGACACCAGCACCATTTCCGAGGAATATCCGCTGACGAAGCGAATCCATCCCGGTTGAGTGGAGCCCAACCCTCGCGCCGCCGCCGACGCGGAGGCCCCCACCACGCCGGCCAACGCCGGAAATACCGCGAACATCATCACGGAACAGCTCACCACGGCGCCAGCCGTACCCACGGCCGACGGCACCACCGCTCTGCTCATCCTTCCGCCCCCTCACTGTCCGGGTTCTGTGGATAGTCTACACAGTGTAGTGGATTGTGGATGCCTTGGCAACCGCGCGCGACGCCGGGATCAGTGGCACAACACCAGGGCGCTTTCGGCGACCAGGACCGTCACCGACAGGGCGGTCGCCAGGAGGCGATAGCCCAGAGCTCGTCGCTCCCCGGACGGCCACACCCCCCCCTCCAAATAAGCTAAGCGATGGTGCCACGCATCACGCATCCCGGGCGAGGACGAGTCCGCCCCCTCGTCCGCCAGGGCCACCGTCACCGCCAACGCCCGGAGCAACGGACCCTGGTCCCCGTGACACGCCGCAATCGCTGCCTGGTCCGCCATCAGCTCGCGATGGACCATGTAGTACCGCCAGAGCGCGGACAAGCCCGCCCAGCCAAAGGCTGGCACCAAAACCTCCAAGATCGCCTGCTGCGCGGGATCGCGGCGAAAGCGGTGGCACATTTCGTGCCAGAGGACGGCCTCGCGTTCGGGATCGCCCAAGCGCTGCCACAAGGTGTCCGCGATCACCACCTGGGGCCGCCAGAACCCCCATGTAAAGGCGACGCCAAGGGCCGCGTCAGTGAGCCGCCCGGAAGGGACGCTGTAAAACGGGCGGAGCGGCCGTCCGGGAAATCGCGGCTCCAGGGCCGGCGTCAAGCGCCGGCGCAGCTGCACTTGGCTCCGACGGGACACGGCCACCGCCCGCGCCGTCGTGGCGGCCATCCAGACCAGGAGCGCCCCGGTGGCCATCCAAAGGGCCCCCAGCCCCCAGGCCGATAGTGGCGTCATCGGCGCCGAGGGTCCCAGCAGGACCCACGTTTCGCTCCACCAGGCGTATCCTAGACCGCCCGCGACCAGGCTCGCCCACACCAAACCCACCACGGCCAGCGGGACGCGGTCCCCCAACACCGCCGTCCTCACGGCCGGCCGTCCCGCGCGTGCCGCTCGGCCAGGAGACGCTCCAGTTGCCGCGCCAATTCGGGGCTGCCCTGGTCCAAGGCATCCACAAAGTGCACTAGGCCGCGCCCCGTGGTCGCCACCATCAAATCGCGCGCCGCCTGCTGGGCCGTTGAGCGGGCCACCTCGACGGAAGGCTCGCAGGTGTAGACATAGTGCCGTCGCCGTCCGTGACGCACCAGCAACCCGTCGGCGACCAGACGCGTCAAGACCGTGTGCACCGCCGTCCGCGAAATGGGACGGACGACACAGAGTTGTCGCCATATCTCAATCGCTTCCGCGGGCCCTTGGCGCTGGAGAACCCCCAGCACGTCCTGCCGCAAGGAATCCGCTCGCATGACGCCCCCCTTCGCTAGGCCCTTCGGCCGACGCGTTTCGCTTATGGTATCGCATCAGGCGGGGACCAGGAGCCGGTGACCGACGCCGCCCCCTGGCGAGCGGGCCCGTGTGCGGGGCGGCGCCCGCCCCAGGGGTCCCTGCCCTCTGGCCCGGCATGGTATCGTCGAACATGCCCATGCGTCCCGGCGCCCGCCTCTGAGGGGGCCGTGGCGGTCCCGTGGGGCATGGGGCGGCGGGTGGGAGGTGGCGGGCGTCGCAGGACGACGAGGGTGGTCTCGAGCGCCCTACTATGGGTGGGTGGTCGTGGGAATCGGCTGTCTCACCGGCTTCATGGCGGGTCCCGGCCAGTCCTACGCCCTGGCGGAGTTCACCCCGCATTACGAACACGCCTGGCACTTGACCCGTGCCGCGGTATCCGGCTTGTTTGCCCTGGCCACGCTGGCGGCAGGACTGCTGGCGCTGCCGGCGGGGCGGCTCGTGGACCGCTATGGATCGCGCCGCGCTCTCACGGTGACCGCCGTGCTGTTTGGGCTGGCCGCCATCGTCAACGGGCTGGTGTCAACACCGTGGGGCCTGTTGGGGGCGCTGTTCTTGGTCCGCTTCCTGGGCATGGGGGTCCTGACCCTCATTCCCAACACCCTGATACCGCAGTGGTTCGTCCGCCTGCGTGGCCGTGCCTTAAGCGTAGCGGCCCTGGGCGGCGTCGTGGGGGTCGCGGTGATTCCCTCGGTCAATCTCTGGCTCATGCGCCTGGTGTCGTGGCGGGGGGCGTGGGAGCTGTGGGGCCTCGGCATCCTGGTGACGCTGGTGCCTCTGGGGGCCTGGCTGGTACGAGACACGCCGGAACACCTCGGTCTGGAACCCGACGGCCGAGCGGCGGTGGCCCTTGCGGGCGCCCGCAACGCGAGCCCAACGCCGACGCCGGATTGGGCGCTGCGCGACATGGTGCGCCTGCCAGTCTTCTGGCGCCTCCTCGTGGCGCTGATGGTGTCGTCCACTATCAGCACGGGGCTCATCTATCAGATTTTTTCCGTCCTGGCCCGGGACGGGATTTCCGCCCCCACCACGGCCCAGCTGCTCGGCCTTTTTGCGGTGATGGGCCTCGTCGGCACTCTGGGGACGGGCTGGTGGGTGGACCGCTGGATGCCGGAACGCGTCTGGGCGGTGGCCTTCGGGGTCATGACCGTGGAGCTGGTGGTCCTGCGATACACCACCAGCGTGGCTGCGGCGGCCTTGTTCATCGCTCTCTTCGGGCTGGCCCAGACGATGGGCGCCCTCAGCAGCAATGCCCTGTGGCCCGCGTTTTTTGGCCGGCGACATCTGGGCAGCATCCGCGGTGTGGTCCTGCTGGCGGGAGTCCTGGGATCAGCCCTGGGGCCAGCTCTGTTCGGCTGGGCGGTGACCGCCTTTCACACCTACCGTTCCCTGCTGGATGTTCTGATCGCTCTGCCCCCGCTGGTCGGGCTGATGATCTGGCATGTCCGATCTCCTCAGCACCGTCGGCCACGGGAACCAGGCTCCCGCATTGTTCCCGGGCCGGGTCTCCCGTAACCGCCCGCGTCGGCGCCGGTGAGCTAGGAAACCGGATCGAGACCCGGTACGTCCTGAGGACCCGCAACCGCGCGTGCGTCGCCTCCAGGGGATGTTGTCCGATCCCCCTGCCGGGGGCGGGGCACCCCCGGACCTCGCGCGACCGGGCGCTCCTGTGATCTGGTCGACGAGCAACACCTGCACAAGACGCCTGGGGCTTCCGTGGGTGCCGGCTGCGAGGGAACTTCTCCATGTGCACACGGGGGGGATGCTGTGGATCGGGCCGGGGGATCTCTCAAGAAGCGTTGGGCCGCAGGTTCCTGCCCGACGCCCCGCGTCTTGGGCGCCGAACCCAACTGGCCCACGAGCTGGACCACGAGCCAGGCCGGCAAGCGCGCCGGCCATTCGCCCGAAAAATCACACGGCGGGGGACACGGTGTTCCCCCACCCCTCAGGACGCATGCATCCATCGCGGACGCCGCGCCGGCGGCGAGACGAGCCACGGGAGGCAAAAATCCGGCGAGTGCAGCGGGAGGCCCCAGTGGCGCTTCTCGTCGCGCACAATCGCCTGCGCGGCCGCAAGGGCGGCGGTGAGCTGGGCGTTGGCAACTTCCCAGTGTTCTACGTCCGGCGCGCTGCTCAAGAGCCCCCACGCGCGGCTCAGTTCGACCATCGCATCATGGTAGACGCCCGAGGAATCTCCTGCGTCCGAATGTGCAAACATCTCTTTCCCTCCCCCTGGGCAGGCTTGCGCCCCACTTGTCGGCGGTGGACACGGAATCGGGGTTCTGGAGGGCCCCGAACGCCTTGTTCTCGGCTGGGGCTCGGTGCGCGACCCGTTGCTCCCAGTGTTGTACCGGAATGGGCAGGAGTACCTGCCGGGACGCCCGGGTCGCCTGCGCGTCCCTCAGGGCACCCGCTGCATCGCGGGTGTTCACGTAAAAGAGGTGCTGGGCCGCCCGCCCCTCCCGGTTCGGAGGTTGGTCGACCACGGGCAGGAAGGCATCCGAATGGTCGGAGGGGATTCCCGGCAGACGCGGGAGCGCCCAGTGTCCGCAGGACGAGCGGGCGCACATCGCCCGGGAGGCCGCCCCAGGACGGTCGGGCTGCCAGATGCCCTGGCGGGCGAACGACGTGCAAGACCGCTGGCCCACCTCGGGACCCCTGGCGCCGCGTTTGGCCGATCTCCCCATTCCCCCTCGCCTCCGTCATGAGTTCCGCCGGTTGTCCCATATTGTGTCACGTTCCCAGTTGATCGGTCGCGGCGTCAACCGCCGCCCATCCGTCGTGGTCCCGCCCACGGCTCCCATGCTGATGGATCGGTGTACTGGTCATAACGCCGAACGATGACTCGGGGTGACATGAATTTCGGAGCGAGGCAGGTTGAGGCCTCGCTTGCAGGCCGCGCGGCCGTCCGCCGGACCGAGCCTGCGGGGGTGTCGTGGCCTGCCTGCCCGCTTGCCGACGGCGCGCCCGGGCCGTACACTGCCATTGACCTAATCGTCGGGTGTATAACAGGGAATCAGGCGAACATCCTGAGCGGCACCCGCCACTGTCACCGGGGAGCCGACGCAGCCACTGCTCACGCGGGAAGGCGCGTCATGCGGCGACGAACCGGCAGCCAGGAGACCTACCCGGCGAGTGGGCGCATCCTGCGGGTGGCAGGTGTCGCCAGTTGGCGTCGGCTGTCACCTGCAAAGAGGGGACTCCGACCGATGAGACAAGTTTTTCGCCCTGGCCGCCTGGCCGGGGGCCTGTTGGCGGCCGTGTTGATCGCCATCGCTGCGGGTTGCGGCGCCGGTGGCACTGCCGCCACCTCGGGACCCATTCACGTCGTCGACGACGCCGGCCAACACCTCACGTTCAAGGCACCCGTTCACCGGCTGGTGGTCATTGCCCCATCCAACTTCGAAATTGTCAACGCGCTGGGCCTCACCCACGATATTGTGGGCGTGGACAGCTCGGTGCCCCAGTACACCCCAGCGCCGTGGAGGCGGGCGGCTCAGGGCCTTCCGTCCATCGGCAACGCCCTCCCGGAGCCATCCGCCGAGGCGGTGGTAGCCCGTCGGCCCCAGCTCGTGATCACCAACGAGGCCCTGAGCGACCTGAAGTCGCTCACCAGCCGGCACATCCCGGTGATGGTCCTGAACCCGACGTCGGTGGCCGGGGTGTACCACGACATCATCCTGGTCGGCGAGGTGACCGGCACCACTGGGCGCGCCAGTCGGCTCGTGGCAGGCCTCAAGCGCCAGCTGGCCGCGCTGGTCGGCAAGCTGAAGACCGTTCGCCACCACCCGACCGTGTTTTACGATTTGGGGGACCTGTACACCACCGGGCCCGGTACGTTCCTCACGAACTTCATCACGCTGGCGGGCGGCAAAAATGCCCTGGCGCCGCTGGTCAAGGCGCCGTGGCCGCAGGTGACCGCCGAACAGGTGGTGCGCGCCAATCCCGACTACATCCTGATTGACAGCGGCGCCGGCACCACGGTCGCCGAGGAGACCAAGCTGGCGGGGTTCTCGGCCACCTACGCCGTGAAGCACCACCAGGTGCTGGTGGTGCCGAACTCCGCGTATCTGGATCAACCGTCGATCGGATTGGTGCGGGGGGTGCAGGAGTTGGCTCACATTCTGCACCCGCGCTGGGTTTCCTAGGTGGCGGCCGGACGCCGCCTGGCCTTGGCCGGCCTCGTGCTGTTGGCCAGCGTAGCGGCGGGGGTGGCCCATGGGCCCACCCCCCTCTCGCTAGCGACGGTTTTGTCGGTGCTGGTTCACCCCACGAGTCATCTCGCCAGCGTGATCGTCTGGCAGATCCGCATGCCCCGGGTGATGGCCGCCGCACTGGTGGGGGCCGGGCTGGCGGCGTCGGGGGTGGCCATGCAGGCGCTGCTGCGCAACCCCCTGGCCGATCCCTATATCGTAGGGGCCTCCGCCGGGGCGGGACTGGGCGCGGTGCTGACCGCCACCGTGGTGGGGGCGCTGGTGCCGGCCGGCGCGTTTGTCGGCGCACTGGCCGCCGTGGCGGCCACCTATGCGGTGGCCCGGAGCCGCGGCCAGGTGGAGACGCTCACCCTGATTCTCGCCGGATACGCGCTGGGCATCATGCTGGCGGCCGTGCAGACCTTCATCCTGCTTTTGCACCAGCACAGTCTCGCCACCGTCTTTTCGTGGGAAGCCGGGTCCATCCACGGCATGACGTGGACGCCGGTGGGCTTGGCCGCCCTGTTGATCCTGCCCGCGGCCCTTTTGCTGATCCCCCTCACCCCTGCCATGAATGCCCTGCTTCTGGGTGACGAGGCGGCCAGCCACCTCGGCGTCCACGTCTCACGGCTGCAGCTCCTGCTGCTGGCGCTGGCGAGCGTCATGACCGCCGCCGCCGTGTACCTGTCGGGGCTCATCGGATTTGTCGGCCTGGTCATCCCGCACGTTGTCCGCCGCCTAACCACCGCGGACCACCGCCAGTTGCTGCCGCTCGCGATTTTATGGGGGGCTGCGTTTCTCATCTTGGCCGACACCCTGTCCGAAAGCGTACCGGGTGTGGGGACGGTACCGGTGGGCTTGTTGACCGCGGTGCTGGGGGGACCCTACTTCCTGTGGCTGTTGGTGCGCACCCAGCGCCAGGGGGTGGTGTTTTGAAGCTCACGGTCGACGGGGTGTCACGTCGCCACGCCCCAGGATTCCAGCTGGGACCCCTGTCGGTCGCCGTGGACCGCGGCGAGTGGCTGGGAGTCGTGGGGCCCAACGGGGCGGGCAAAACGACCCTGCTGCGCCTCATGGCGGGCACGGAGCCCCCCGACGCCGGTCAGGTGCGGTACGACGACCGGCCGCTGGCCGCCATGGGCCCGGCTGCCCGCTCGCATGCCCGGGCGGTGGTGCCGCAGCGGCTCACGCTGCCCTTCGACCTCAGTGTGTCGGCCGTGGTGGAGCTGGGCCGGCTTTCGCATCTGCCCTGGGGCGAGCGGCTCCTGCCGCTCGGACCGAGTGAACGGAGCCTCGTGGAGGCCTGCCTGGAGCAGACCGACACCATGGCTTTGCGGGACCGATCCTTCCGCACCCTCTCGGGTGGCGAGCAGCAGCGCGTGCTGCTGGCGATGGCGCTGGCCCAGGGCGCCTCCCTGCTGCTGCTGGATGAACCGACGGCGTCGCTGGATCCTGGACACGCCCGCCAGTTTCTTGAGTTGGTGGGCACGCTGGTGGCCGACGGCCACACGGTGGTGATGGCCCATCACGACCTCACCACGGTGGCCCAGGCGTGCTCCGGCGTGCTCCTGCTGGCCGATGGGCAGGTAGAGGCGTATGGTGACGTGGACGAGGTGTTTCAGTCGGAACCGCTTTCGGGGGTGTACCGCACCCCGCTCGGCGTCATGCCCCACCCGGTGACCGGCCGTCCGCTGGTGTTTCACCGTCAATGACGCCGATGGCACGCTGATTAGGAGGCGCGTTGTGAAAATCAACGTGGAATGTGGAGCCTGCACGACCCTGCTGTTGACCCGGACGCTTGCCTATCGCACCCGTCCCGACGACGAGGGGTGGCGGCCTCATCTGGGCCCGGTCTTGGCCCAGGCGGCGGACAGAATGGCCGGGGCGGCCCATCCCGGCGTGGTGCTGGAGCGCATGTATGCCGCCGTGGCCGACCGGCTCCAGGACGGAGATCCGTATCAAGGCGCCAAGGACGAGGCCAACACCCGCATGGAGGCGTGGTGGCAGGCCCGCCGCAGTTCCCCGCCCGACCTGGGGGAGCTTTTGGCGTACGCGGTGGCGGGCAACGCGATCGACGCGGGTCTCGACACGAACCTCGACGCCACGTGGGAACAGTTCCGTGCGGCGGTGGCGGAGCCACTGGCGCGGGACGACCGGGCGGCGGCGCTGGGGTGGGTCGTTGCGCATCCGCGCGCCCGTGTCCTTTATCTCTTGGACAACGCCGGCGAGGCGGTGCTGGACCGCGAGTGCATGCGCGCCCTGACCCAGCACGGGCTCCAAGTGACCGCGGTCGTCAAGGGTGGCCCCATCGTGAACGACGTCACGCGCCGGGAGGCGGACCGCCTCCAGCTGGGCACCGTGGCCGACGTGTGGGACACGGGCCCAGGGCGCTACGGCACCATGGCCGGCCAGGTCTCCGAGGCGCTTTGGCAGCGGTGGGAGGAGGTCGACCTCGTCGTGGCCAAAGGGCTGGCCCACTTGGAGACGCTGTCGCACGAGCCGCGCGGCGGCCCCGTGCTGTTTCTCTACCGGGCCAAGTGCCCACCCTCGGCACGCCTTCTGGACGTGCCCATCGGCAGCTCGGTGGCCTGGTGGAGGCCCTAGATCCCCTCTCCGCCATCGCCGCGGCGCTCGCCGTAGGCGCCGGGGGGCCAGACGGACTCGGCTTCAGCGTCCAGCGCCGCCCACTCCCGGCTGGTGAAGCGCAGGCGGGCAATCGGCAGCAGCACCAAGTCTTCCTGGCGAAGATGGAGCAGAAAGGCGTCGCGCCAGGCGGCGGCATCCCCGTTCGGCCCCTCGGCCAGCTGCCCGTGGGCCGCCGTCATGAGCGGGATGGGCCCGCCGCCCACGAAGTACCGCGCCAGCCGGGGAAAGAACAGCCGCTCTTCGACCGTGCGATGAAAGGCGACCGCTTCGACCAAGCCCTCCGGCACAGGTTCGGTGGCCGGGTCCCACGCCGCCAAGCGTTCACCGGCGGCTTGGTGCGCCGCCTGCCAGCGGCGGTAGAGGCCGGACTCCATTAGGAGGTCACGCCCGACTTGGCCGCGGCCGACACGGGCCGCGGCGCGTGGCTCTTCTCCACGGCCCAGTAAATCAGCAGCACCCCGGCAATCTCCGCCCCGAAAAACAGCGCAGGAATGCCATAGGCGGCCAGCGTGTCCGCCAGCGAAAACACGATGCCCCCGGCCGCAATGCCCAGGTTGAAGCCCAGCCGACTCCGCCACCACGACCACAGCGCCCCCAGCACCAGCGCGGCCGCTCCCACCGTCCCCAGGACGGCGAACCCGATCAGCAGCAGCGGACTCGTGAGCACCAGCGTCACCTGGCGGCTCGCGTACGCCACGCGGCCCAGCGCACTGGCGTGTTCGGGCCCAGCCCAGGCGCCCACCGCGCTCACCGCCACCAGGACGGCGATCCCGATCGCATACCCCCGCGCCTGGCGGGGCCACAGGAGGTACATCGACCCGACCCCCATGAGTCCCGGCACCGCCGCCGCCAGCGTGGCGTACGCGCGATAGGCGTCGGCGCCAAACGCCCCGGTCCCAAATGCCACCACCTGCAGCAGCGCCGCCGCCCCGATGGCCCAGAACGATATGCTCCAGGCCAGCGCATGCGGGCGCCCCCGTCCCCGATACTGACGAAAAAACACGGTCCCGAGCCCAAGGCTCACCAGCGTGGTGCACCCGGACGACACCACGTCGAACACTGTTGAGTTCACGCCATCACCCCCTCTCCCGATCTGACTCCGGCGAGTCGAATCGGACTCTTGCCAGCACGATACTGCACCGTGGCCCCGGGGGGAAACGCTCACGGGCCATCCCGCGCGATGCGCGCCATGACCGAGGTGGACCAACCGCGGGCCCAACGTCCCCAACAGCTGGGCGTCGACGCCAAGGGCGCGCTGGGGCGCGGGCCGGGTCCTGTTCCCCCCGACCGCCACCACCGGCACTCCACGCGCCAGCGCCTGGGCCGCCACCCCCCACCGCCGGGCCTTTAACCGCCCCGGCATCGAGACGCCCCTCGCCGGTGACACCACGTCGCCAGAAGCGCGCCCGGCCCACCATCTCGGCCACCGGGACGCCCAGTGGGGGCGCCCGCCTCTCCGCCGCCACCCCGTCGCACGCGTCCCGGCGGCTCGGGTCCAGCCCCTTCTGCGGCCCGAAGGCCCGCACCGCGTCCCAGGGGATCGCGAGCGGCGCCTAGACGTCACACCCCCTTCCCGACCGGGCGCACGCGCCCAGCCCTGAAGCCCCCGTGCGTCGGCCGGCGGGACAGCGCCCCCAGCACCTCCCCCAGCCCCAGTCATCCCTCGGGCGACGCGCTGTCGCCATCGGCCAGCGGACCCTGTGCGACCCGCCCAAGGGGGCCGCGCCCACTGGAGCCGGACCGCCAGCGGCACAGAGCGCCACCGCCATCGTACGGCGGGCTCGCCGGTCCGCCCTCCGCCCCGTTCTCTGCCCTCTGGATGTGCCAACCCCTTCCCTTCGAAAAGAGGATAGCGCCGCGGCAGCGCGAACGACCTGCAGAGATGTCGCGATGGACGCCGGATTAATCGCATCGGGTGGTGGACGTGGTCGTGAAGGTGTTGGGCGTTGTCGGGAATCCGGCCTGCGGATGCGGCCATGACGCGTGGGTGCTGATAGCACCCGAGGGCCCCCACCTTCAGTGCTTCCGCCACGACCTGCCGCAGGTCGTGGCGGTCGTGGTTGACAAGCCGTGGCTCTCCGCCGCGGATTTGGCCCGCCAGATGGTGGCCAAGTTCCTGCGCGTGGAGCTGGACACCATCGAGCCGGACCACCCGATGGTGCGCGGCACGCTGTCGTCCGTGCGGGATCAGCTGCGGGTGGTGGCGTCGGTGCCCAGCGGGGCCACCGTGACGGTCAATGGACGTTTCCTGTTGTATCGCCATCCCGATGGCGGGGGCTCCCGGTCGCTCAGCCGGCTGACCGCCACGTCGTAGAGGACGCCTCGGGCCCTCCCGCCTTCGTCACCGGCCTTGAGGCGCCCGAATCTGTGCCCGAACCGGCGTGGCCGCCGGGCGCGCCGGCCGCGCGAGCGGCAGCCCAAATTGGCGGGCATGGCCGTCCGACCACTGGCCGACCCGCCATGGCGGCCGACCGACCTTTCTGCCACAATGGCCGCGGAGGTATCGCGCATGCTGGTGAGGATCCCGGCCGAGGCCCACTACCGATTCCGCAACCGCTGGCTTTCCGCGACCTGGCATTTTTCTTTCGATCGCTACTTTGATCCGGAACGCGTGAACTTTGGGGCGCTGCGCGCGTACAACCACGACCAGATCGCCCCAGGTACCGGCTTTCCGACCCATCCACACCGAGAAATGGAAATTGTCACGGTGGTATTGGCGGGCGAGCTCACCCACGAGGACAGCACGGGGCGCGAGCTCGTGCTCCACGCCGGGGAGGTCGAAGCCATGACGGCCGGCCGCGGCATCGAGCACGCCGAGCTGAACCGGGGCGTGACGCCCACCAAATTTGTTCAAATCTGGATTCTACCGCGGGAGAGCCACCTCACGCCCGCGCACCATCAGAGCCGCCCCACGCTGGCCGCCGGCTTCACGGTGGTGGCGGCCGACGCGACGAGTGGGGCCGGATTGCCCATCCATCAAGACGCCCGCGTGGCCTGGGCGCAGTTGGCGCGCGGACAGGACGCGCCCTGGGTGGTGCGGCCCGGCCACCGCGCGTATCTGCATGCCGTCACCGGCGCGGCGACGGTGAGCGGCATCCATCTCGCTCCCGATGACGCCCTCGAAGCGACGGCCCCGCCTCACGACCCCCTGACGCTGGCGGTCGCCTGCCAGGCCGCGGGCCACTTCCTGCTGGTGGAGGTGCCCGACCTGTGAGCGAGGCGCATCGCCCATGAAGGACCCTCGCCTGGACGACCCCATCTCGACGATCTATCGGCTGTACAACGGTCGGCACCGCCGCGGGCCGGACGCCGCCGTGCGCCATCCCGAATGGACGCGCCAGCTGCTGGACGAGCTGGGTCGACCTGACGACGCCTGTCCGGCCATCATGATTACCGGCAGCAAGGGCAAAGGGTCGACCGCGTTTTACTTGGCCAGCATTCTGGAGGCCCACGGGCTCTCGGTGGGGTTCTTCTCCAGCCCCCACCTGGTGGACAACCTGGAACGCATCCGCGTGAACCGGCGTGCCATTGGCGTCGATGCCTTTCTCGAAGCCTATCGCGCCGTGAAACCCGCACTGGACCGGGTCACCGCCGGGATTCCGCCGGATCAGTACCTGGGGCCGGTGGGGGCCTTCGCGGCGCTCGCGGCCTGGCACTTTCGAGCCGTCGGCGTTGATGTCGCCGTCTACGAAACCGGGCGGGGTGCCCTCTTCGACGACGTCGCGGAAGTGCACCACATCGGAGCGGTCATCACCCGCATCCTGTTGGAGCACCGGCACGAATTGGGTCCCACGCTGGGTGACATCGCCTGGCACAAGGCGGGCGTGGTGCGGCCCGCGACCGAGTGGGTGGTGGCTCCGCACGATCCCCACCTGGTCCCGTGGCTGGAGGCCGCCGATGCCGCGTGGGTCCCTGATGGCACCGTGGTGGGCCGCGTGTCGCCCGGAGCCGCCGGCGGCATTCACTTTACCCTCGCCATGAACCGCGGGACGGCCCCGCACCCGGTCTACCTGCCCGCGTGGCCCCGCTTTGCCGTGGCGAACGCCCGCCAGGCGCTGCTGGCGGCCGAGCGCTGGCTTGGGTCGCGCTTCTCGCTGCCCACCGCGATCGCGGCGCTGGCGCACGCCCGGTTTCCGGGTCGGGGCGACCTGTTGCCCAGCACCCCGCCCATGCTGCTGGACGGCGCCGTCCGCCGCGAGTCTGCCCGCGCCGTCGTGGCCGCGGTGCAGGCGGGCCGCCCCGGCCAGCGCCTCGCGTCCATCGTCGCGGTTCCCGCCGACAAGGACTGGACGGGCGTGGCTCAGGCGCTGGCGCCCCTGGGCCCCCTGGTCTTTGTCAACGCCCTGAACCCGCGGCTCACGTTTCCCCCGGCGCCGCAGCAGCGGTTTGCTGGATCCCGTTGGGCCCCGGACTTCGCGACGGCGTGGCGCTGGGCCAGCGCGTCCCACCCGGACCTAGTGCTGGCGCTCGGGACGCAGTCGTTTGTGGCGGACGTGCTGCTGTTTTTCGGGTGGGAGGACTCGCTCCTGGATCTGACGCAGGACCCGGACCGTCCGCTGTCGGCCACCCGGTGCTGAGGCGTCCCGTACCGACGGGGCGTACGCCCCCGTCGGGTCCATCGGATCCGTGGGATGCATCGGTTACAATGGGTCGGGCCGGACCGCCCGCTGCGCCGCGGATCGCGCGGCCAGGCTATCCAAACCAAGTAAGGCAGGTGCTGTGGGTTGAGAACCCGACGACAGGTTGACGGCCACTGGGTGGCACTGGCTCTCAGCGGGTTGCTGCTGGCCGCGTGCGGGTCGACGGTGACCCACGCCGGGGCCCATCATCCGAAGACGACCCCGTCGAAGCCGTCCGCGACCACCGGTCGCGTGACGCACTTTTCCTCGCCGCCGCCGACGGTCATCCAGACGGGGCGGCAGTACACGGCCACCGTCAAGACCAGTTTGGGCACCTTTGTGATTCACCTCTTCGCCAAGCGGGACCCGACGGCCGTGAACAATTTTGTCTTTTTGGCCGATCATAAGTTTTTCAACACGGAGCGGATCTTCCGCGTACTCAAGCCCTTTGTGTTTCAAACCGGCGACCCCGAGAACACCGGGGTGGGTGGACCTGGCTATGGGATCCCCGCGGAGCTGCCCATCACGGTGCCGTACGCGCCGGGGGTCGTAGCGTACGCGCACACCGCCACCTCTAATGACTATGGCAGCCAGTTCTTTGTCTGCACGGGCAGCAGCAGCAGTCAGCTGAACTCGACTCCCACCTACACCGAAATTGGGCAGGTGACATCCGGCATGAACGTGGTGGACAAGATTGCGGCGGTGCCGGTCAAGGTCAACCCCATCACCCAGGAGGACTCGATGCCGGTGTCCCCGGTGACGATTGCGAGCGTGACCATTTCCAGCCAGCCCGCGTCCGGTTCCTGATGGCCGCCGTCGGCGCGAGCGCGGCCAGGCGATCGCCGCTGGTGCTGTTGTCGGTCGCCCATTTTTGGAACGACGCCTACAGTACGATCTATCCGGCGCTGGTGCCGCTGTTCATGGGCCTCTTGCACTGGTCAGTGACGGCCGCGGCCCTCGTGGGCGCCATCGGCAGCATCATGCAGGGGTCACAGCCGTTTCTGGGCCGGATGGTGGACGCGCGGCCGAGCCGGCGGTACACGGGCGCGGCGCTGCTGGTGGTGTCGGCGACCGCCCTTTTCGAGCCGTTCAGCCGCAACTACACCCTGTTTGTGGTGCTTCTGCTGGTGGGCACCGCGGCCAGCTCGCTGTTTCACCCCACGTCCCTGGCACTGGTGGGCCAGGGCGAGCCATCGGGCCGCGGCAAGCGGCTGGCCACATTCCTGGTGTCCGGCAACGTGGGCCGTGCCCTCGGCCCTTTGATGGCGAGCGCGCTGGCCGCCATCATCGGCGGCATTGGCGGCGTGTCCGTGGTGGCGCTGCCCGGTCTGGTGCTGGGCGTGTATGCCCTGACGGCCGTACCCGCCGCGGTGACGTCTGCCCGATCCCACGGCGATCCGGCGATCCTGCACCTCATGGTGAGCCGAGCGCGGCGCCTCGCCATTCTCCTGGGACTGTCTGGGTCCCGCGCCCTAGTGACGTTTGCGCTGGTGGCTCTGCTGCCGGTGTGGTTTCGCTCGCGCGGGGGCACGGCGCTGGAAAGCTCCTTGTACCTGGGCGTCCTGCTTTTCGTGGGGTCCCTCGGCAACGGCATCGGGGGGGCGCTGGCGGACCGATTTCCGCGTCGCTTCATCCTAATGGCCGCCGCCCTGGGGTCGGCCATCGCCCTGGCCGCGTTCACCGCGAGCACGGGGATCGTGGCCATTCTGCTCGTGGCGGTGGTGGGGCTGTTCAGTCAGTCCACGACGTCGGTGACGATGGTCATGGGCCAGGAGCTGTTTCCGGAAAGCCGCGGCATGGCGTCGGGCATCGCGCTTGGCCTGGGCAATGCGCTGGGCGCGCTGGGCGTGGCGGGCTTGTCGCTGGTGGCCGGGCACTACGGCATCCCCGCGGCCCTGTACCTCACGGCCGCGCTGGCGCTGGTCGGGATTCCGCTGGCCCTGCTGTACCGCGAGCAGCATCTCGTGCCGGCCGCCGGCTGACGATCCGCCCGCGCCCAGTGGGGTTGACGACGAGGTATCGGCTTGGGTGGCCGCGTGGGCCGACCGGATCACGCAATTTGCCTTACCTACACGGGCAGTTGGCCGACGGCCGAGGACGTGGCCCAGGAGAGGTTCCTGCGCTTGTATCAGCACGGGCGGCGCGGGAAGCCGGTCCACGCCGGATGGCTGTTTCGGGTGGCACACAACCTCTCCATCGACGCTCGCCGTCGTTCGAGCCACGCTCCGCCGCTGAGGAGCGGCTCGACCCGCGGCGGCCCGGCGGATGAGCGCCTGATGATGCGCGACCTGGTCGACCGGCTGCGCCCCACCGACCGCCAACTGGTGTGGTTGTTTTGCTACGCGGACTACTCCATGGCAGAAATCGCCGGCATCCTCGGCCTCTCGCTGAGTCAGGTCAAGAATCGGCTCTACCACGCGCGCGAGCGCTTTCGCAAAGTTTGGAGGGACACCGATACGTGACGAACACACCACCGACGATGAACAGCAGGTGCGGGCGTGGTTCCGGCAGTACGGGCCCCCGGCCCTGGATGCACCCCACCCTGTGGATTGGCCGCGGTGGTCCGTGGAGCCTCCCCCGTCACGACGCGGGCTCCGGGAAGTGGCCTGGGGCGTGGCGGCGGCTGCGGTGCTGGTGCTGCTGGCTCGCATGGGGCCCAGGGTGGGGCCGGTGGGTTTGGCCACGGCCCCCGTGGCTCGGCCTCCCGTGATCGGGTTTTCGGCCAGCCGCGCCCCGCGAGGTCCGTCCAGACGCAGGGGCGGAGCGGTCACACGGATCGCCGCGTTTCCGGCAACCAGGACTTTTCCTCCACTACCCGGTCTGGCCATCTTTGAAGTCAAGTACTACGTGGTCGCGGGCGTCCGGCAGGGCGGTTCCTGGAGCTATCCGATGGCCATCACCGCGTTCCCGGGGACGTCCTCGGCCTGGAGCATCCTGAACGTTCCCATCGCCATCAACACGGTCCAGCATAGGGAACTATTCGAAGTGGGCGTCATTCCGGCGTCGTATACCCCCTGACGCGTGACGAGCGCTGAAGGGCGTGGTGCCGCGCACCGCGGCCAGCGCCCCGCCGCCGCGCACGCCAGGGGTCCCGCCGCCGGACAGGCGACGGGACCCCACCCTCTCCCGGTCTCGGACTAGGCCCCCTGCGACGTGGCGACCTCTTCGCCCGAGGCTTGCTGGATGCTGAGGCCAAGTCCCGTCTCGCGCCCCCACACCAGCCAGGCAATCGCGGCCAACAGGCCCACACCCCACACTTCGGCGTTGAACGAGATGTACTGCTGGGTGTCCATGTGCGCCACGATGTAGATGCTGGGGATGTAGAGCCCGATGGACACAAAGCGGGCAATGGCGGTCATGGTGCCCCGCTGCAGCGTGGGCCACACTTCGGCCTTCAGCGTGTCGGACGTGAGGTAGCACAGCGAGTTTACGCCCGCCAGAATGATGAGCAGCACCCAGAACAGCGTCATGTCCTTTTGCCATGCCGAGGTGGTCACGGCCACCGCGACGGTGACCACGAACGTGCCGAGGAACGTCCAGAACAGGAACTTCTTTCGTGACACCCGGTCGGCGATGAGCGCTAGGAAGCCCACGACAAACCCTGCCCCTTCGAAAATGAGGAGGATCGTGGGCTGCAGATGGGGAAAGAACGCAAAGGCCAGCGTGTAGGCCATCAGGCCAAAGCCGATGGTGTTGGCCGCCGCAATGAGGACCATGACGACCATCGTGAAAAACATGTATCCCCCGGTCGTTTGGTGGGCCGGCGGGGCCGGCGTCAGGTCCACCTCGTTCTGCCACGCGCTGCCGTAGTATTGCGCCACCGTGGCTTCCGCCTCGTCCGTGCGCCCTTTCTTCTGCAGCCACAGGAACGATTCGGGCATGCTGACCCGGGTGGCGAACAGCACCGCCACCACCACCAATACGGCCACCGCCACCACGTCGCGCTGCTCCGCGATGGCGGCCCTGCCCGACAGGGCGGCCGTGGCCAGCGCCACAATGGCCAGCACCATCCCGCCGAAGTTGATTCCGTTGATGATCAGCATGGTGGCTTTGCCGCGGTGCCGACGCGGCATCAGCTCGTGGCTGGCCACCATGATGGAGTTCATCTCGCCGCCACCCGCGACCAGCATGGCCGCCAGCGCGACGAGCAGCAGCCCATACGACGTGGCGAAAAACAAGACGATGCCCCCGACGGCATAGAGCACTAGGGTGAGATACAGCGTCACCTTCCGCCCGTACTTGTCGGAAAAGGGGCCGGCCAGCGCGATCCCGATAATGAGCCAGATCGGCGCCCAGGCCAGCATGAGCTCGCCCAGGCTCTTTGGAATGGCGACCCAGGCCACCGCGATCGAGGCCAGGGAAAACACATACGATTCCAGGGCTAGGCCCAGTGCAAACGAAATGAACATCCAGGTGGTCCGGTTGTTCCACCGGGCGCCGCTGAGGCGCTCCACGCTTGCCAAATGACATACCTCCCGCCGCGAGTGTATCACCGAACCTTCGTAGAGTTCACAGTATTAGACGGCTCGGCTAGAATCGGTCTCGAGAACACTGGGGCGGCCGCGCGCGGTCGCAAGCCAGGAAGGCAGGTGGGTGCATGCGCATCGTGATTTCGGTCGACATGGAGGGGATCGGGGGAATCGTCGACCGCGTCCAGCTCATGCCCGGGGAGCGGCTGTACCAGGAGAGTCGCGCGTACATGGTGGCGGAGATGAAAGCGGTCGTACGGGCCGTTTGGGCCCGCGGCGCCACCGAGGTGGTGGTGAACGACTCGCACGACGGCATGCTGAACCTGGCCTGGTCCGAGCTGGAGGACCTGCCCCGGGGCACCCAGCTCATTTCCGGCACGGGCAAGCGACTGTCCATGGGGCAAGGGTTCCCGGGCAGCGCGGCCGTCATGTTTGTCGGATACCACGCGCGTGCGGGCACGGCTCACGCGATCATGGACCACACCTACAGTGGCGACATCCACCACCTGACGTTAAATGGCCAGGAGGTCGGCGAAACCGGGCTCAATGCGTACCTGGCCGGATCTTACGG
>JAJYPH010000048.1 GCA_021795575.1 Bacillota bacterium
AGCGGCGCCGCGTGCGCCAGCGCACGCGCCCACGCCGCCGGCACCGGAAGGTGGGGGGCGGCCAGGCTAACCTCATGGATTCCCGCCGCGCCGCCGGGCAGGGCAGCCAGAGCGGCGCGAATCCCGCGGGGTCCCAGCACGCGGCCATCCTCCCGGGCGCGCCACACCCCGGCCGCCGCGCGGGCCAGCAGGGCCGCTCCCCCCACCGCGTCGGTGAGCAGGCCCTCCTCGGTTCCGATCACGGGCCAACGGCGCTCGTTCCCCAGCCAGCCCAGTGCCCACGCGGCTCGTCCCAGCTCGCGGTTCAACCGGGTGAGCGCGGCGCCGACGGCACTGACGGTGCGTGCCCGGGGCGCTGCCGCCACCAGCGCCGCCACGGCGGTGGTCCGCTCACGCATCAGCCGGGCCGCCGTGCCGGCCGCGCTGTGGAGCGACCAGGCCAGGACGATGAACGGTCCACCCGGCCATACGACAAGCGCCAACAGCACCCCCGCGCAGATCCGGCGCGGTCGCCCGCTTCGCCCCATCAACGTCCACCGCCCTCTGCACCATTCGCCCCGTGGGGATAGCCCCCCCAACGCCGCACGCATTCTCGAGCGACTGTGCCACGGACCGACCAGTTTTTGTGGCGAATGGTGGGGGCTGGTCTGCCCTTTCGCGCGACACCGATCGCCGGTCTTCGCCCTGGGGTTCAAAAGCGCCGGCGTCCACCGCACCCTGGCGCCGAGCCGCCCATGCGCACTATAATGGCCGCAATGTTTGAGGGGGTTTCATCCATCGCGGTCGCGAGCCGGACCAACTCCGGGCGCGGGGGCGGCGTTTAACGGTGGGGGGCGCGACATGATTGAGCGGGAACAAAAGCGGATGGTCCGGCGGGCCTGGGTCATGGGGGGCGTGCTGCTGCTGGCGCTGGGGGCCATCGCGGCACGGTTGGAAAGCCTGCAGGTGGCGCACGCGGCGCACTACCAGTCACTGGGCCAGCAGGACTACCTGCGGACGATTCCGGTGTCGGCCCCTCGCGGCCAGATTGTCACCAGCGACGGGATGGTGTTAGCCAGCAACCAACCCGCTTGGGAAATCGAGTGGATGAACCCGTCCCAGGGTTCGCTGCCGCACAGCGAGGCCGTGCGGCTCGCCACGCTGCTGGGCGAAAGCGTGAAGCAGCTCAACGCGACCGTGACGTATCAAGAAAAGCACAATCCCCCGTTTTGGCCGGTGGTGCTGGACCCGGGCCAGGGACTCTCCCCCACGGCCATCACGCACTATCAGGAGAACCGCGGCCAGTATCCTGACATTCATCTGCTGGTCACCGCCAAGCGCTCGTATCCCCAGGGGAGTCTGTTTGGCAACTTCGTGGGCTACGTGAGCCAGATCAACGGCCCGGAGCTGGCAGCCCACCCGAACCAGGGCTACACCGCCGCGTCGTTGTTTGGCCAGCAGGGGCTGGAGGCGGAATATCAAAGTCTGTTGCGCGGCCAGCCCGGTCAGCAGCTGGTACAGGTCAACTCGGCGGGCCAGTTCCTGAAGATTTATGGGGCCAAGCCCCCGGTCCCGGGCAATACGATTCATCTCACCATCAACGGGCAGATGGAAAAAGTGGCGACCCAGGCGCTGCAGTTTGTCATGAACGCCATGCAAACCAGCCCGGGATCTCCCCACTCGCCCAAAGCCACCAAAGGCGCGGTCATCGTGCTCAACCCCGAAAACGGCGCGGTCTTGGCCGCCGTGAGCCTGCCCAGCTACAGCCCCAACTCGTTTGAGCCCGCTACCCCTCAGTTCCTGGCCCAACTGAACAAAACCGGCGGCTGGGTGAACCGGGTGTACCAGGGCCAATACGCCCCGGGCTCCGTGTTCAAGCCCATCATCGCCGGCGGCGCACTGGCGTCGGGCGTCATCACGCCCAGCACCATCGTCGTGGACCACGGGTACTTCCCCTTGGACCCGACATTCAAGAACTGGTACGCGCCAGGGTTTGGTCCGGTCAACCTGGAGCGCGCCCTCGAGGTGTCCGACGACACCTATTTTTACTGGGTGGGCTACTGGATGGGGATCCAGCGCATGGACCATTATCTGTCGTTGTACGGATTGAACTCGACCACCGGGCTGGACATTCCCGGTGAGGTGTCGAGTCAGATGCCCACCCCCCAGCGATACCAGCAGTTGGAAGGCCAGCCCTGGACATGGGGTCAGAACCTCAACACCGCGATTGGGCAGGGCATCTCGGACTACACGCTGATTGGCCTCGCCCGGGCGGAGGCCGCGGTGGTCAACGGCGGCACGCTGTACCAGCCGCACTTCCTATCGTACGTGACGTCGCCGAGTGGCAAGGTGATCGAGCGCTTCCAGCCCGTGGTGCAGCAGAAGCTTCCCATCACGCGCGCCGACTACCACGTGATCCACGTGGGCATGGAGCGCTCGGCCCAACGCCCGTTGGGCACCGGCTATGGGGCGATGAAAGGCATTCCCATGTACGTCGGCACCAAGACCGGCACGGCTCAGCGGGTCAACAGCCCCATCAACAACGCGTTCTTTGAGTCGTTCGCGCCCGCGGCGTCGTATGCGGCCAGCGGCCCCCTCCCCACCCCCAAGCTGGAAGTTCTCGTCTATATCCATGACGGGGTGTTTGGCGCCTACTCCGGGTTCGTGGCCCGGGCCATCTACGACCAGTACTTCCACCTGAAGGACCCCTACGCCAAAACCTGGTTTGACACGGTGTACGGCGCCAACTATCCCTGGCCCTTCAGCTGGACCGGCAAGCCCATGAACTGACCCGTCGCGCGGCTTCGGTGCTATGCTGAGGCGACGGCTTGCCGCCACACGACCAGCAAAGGAGCACCGGACATGAACGGGCTGTACGTGGTCCTTATTATCGTGGTTCTCTGGGGGCTTCTGTCCCTCAAAGTCATCAAGCAGTGGGACGAGATGCTGGTCTTCACGCTGGGCCGCTACGTGGGCAACCGCGGCCCCGGCATTCGGTTCGTGCTGTTCGGGTTTCAGCGCGCCATGATCATCGACAAGCGCATCACCACCACCGAGTTTCGCACGGAGGGCACGCTGTCGAAGGACAAGGTGCCGGTAACGCTGTTGGCGGTCCTCTTCTGGCGGGTGGCCGACGTCACGCGCGCCGCGTTGGAAGTCAAGAACTACCAGGCGACCATCGATTTGGCGGCCCAGACGACGCTGCGCGACATCGTGAGCCGCAGCGACCTGGAGCAGTTGCTGTCGGATCAGCGCCAGCTGGACGAACGCATTGCCGAGCAGATTCGGGAACGCGCCGAGTCGTGGGGCATCGCGGTTCAAAACGTGGAGATCCGCGACATCGAGATTCCGGCCTCCCTGCAGGATGTGCTGTCCCGCAAGGCGCAGGCCCAGGCGGAGAAAGAGGCCCGGCGCATTTACGGCGAGGCCGAGGTCATTGCCGCCGAGGAGTTCGTGAAGGCCGCCCGCCTGTACGAGCATTCGACGACGGCCTTTCGGCTGCGTGGCTTGAATGTGCTGTTGGAGGCGGTCAAGTCGGAGCAAAACACGCTCCTGTTTATTCCCACCGAGCTCACCGACATGCTGAAGGGCATCAGCCCCACCGGGCCAGCCGAGGCCCCGCCGAGGGCGGCGGAGTCGGCCATCACCGAGTAAGGGGGCCGGGGGCGGGCGGGCCTTCGCCCGCCCCGTCCGGGTGCGGGGGCGCCTCCGCCACGGCATTCACCTCCGCCCCCACCAACAGGAGAAAGCCAAAGAGATAAAGATACAACAGCAGAAGAATCATCGCGCCCAGCGTGCCATACACCCCAAACGTGTTGACCCGGGTGGTGTACTGCTGGAACGCGATGGACAGGACGGCCCATCCTACCAGCGCCACCACCGTGCCCGGCGTGTACAGGCGAAAGCCATGCGGCCGATCCGGCGCGGCGGCGTACAGAATCGACAGCGCCAGCCACAACATGGCGGCCAGCACGCCCCAGTGCAAAACCGCCAGCGCCAGGGGCGCTGGGGGACGGCCCACCACGGTGGTGGCCAGTCCGCTGATGGCATTGGGCCCCAGCACCGAGAACGCCAGACCCGCCACCAGCAGCGATCCCACGGTCATCCCCAACAGCACCGACACGCCGTAAAGTTCCCAGGACCGTCGTCGAAACGGGAACCGAAACTCGTACGCGTGGTTCATCGCATCGATGATTTGACGAAACGCGCCGGACATGCCCCACACGAACCCCAGGAAGCCCAGCGACAGCACGGTCGGGCTCTTGTGGCGCACGACGCCCACGAGGGCCTGGGACACGAGGGCCCGCACGGTTTTGGGCACCACCCCCGCCAGCGGAGCGGTCAGCACGTGGACAGGATCGCGGAACCGTAAGAAGGCGAGCAGCGCCGTCGCAAACAGCAGCAACGGCAGGAGGGCAAACGAAAAATTATACGAGAGCGCCGCCGCGTAGGCGCCGACGTCGTCGCGCGCCACGCGGTGTGCCAGCCGCTGCAGATAGCCCCACGCCTCCTTCACGGCACGGGCACCCAGGTGCGGCCCCCGTTGGACGTGGTGTACACGCCCGTGTTCGCCACCACCACGCCCGCGGTGGGGCTGTCAAAGGCCAGCGACCGAATCACCACGCTGGGGGGCATGGCGCGCGCCACCCAGCTTTGTCCTCCATCTCGCGTGAGCCAGTAGCCATTGGCCGACCACATCCAGGCCAGTCGTGGGCCCAGGAACCGCATCATGGTGGGCGCGGCCATATTCAGCACCGGCGGCAGCGCGAAGGGCACCCAGGTGGCGCCGCCGTCTGCGGTGCGCCACAGGTACACCGTGCCCGGAGCCACATGCATCCGTCTGCCGCCCGAGCCCCGCACCGTCGCGCCGCGCGGCCGTCCCAGCGCGAACCCCACCCCCGGCGTCTGACACGCGACGCTGGTCGCATCAAAGGGCAGCACATGCGCCCGCCCCACGCTCGTCCCGCCGTTGGTGGTCACCCGCACGGTGCGCCCGCCCATCAGCACAAAGCCATAGCGCCCGCAGGCCGACGCATCGGTGGTGGGTGTCGAACCCGGCAGCGTCGGCGTCTGCCACGTCCTCCCCCCGTCGCGACTCACGTACCAGCGCGGATTCACGGCCCACAGCGTGCGGGGGGACGCGGAGACCAGGGTGCTGGCGGGTCCGGGCAGATAGCCGACCGTGGTCCATCCCCGTGCCCCCGGTGCACCCGCCATCACCGCGGTCGGCGCCCCCGCCTCGCCCACGCCGTAGCTTCGCTGCGCGCTGGGCCACACCACGGCGGTATGGGGCTGGGGCCGCGGATACAGCGAGGACCAGACGCCATGGGCGCTCACGGTCCACGCGCGGCCCGCGGACAGCAGATACACGTCGCTCCCGATGCGCCCCAGGGAAAAAACGCCGTGCCCGGCCGCAAACTGCGGCCCACGGGCCGAAGTCCAGTGATGCCCGCCATCCCCCGTGACCCAGAGACCCGTCCGCGTTCCCAGGTATCCGACGGAGCCGTTTACAAAGGTGAGGCCGGTAACCTCTCCTGACGCCGCCACGCCCGCGACCGTCCACCCCGCCCCCCCGTCGTGCGTCACCCACACGGTGGTCCCACCCGTGCTGTCTGGCGCCGGGGGCCCACACGCCAGATAGCCCTGCGCCCGCGTCACGAAGCTGAGCGCCACGGACCCGGTCTGGGACGGGCAGGGAAACGCCCGCGCCACCCAGGTGGCCCCCCCATCGGCGCTGAACGCCAGCGCCCACGGCTGGCGCCCACCCCCGGTCACGCGGTACCCCCACTCGGCTGACACGAACGACAGGCTGGCCAGCTCTCGGCGGTGGGTGGCATAGGTGGTGGACCACCGCCGCCCGCCATCGCGCGTGCGCAGCAACGCCGACGTCAGGCACTGCCCAACGCCGCACCCATTTTCGACGGCGTAGCCCTGTCGCGCACTCACAAATTGCAGGGCGGTCACCGGCAGCCCGGTCCGATAATGCTCCCGCCAGGCACGGCCGCCGTTCACGGTCTCCAACAGGCCGCTGCCCGTCCCCGGCCCGCTGGTGACCCCCCACAACGTTTGTCGGTTCATCACCACCACGCGCCGCAGCAGGAGCGGCCCCGGGGCCGGTCCTGGCCACACCGTGGGCAGCTGCTCGCCACGGAGCACTCCGGGATGGGAGGGAAAGGGGGGAACGCGCGGGGCCGGGCCGAGAGCAGACCACCGGCATCCCGCCGCACCGAGGGCCACGCACGCCAGCATCACGCCCCGCATGATCCACCGTGCCCTGGCTGCCACCGCTGTCCCTCCTACCTCCGATCCCCCTGCCACGTTAACGCTTCCGCCACGGTTCTGGATTCACCGCGCCGCCAACACCGTCGCCAACGAGCCCCAGTGGATGCCGGCCGCGGCCAGGGCCTCCTTCACCAGGCCAGCCAGTCGGGCCGCACCCGGGGTGTCGCCGTGCACCACCAGCGTGTCGGGCACCACCGACAGCCACTGGCCCCCCGCCGCCTGGACGCGCCCCTCGCAGGCGAGAGCGCGTGCCTGGGCCACGACCTCCGCCGGATCCGTGAGGACGGCCCCGGCGTGCCCGCGAGGCACCAGGGTGCCGTCTGGCGCATAGCGACGGTCCAGGTAGGCTTCGACCGCCACCGGCAGGCCCGCGGCCCGCGCGGCGTCCGCCAGCGCGCCCTCCGCGGCCACCACCGGCAGGCGCACATCCCATGCGGCCACGCCCGCCACCACGGCGCGCGCCACCCCCTCGTCGACCAGGGCCCGGTTGTACAGCTGGCCATGCGGCTTGACGTGCTCCAGCGCTATGCCCGCCGACCGGCAGAACGCCGCCAGCGCCCCGACCTGGTACAGCACGGCGGTGCGAATCTCGTCGCCGGACAGCACGAGATCCCGCCGGCCAAACCCCTCCAGGTCGTGGTAGCCCGGGTGCGCCCCCACGCCCACGCCTCGTCCGCTGGCCCGCCGCACGGTGCGGTCCATCACCATCGGGTCGCCCGCATGAAAGCCGCACGCGACGCTGGCCGAGGTCACCACCTCCAGCAGGGCATCGTCATCGCCCATCCGCCAGCGGCCAAAGCTTTCCCCCAAGTCCGCCGTGAGGCTCATCCACATCGCACATCCCCTCCCCCGCTTTCCCGCTAGCGCCACGGTCCGGCCGCCTGCAGGGCCGCCCACGCCTCGCGAGCCTCCCCGCGAGACACCACCACCATCCGCAACGGAGCCCCCGGCACCGCCTGCGCCAGCACCGGCCGATCCGCGGCCGCCACCACGGCCGGGACGGGATAACCCCCCAGCACCCCGCGCCCCGCCATCAGAACGAAACACGTCCCGTCCGGCGTCAGCTGCACCGCACCCGTCACCATGGGAATGGACAGGCGGCGGTCCCAGTCGGCCGGCCATACCGGAGCCACGTGACGGCGGGCAGCGTCTGGGGGGTCGAGACGGACACCCACCCGGTCCGACCGCGCGGACACGTGGAACCGGCCCGCCGTAAGCCACTCCAACAGGCCCCCGCCCGCGGACGGTCCCTCCGTGACGCGCACCACGTCCCGCACCAGGCAAGTATTCACGGGGTTTTCCCACCGGACCACTCGGCCCCGAGCCGTGCCCAGCGGCAGCCGGTCGCCGCCTCGCAGGGGACGGCCGAAGCCCGCCGCCGGATCGGCCGAGCGGCTTCCCATCCAGCAGGCGCTGTCAATCCCACCATCCACCGCCAAATACAGGCGCACGCCGGCGCGGGCGGATCCGGCCGACAATTCCCCGCCCGGGGGAACCCGCACCGCCTGTCCGAGAGGCACCGCGACGCCATCCAGCCGGACTCCCATGTCGGCACCCGCGAGCGCCACCGTAGCCCCCTCGGGAAACCGGAGCGTGGGCCCCAGCAGCGTCGCCTCGAGTACGGCGGCCCCGCGGGGATTTCCCACCAACGCATTGGCCCACCCGGCCGCCCAGGGGTCCATGACTCCCCCCGGCGCGACCCCTGCGGCGGGCGCGGCCGGACGCCCCTGGTCCTGAATCGTGGTGGACAACCCACCGTCCAGCACCTCGACGAGGCGTCCCACCTAGGCGCCCCCGGCTTCGGCCAGCATACCAAACTCCTCGGGCGACACCGGCCGAAACCACAGCTCGTCGCCGGGACGGTACGGCGTCGGCGGGTCCGCGGCGGGATCAAAGAGGTTCAGGGGCGTGGTGCCCACGACATGCCAACCTCCCGGCCCCGGCCGCGTGTACACCCCTGTCTGGCGGCCGGCCACGGCCACCGATCCCGGCGCCACGCGGGCCACCGGCCGATCGCGGCGCGGCATGACCAGCACGTCGGGCAGCGGGCCCGCGTAGGGAAACCCCGCCTGAAAACCCAGGCAATACACCTGGTACGGTCGATTGGCATGCAGACGCACCACGGTGTCCGGGTGGAGCCCCGCGTGGCGGGCCAATGCCTCGAGGTCTGGCCCCCATGCCCCGCCATAGCAGACGGGCACCTCCACCCGGCGGGGGGCCGCCGGGGGGCGCGTGGCCCAGGCCGCCCACCGAATGCGGCACAGCACGTCGTCCGGGGTGAGTCGGTCGGCATCAAACTCCACCAGCAGGGTGTCGAACCCCGCGACCGTCCCCAAGAGGCCCCCGTTCCCGTCCGCCGCCGCCCCCACCGCATCCGCGAGCCGATGGATGCGCCGATTCTGCGATCGGTCGGCACCACTGCCCCACTGCAAGAGGAGGGCTCCCTCCCCCATGGGCACCACAGCGCGCCATCCGTCCGCGGGAACCGGCGGCCAGCTGTCCTGCAGGATGGTCGAGCTCGCCAGCCCCGGCTCCGCGCCGCCCGCCATCGCCCCACCCCCTCCCGGACCTGGCTTCCAGCCCGTCCCATCGCGGAACACCGATCACGTCAGACGGCGGCACCCACAACCCGACATACGCCAATTCCCCGGCGGCCGCTTGCCGGTCCACAACTTCATGGTAACATGTCATCTGGTAGGACCACGTGCCATGACTAGGCTTAGTAGGCGCCCAGGCTCAGTGGATCGGCAGCAATACCTCAAAATGTCGTGATTGTGCGAATCAATGTGGAGGCGAGACCGACGGACGGGATTCGTGACCGCGCGTGGGGGCGCCGAGGCGAGTCCCAGCGAAACGGACAACGACGAGGCGGACAGCGAAGCGCCACATCCGAGGCCGAATCCGGTGAGCGACTAATTGGAGGGGGACAACACGATGGCTGTGCTGGATACATTCCGGCAACTGACCGATGCGCTGTGGCGCGGGGTGCCCGAGAACTACGACCTGCGACCGTTTATGGAGGAACTGGCCTCAGCGCTGGGCTGCGCGGTGGAAGTGACGGCCCCTTTGGGCGAAACCCCTCTGAGCGCGGGTGGCTCGGGACCCGGCACCGGACGCGCGGCCACGCCCAACACCAAGATGGTGCTTCAGGGGCCATCCGGCCCCACCGGCATCTTGACTCTGCATCGACCCGAGTCCGGCCTCACCGCTGACGATTGGCTGTTGGCCGAATACGGCTCCACCATCATCTCGCTGGTGATGGGCCGGGCGCGCGAGGTGCGGTCTGCGAAGCGCGATCGCGAGCGCAACCAGGTATCAGCGGCCATCGAGGCCCTGTCGTACTCGGAGCTCATGGCGGCCCAGAGGCTGTTTTCCGAAATCGACGATAATCAAGGACTCGTCATCACGTCCCATGTGGCGGACGAGATGGGCATCACTCGGTCGGTCATCGTGAACGCGCTCCGCAAGCTGGAGAGCGCGGGGGTCATCCAGACACGATCGCTCGGCATGAAGGGCACCCACATCCGCGTGCTGAACGACCAGTTGCGACACGCTTTCGAAAACCTGACGCTGTAGCGCGGCTGTGTCCGCGGGGCGGGCCCGTTGGGGTGGCCCGCCCCGCTGGGGCATGGTCCTGAGATCAGTGGACCGCTCCCCGAAGGTCGACCGCGAGCGACCCCACCACCCGTCGGCCCTCAACCAAGTGCACAGCGTCGTGCAAGTTGATCATGGTGCACACGTGGTTGGGAACGACCGACAGGCGATCGCCCACCTGCAGTCCGGTGCGGCCGCCATCGCGTGCGCGAATCACGCCGTGCTCCTCGGACAGCGACGCCACGACCAGGTCCGGACGCTCGCGGAGATGTCCAAACGAGCCGGCCACCGGCCCGTCCCCGGCCAGTGTTTTGCTGCCGGCGTCCACCACCGTCCGATCGGACGTGGGCGTGCTCACCACGGTAGTCCACACCCAAGCGGCGCAGTCGGCCCACTCGGCGGCCCCGGCCAACACCGTGGCCGTGTCGTTGTAGATGTACGTCCCCGGTCGCAGCTCCGTGGCGGCCGACAACAGCTCCAGGTATCCCGTCGGCACGGTCCCACCCTGCGACACCACCTCCGGGGCCCACCCGCGGGCGCGCAGGTCATCAGACCACTGGGCCAGCTGCCGAGTCTCCGCCACGACCGCCGCCCGCCGCTCGTCGTCGGAGAGACGCCACGTGATGTGCCCCCCGAAGCATGTGATCCCTTGATACAAGACCCCCGCGGTCGTGAGCGCGTCCGCGAGCCGCGCCGCCTCCTCGACGGTGGCGACGCCGCACCGGTGAAATCCGGTGTCCACCTCCACGAGCGCCGTGATGGGAGCGCGCGTGGCTTGGGCCACCTGCGCCAGGCACGCCACACCGGCGAGCGAGTCCACAGCCACGCGCACCCGGATGTCCGCCGCCACCAGCTGCTCGAGCCGACGGGCCGGCCCTGGGCCCACGAGCGGGTAACCCACGTACAGCGCATCCATCCCGTGCCGCGCGAGCGGGCCCGCTTCCTCCAACTTGGCCACCATCAGCCCGCGAGCCCCCAGCTCCATCTGCCGCCGTGCCCAGCGCAGGCTTTTGTGGGTCTTGACATGCGGCCACAGCGCGTGGCCGCGGGCGCTGACCCGGGCAGCCATGCGCTCCAGGTTGGCCTCCACGATCCCCCAGTCCACCACCACGGCGGGGGTGTCCAATCGGTCGACGTCCCACCCGGCCGCCGTCCCGGTCTGGGAACCAGCCCGCGGCCCTGGCTGCTCGTTCGTGGACTCGCCCCCTGTCCTCTCTTGGGCCGGCTTCGTCTACAGCAGGTTCGCGCCCGCACCCCGCCATCCCCGGATGGCCCGTCGATACAGCCACAAGCCCACCAGCCCCATCACAATCTTCACGACCACCCATCCGGGCTCGGGCGTCGCCCATCGGTAGGCGAACACGTTCACCAGCTGGAGCGGCCAGAGCCGGTAAAACACCCCCAGCAGCTGCAGCACCAGGTCCATCACGGGCACCCCGATGGCCACCAGATACCCGAGCGCTACCCGCCCGGACCAGCTGGCCACCAGCGCCGACCCTCCACCGAGGAACAGGCCCGGGCCCAGCGCCGCCCACACGCCGGTCCAAAAGGGCACCGGACCGAACACGACTCGGAGCAGCAGGAGCCACACCAGCACCAAGACCCAGGCTCCCCCGACCAGCGCCAGAGTCCGTGTCCGTGCCAGGCGAGGCAGCGGCAGGGCGGACGCCATCTCCAGCATGCCTTCCTCATGCTCCACCAGCAACAGCGAGGCCGACCCGATCCCAAAGCCGAGCGGGAGGAACGCCTCACAGTTTTCGGCCCAATGGGGAGCCCACGCGACCGCGCCGCCCCCGAGCCCGGTGTGCATGAGGGTCAGCACCAAGAGGCCGAGCGGCACGAGGATCCAGGGCGCCCCACCCGCCAGTTTGAGTTCCAGCGCCAGACGCTGGAGCCTCAGCGACCGCGGCCGCCTGCCGCCCAGACGGTGGTCCTCGCTCGGTGCCATGATGGCCCCCCTCTCCCGTTTAGGACGATTCGGCCGCCGAGACGTTGGACCACGTCAGGGCGCCGTGCGCCGCCGTCCCTGCCACCCGCGCCACCATGCCCGCCCACTGGCTGGCACTCGCGCGGGCCGCCCAAGCCACCAACTGCTTCAACTCCGCCGCCCGCGCGGCGGACAGGCGCCCCACCACCGGGAGCGGGGCCCGCCGCTGATACCCCGCCAGCGCGACGGCACGGGCCACGGGGCCGCCGGCATCGGCCCGAATGACGGTGGCGGCGGCCAGCACGCCTAAAAGTTGCCGGCGCTGGTCGCCCGCGGGCCATGCCGGGGTCGTCACCCGCGATCCTCCCGGGGCGAGGCCCAGGGCATTTTCCCAGCCCAACGCCGCCAGGCGCAGCCACGCCGCTGGCGACGTGGGCTCCGACGTACTGCATGCCCCCACCACGGGGTCGGCCGGGATGCAGTACGGCTGGTTGCCGGGCATCGCCACAAACGCGGGCGTCATCGCTGGACGGGTCAGGAGGGGGTCCACCACCAGCACCGGCACGTGGCCTGTCTCCCCCGGCAGCCACGGGCCCAGCACCTTGAGGGCGGCCGCATACGCCGAAAGCGACGCCAGCTGCACGGGCCCGACCCCGCGCCGTGTGTATACGCTCACGCCATCCACCACCGTCTGGTGATAGGGTCCCTGGAGCCACAGCACGGAGGGGAGCAGCCCGGTGACGCCAGGACGGGGGAGGCCACTCCAGGCCAGGGCGCCCGTGCTCGTGCCCGTGAGGTGCCAAGACAGGGAGGTGGGCATAAAGAGCGGCGCCCCCGCGCCTCGTGCGGCGAGCAGTCGCGGATACCAGGCTCCCGCGCCCGTCCAGAACACCCGCCCGCCGCCCGCGTACGCCGTGGCGGCGCTGGTCCCCGGGCCAAACGGCGGAGTGGGCAGCCACGTCGCCAGGGGCAACAGCCTGCCGCCGTAGGTCAGCACGAGCGTCCCGGTACCCCCGGGCACCCGGACGGCCACCAGGCGGGCGGCCGTGCCGGCCAGCACCCGCCCGCCCTCATGCGCGATGGGGATGGGCTGGCCGTTCCAGGTGGCCCGCTGGACTCCGAGGCCTCGATTCAACCAAAACCACAGGGGCTGCGACGAGGAGCGCGTGGTCACGACGTGCACCTGGGCCGTGCCGGCCAGCACCCCGCTGTCCTGGTTCACGGCCAGGGACAGCGCGATGGGTCCGGCCGCCGCGAGGCCCGTGCTGTGCGCCGCCGTGGCGGCTGCCCCCGTCGGAAGCACCCCCGGCGACAAAGACAGCGCGGCCGACTCCAGCCACACCAGGGCGACCACCAGGGCCGCCACGGCGCCCCGGTACAGCCGCCGGTCGCGCGACGGGCTCGCGGACGGCGGGGTGCGGGCCCGGTCCCGATCCCGAACGGCCGCCAACAGCAGGACCGCCGCCACCACCAGCCAAACGGACCGGTTGGCCCACAGCCAGCCGGGCGTGGGTCCCAGCAGCTCGGGCGGCAGCGCGAGTCCCAGGGTCAGCAGGCCCGGGAACGGACTCCAGAGCACCAGGTGCGGGTCCAGTGCGGCCGCCAGGGCCGTCCACTTGTACTCGAGAAACGCCACCACGAGGCTCCCCAGAATTCCCAGGGTGAAGTAGCGCGCTCCGCCCCCGGTCCGCCCCACCAGCCATACCGCGGCCGAGGCCGTCAGCACGAGGCTCGGTCCCACCGCCAGGAGGGACCAGGCCGTGTTCCACGCGACCGAGGACACCCATGGCAGCCGGGCGATGCCAAACAGGGCCAGCGAGCCGAGCACGTCCACCGCCAGCAGCATGGCCGCCCCCACGGCCACCAGCCCCAGGGTTCGGCCCAGCACGTATCCCGCCGCCGTGACTGGCCGGGCGAACAGCGCCACCTCGGCGTCCGGGCTGCGCCACACCTGGCCCGCGGCCAGCACCACGGCAAACGGCACCAGCATCAGGCACAGCGCCAGCATTTGGATGGCGCCGGCCCCTGCGGTCGGGGACCCCACCGCAGCCACGCCCGCAATCAGGGACAGGAACAGCAGCGCGAACAGTTCGGTGCGCACCACCACTTCCCTCCAGCTCTGGCGCCAGGTGTCGCCCGCCAGCACCCAGACCGCCGTGCCCCGCGGGAGACGCGCCCCGGACGGCCTACCGCCGGGGGGCCCGACGGCCATCGGCCCACCTCCCTTCCAGCCACTGCCGCTCCACCACCAGATAGCCATCCAGCAACCGGGGCGGCCGGGGCGTAAATGGCGCGTCCCCTTCGGCCCGCTCGCCCACCGACACCACAAGCCGCCGGTCCTGTGCCAAGTCCACGCCCACCTCCACCGCGTCCGGGACCGGGACACCGCGCGGCACATACCACGTCCGCCCCTGGGCGCGTCCGGCCAGACCGGCCACGGCTCCCTGGTACACCATGCGCCCCTGCACCAGCATCATGGCATCACTGCAAAACCGCGCCACTTCCTCCAGCAGGTGCGTCGTGACCAAGATGGCCCGGGGCCCATCCGGCTCGTGGAGCAGCGACGCCAGCACATCCCACAGCGCGAGGCGTTCCTCCAGGTCAAGCCCCGCCGTGGGCTCGTCCAGCAGCATCACGGGCACACGGCGGGCCCACAGCATGGCCAGCGCCAGCCAGCGGCGCTCCGACGCTGACAGCCTCCCCGCGCTCCAGTCCGCCCGGTGCAGCAGGCCAAAGTGCCGGAGCGCGGTCCGGATGTCCTCCTCCTCCGGTGCCTGACCCAGAAGCCACGCCTGCTGTCGCCATACGTGCTCCCGGACCGTGAGCCGGCGGTACACCCCGGGAAACTGGGGCAGGTACCCCACGCGGCGGCGCACGGCGGCTGGGCGGTCCTGCATGGCCACATCCCCCACTTCGATGTGGCCCTCCTCCAAGGGCAGGATGCCGGCCAGGGAGCGCAGGAGCGTGGTTTTGCCAGCACCGTTCGGGCCCACCAGGGCCGTCAGCCCGGTACGCAGGTCCATCGTCACCTCGTGCAAAATCTCCGGCGCCTCCACGCCGTGGCCGTACTGAACCAGCCCCCGCACTTTCATCGCCACCTCGCTCACGCGCTTTGGGGCTCCCGCCGACTGTTCCACAAAAGCACGAGGTAGCCATACTCGGGCGTGGGATCCACGGGGCGGGCCACCTGGTGGGGGGACGCATCGGCCAGGACCGCGACCGTGTCGGGCCGCGGGCCGGGAAAGACCAAGCCATCCATGCGGGCGCGAAAGCTCCAGGGCAGTTCCCACACCAATCCCCGCGCCATGAGGGCCAGCTCCCGCGCGGGCAGGCGGCGGATGAGACGGCCGCGGTCCAGCACCGCCACGTGCCCGCCCAAATCTTGTACGTCGTCCACCACCGTGGTGGACAGCAGCACGGGCCGATCCTCCGCCAAGGATCGCAGAAGCTCGAGGGTCATGAGCTGCTCGTACGGATCAAGCCCGGCGGTCGGCGTTTCCACGACCAGCACGGCCGGATCCTTCATGAGCGCCTGCGCCAGCAGCGCGCGCCGCTTCATGCCCCCGGAAAAGGCTTTCAGGCGGCGGTGGGAGGCCGTCCCCAAGTGCACCGCCGCCATCGCCGCCTCGACCCGGTCGTGGGACTCCCTCCCCAACCCGTCGAGGCGAGCCATCTCCAACAAATACTCGACAAGCGTCAGATCGTCCGGCACCGTCACCGCCTCGGGGACGTAGCCCACCAGGCGGCGGACCGCCAGGGGATCTTGGACCACGTCCGCCCGGCCGACGCGTGCCGTCCCCTGGGAGGGGGCCACGCGGGACGCGACCACGTTCAGCAGGGTCGATTTGCCACAACCACGTGGCCCCAGCACGGTCAGGCACCCTGCCCCTTGGCGCAGGGACACCCGGTCCAGCGCCGGACGCGCCAAGCCGTCCACCTGCACCGTGACGTCCTCCAGGTGAATCCCGGGATCGTCCCCCGCAGCGCTGCTGCCGTGCGACATGCTGCCGTTGAACCATGACACCGATGACACGCCTCGCCTTCGGAGCCGTCTGCCTCGCCATCCCCCACACGCTGAGGATACGACAAAACGTGCGTGATCGCCCTACTCCGTGGCACGACGCTCCTCGCCGGCTCCTGGTGGACGCATGGCCCGCTTGGCCGCGTACATGCGCTCTTCGGCCCGCCGAACCAAACTGCGCGGGTCGTCATCGGGCTGCCGCACCGCCACCCCAATGGCGGCCGCGGGGACGTCTGGTGGCCAGGCGGCCAGCATCGCGCGCGCCACGTCATCGGGGGCCACCGCCGACTCCGGGTGGAACAGCACGCCAAATTCGTCGCCGTACAGTCGGCACACCACGGGGTCGCGAAACACCGTGCGCGCCAGATCAGCCACCAGCGTGCGCAGCGCGTCGGCCGTGGCTTGAATGGCGCGGTCCCCCGCCTCATGCCCCAGGCGGTCGTTGACCGCCTTCAACCCGTTCATATCGACAAACGCCAGCCCCAGGGGGCGGCCCCGCGCACCCAGGCGGCGGCTCACCTCGTCGCGGAAAAACTGTCCATTGAAGCACTGGGTCAGGTAGTCGCGCCGCCGGTTCAGCTCCTGCTCAATGGTGCCCGCCGCCATCGCCACGAACGGGGCCAGCAGGGCAGCGGTCGCGAGGTCGGGGACCAGATTGTCAAACGGCGCGTCGGCGGTGATGTTGCCCAGCGGGTATCCAGTCGACGCCATGAGAGGCATGTACATCATGTCATCGGGGTGCCAGTACCCCTCCTGCCAGTCGTCGGGGTCCAGCGCCCCGTCGGTCAGCAGGATGTCGTCCACGTTGGGCAGCACAAACCGCAGGCGGTCGTGCGGCACGAAATACACTTCTTCAATGCGGATGCCATGTTCCTGCACACGCGCGTACTCCTGTTCCGGGAGCACGTCGTGCGTGCGGATCCACTCTTCTTCTTCGGGCGTGAGCCCCGCCAAGCCGAAAAGCTTTTCTCCATAAAGCGACCCGTACACCTGCACCGCCGCGCGCCGAAACAGGCGGGCCCGCACCAGCGCCCCCGCGATGGCGGACAGCTTGCGTTCCAGCTGATCCGCCCCCACAATGTCCCGATAGCTCGACAGGAACACCATCAGGACCGACTCGGCGTCGCGCATCGCGCACCTCCCTGCTGCCCGGGCGCTAACGAGGGGCCATGCGAATCGCGCCGTCCAAGCGGATCACCGTGCCGTTCAGCATCGGGTTCGAGAAAATATGGTTCACCAGATCCGCGTATTCGGCCGGCCGGCCGAGCCGGGGCGGAAACGGCACCTGCTGGCCCAGGGACTGGCGCGCCGCCTCGGGCAGGCCCGCCATCATGGGGGTTTCGAAGATGCCCGGCGCAATGCCCACCACCCGAATGCCGTCCCGGGCCAGTTCCCGCGCCGCCGGCAGCACCAGGGCCGCCACACCGCCCTTGGACGCCGCGTAGGCGGCCTGGCCCACCTGCCCCTCGAACGCCGCGACCGACGCCGTCACCACGATGACCCCGCGCTGGCCTTCGTCATCCGGCGCATTAGCGGTCATCGCGCGGGCGGTCAGGCGCAGCACGTTGAAGGTGCCCACCAAGTTTACCGACACCACACGGGAGAACCGCTCCAGGTCATGCGGGCCGCCTTTGCCCAGGATGCGCTCGGCAATCGCGATGCCCGCCGTGTGGACTACGCCCCTGAGTGCCCCCCAGTGGTCGGTGACCGCCGCCACCGCCGCCGCCACTGGCTCGGCCGCGGTGACATCGGCCACCAGCGCGAGGCCGCGCGCCCCAAGCGGGGCGGCCACCCGCTGGGCGGCCGCCGGGTTGACGTCCACCACGGCAACCCGGGCTCCCAGGCGGGCCAGGCTCGCGACGCTGGCCGCCCCCAATCCTGACCCGCCGCCAAACACCATGACGGGGGCGTCGGTCCAGTCCACGCCCCCGAGGGTCTCCGCTGACATCACTGCACCTCCTCGGTTCCCGGTGGATCGGCGCCTAGGGTCCCTCGAAACTGCTCCCGCAGGGCCGCCTTGAGAAACTTGCCGGTGGCCGTCCGGGGAATGGCGTCCACCCAGCGGTACGCGTCTGGCAGCCACCACCGCGCAAACTGCGGCGCGAGAAAACCGGCCAGGTCCTCGTCCGACGGGCGCTCGGCGCCCCGAGGCACCAGCACGGCCACCGGCCGCTCCTGCCACTCTGGGTGGGGTACCGCGATGACGGCCGCCTCCGCCACTGCCGGATGGCTCATGAGGGCATTTTCCAGCGCCACCGAACTGATCCATTCCCCACCGGACTTGACCAAGTCCTTGGTCCGGTCCCGAATGACCAGATATCCAAGGGGATCGATGGTCACCACGTCCCCCGTCCGGAACCACCCATCGGGCGTGAACTTCCCGTCATCGTCGCCGCCGTAGTAGTGCGCAGCCACCCACGGACCGCGCACCTCCAGCTCACCAGCGGTGCTCCCGTCCCACGGTACCGGCCCCGATTCTCCGCGCGCCCGCACCTCCACCAGTGCCGCCGGGCGCCCCTGCGACAGGCGGTAGTGATCCCCTTCCGGCCCTGGTCCCGCATCCACGCCGGCCGGCACGTGCGCCACCGACCCGAGTGGGGTGGTTTCCGTCATCCCCCACGCATGCAGCACGCGGAGTCCGTGGCGGTCTCGATACCCCTGGAGCACGGCGGCCGGTACGGCAGCGCCTCCCACCAGCATGGTATGGAGCCGAGACAAGTCATAGCGGTCGGGATGGGCGTCCAACTCCGCCAGAATCCCCATCCAGATGGTGGGCACGCCAGCCGTGAGTGTGGTACCGGTTTCCGCCATCAGCGTCAGGAGGCCCACGGGTGTGAGGTCGTGACCCGGCAGCACCAGCCCGCTGCCATGGAGCGCCGCCCCGTAGGGCAGCCCCCACGCGTTGACGTGAAACATCGGCACCACCGGCAGCACGACGTCCCGGGTCGCCAGGGCAATGGAGTCCACGCCCGCTGCGGCCAGGGCGTGCAGCACCAAACTCCGGTGGGAGTACATCACGCCCTTGGGCCGCCCAGTGGTGCCCGAGGTGTAACACAGGGCCGCCGCCTGCCGGTCGTGGCGCACCACATCGTCCAGCGGGGGGTCGCCCCCCGCCGCCACCAGCTGTTCGTACGGCAGGGTTCCGGGCGGCACCGGCCCGGTCCCGTCCTCCACCACCACCGTGTGCGCCACCGCGACCTGGTCCCGAATGGCCGCCCAGACCGGCCACAGCGCCTGGTCCACGATCATGACCCGGTCCGCCGCCTCCGTGACAATGTGGACAAGGTCCGGAGCATGCAGCCGCGGGTTGACCGTGTGCAGGACCGCGCCCATCCCCGGCACGCCAAAATACGCCTCGAGATGCTGATGGTGGTTCATCGCCAGCGTGGCCACCCGGTCGCCGCTCCGAATGCCGAGTTGGCCCAAACCCGCCGCCAGCCGGCGCGCGCGCTCCGCCATCGCGCGATACGTGTACCGGTGCCGCCCGCTGTCGGGGGTTCTGGTCACCACCGGTCGGTCGCCAAACACCGTCTCGGCGCGCCGCAGAATCCAGTTGGTGGTCAGCGGCAGGTCGTCCATCATGAGACCCAAGAGTCCTGCGGAGCCACCGGAATCACGCATGGTCATACTGTCTGCCCCCTTGGCCCGGCTCACCACAAAGGTGCCGTGGTCACCGTCGGTGGCCGCAAGACTTCTCCAAGCCATGGCATAATTCCTGTCTCGGCCCACACATTTCCGTCGGCCGGGCGGCAAGCCCCCTTACGGCGCGCCGCTTCTCACTCGGCCCGCCCAGCTTGGGAATCGCCGTCGACCGGTCGCTGCGCACCGTGTCGGAGGGCCAATGCAGGGCGGTCGCCATGACGGCCACGTCATCCTCCTCGCCACACCAAGCAGCACCTGGCGCTCCCGCTCGGTCACGGGTTGGACCCCGGGGGGCCAGCGCCGCCGCCGCCAGCTTGTCGTCGACGGCGCGCGCGCCGTCCATGAGGTGCCGGCAGCCGTGGGCCCTCGGTTCCGAAAGCCCTGCCGCGCTTCGATGTCCACGCCTTCGGTGGGCTCGTCCCGGAACACCACCGCCGGCCGGTCCACGAAAGCCAGGCGAAAGGCGACCGGCCCCGCGGGCCGCCCGACGCCGTGAGACCAGCTCACCAATGCCCGCCTCGCCGAGGCAGTGACCCACAGACGCGGGTACCGGGACCCGATGTGGCACACCCGCTCCGAAACCGTCACCAGGGTGGGCAGCCGTCCGGGAGCACGGCGCCCCTCCCCCCCCCCCCCTCGCC
>JAJYPH010000235.1 GCA_021795575.1 Bacillota bacterium
CCCAGAATCCCTATCAGCTGCCACTGCGCCAAGTTGACGTCGTGCGGGAACCAGTGCTTAAGCCCCCGCATGCACCCGACGCCTTTCCAGCACCTCGCGCACGCGCTCGGCCACCCGCGACGCGCCGTCCGGCAATCCCAGTCCGCGCGCGGCGGCGGCCCGCCGCGCGCGCTCCGCCGGGTCGGCCAGCATCCGCGTGAGCGTCGCCACCAGCTGCGCCGGTGTCCGCGTGACCACCGCCGCCTCATGGCGCACCAAAAATTCGGCGTTGCTGTCTTCTTGGCCAGGAATTTGCCGGTACACCACCATCGGCAGACCGCGGCACAGAGCTTCGGTGGTGGTGAGGCCGCCAGCCTTGGTCACGAGTACATCCGCCGCACTCATTAAGTCGGGCACGTTCGTAACGTAGCCCAGAGCCACGGTCGGGTGCGGGCTCTGGGCGGCGAACCGGCGCGCCTCTTCCGTGCGCGCCGCCGCCCGTCCCCCCACGACCACCAAATTGACCGGCCCCGGCAGCTCCGCCAGCGCCCCCAGCACCTCGCGAAACTGCGTCGTGGCTAGGTAAGACCCCCCCATATAAAGCACCGTCGGCTGGTCCTCCAGCCCGAGGGCGGCCAGCTCCCGGGCGCGGTCGGCTCCCGGCTGACGAAAGCGCGGGTCCACCGGGATGCCGGACACATCGATGGCATCCGGATCGAATCCCCGCGAGGCCATGGCCTCACGCATGTCCTCGGCTCCAACAAAATACCGGTCGACACCCCGGTGCAGCCACTGCGAATGCACCGCATAGTCCGTCATCACCACAAAGTTTTCCACATCCAACAGCCGCCGCTCTTTTAGGGTCGCGACCACGCCTGCGGCTGTCGGGTAGGTGGAGATGATGAGGCGCGGCGGATTCGGGGCCACCGCGCGGTAAAACTCCCTGAGCCCGATGCGGTTCAGCATCGACTGGGTCGACGAATTGGGATCAATGTGCTGAGTCGAGTGATAAAACCAGCGGTACGCCCACGGAGCGTTGCGCACCGAGGTCATATAGCCCCAGCGAATGGCCCGGTCCAGCCTGGGGCTGACAAATCCGTAGTAGTCCAATAATTCCACCGTCGCGCCGGGGACAAGTCGATTGACGGCCGCCTGAATCGCCTTGGCCGCCGAGAGGTGCCCGTCGCCGTATTTCGCCGTCAGAATGAGGACGTCAACCGACCCGGGCCACCCCTCGGGGTAATCTTTTCTTACCGCGCGGCGGCGCCGTGCCCCCTGGCGTTCGCTCACCGCCGCCACCTCCTTCGCCACCTTACCATAATACCCGGTCAACCCCGGTCACGGGTGGCCGCCCTGGGCCCGCGACCTCTGCTAGCATATAAGCGCATGAGGAGGGGCGCGGCGATCAAATCAGTGTACGCGGACGGGCCTGGATCCAGACGAGGGGCGCTGGGGGTGGCCACATGACCGGGCGCAGGCCGACAGCGGTGGTCGCCTACAGCGGCCACCCCGGCGCCTACGGGGAGCAGGCGGCCGCCCGCTTCCTGCCTCACCAGCCCACACGGGCGGTGGCCGGGTTTGCGGCGGTGGTGGCCGCCGTACGGGACGGCACGGCCGCCTGGGGCGTGCTGCCCTGCGAAAACCGGTACGCCGGCGCCGTTGCCGACGCCATCCGGGCGGTGCTGGCTGGGGGTCTGACCATTGTGGCCGACCTGTGGCTCCCGGTCCCCCATGCGCTGCTGGCGCAGCCGGGCGTGGATCTGCCCTCGCTGACCGAGGCGACGTCGCACCCCCAGGCGCTGACTCAGTGCGACGCCTTTCTGGTGCGGCACCGGCTCACCCCGATCCCGGCCCTCACCACGGCCACCGCCGCACGGGCCGTGGCCCACGCAGGACCGCCCCATCGCGCCGCCATTGCCCCGCCCGACACCGCTGCCCTCTATGGACTCGACATCGTGGCCGACCACATCGCCACGGATCCCGACAACGCCACCCGCTTTTGGCTGGTGGGCCGCGCCGGCGGCACCCCTTGGGCCGGCTCGCCGCGCACCGTCACGGTGGCGGTCCGTGCCGACCCGTTCGACGCAGGGGGCGCGCCGCCCGGGCATGTGGTGCTCGGGGACGACGGCGGCGGGCCCTGGGTCGTGGACCTCCCGCCTGACTCGGAGACTACCCTGGCCGTCCTGGCCCGACTGGGCCGGGGCCCGGTGCAGCCGCTGGGATGCTATCCGCGCCTGGGAGGCCCCTGAGGCGGGCACACAGCGCCTCCGCGGCTGCCACCGCCCGCAGGATACCCGCCGGGGGATCCGCCTCCCCGGCCACCAGCCGTGTCGTGAGCCGCCCGTCGTCCCAGCGCGCGTCCGCCTCGCCCCAGAAGCGCGCGCCCTGCAGGATGGGCATGTTGTACGGGCCCACGCGCCGCTTGGCCGCGGGTGTGTAAATTTCCCACCGGTAGCGAAACCCGGCCAACGCCTCCAAGCGGGGCCGGTGCCACAGCAGATTGTCCAACGGCGCCAGGAGCCAGCCGCGCCGGGGGGTGGGCGGCTCCCCGTCCAAGAGCGCGGCCCACACCCAATACGACCCCCCATTCCCATCGGTCGAAACGCGGACAAGCTCTCCCTCGGCGGCCAGCGCCTCGGTCCCCGACCGACGCACGGCAGCGCCCCCGCTGGCCCACGGGGGTCCCGAGCCGCCCGGTCCCACGACGCCCATCGTCCGATGCTGATGCCGAGCCGCCGCGCGGGCGGCGTCGGCCGGCGAAAGCATCTCGACCAGGTGATCGAGGTCCGGAAGATGGCGAGCCACGAGGTCATAACGCTTCTGCCCCCCGGCGCGGGACACCACCGCAATCCGCCCCTCCCACCACAACAGCTCCAGCGCCACGCTGGTGGCTTTGGTGCGGGCAGCCCCCTCCGCGTCCCAGCCCCCCACCACCCGCCGCGTGCTGGCCAGCGTCCGCGACAGCACGGGACCCTCCCGCTCCATAACGGCCAGCGCCGACCGCATCTCGTCCTCCACCCCGTACTGGCGCCCCAGCTCCCGCGCCCGATAGTGCCGAAACCCCTGAACCAGCGCGGCCGCATCGTCCCGATGCACCAGCGCTCGGGCGTGGCAGTACCCCTCCAGCAGATCCCCCGCGGCCAGCGCCCGGTCCAGCGCCTCGGGCGGCGTGGCCCCGCGCCGGAGGGACAGGGTCCACAGGTGGGCCGGCACCACCACCTGCACGGGGTCCAGCTGAACCGCCCCGAGGCGCCGCACTGTGTCGGCCACCGATTCGCGGCGCGGGCCCAGGAGCCCCACCCACGCCACCAGCCGCGCCATCAGCTCGCGCCGGCCCATCTGTCTCACGCCCGGACTACCGACGATCCGTCGGAATGGCGCGGTGGTACTGGTCCGGGAGCAGCGTATGTTCTCCGAGGGCCAGGGCGGCCGAGTTGGCCCAGTACGGGTCGCGGAGCATGCCGCGCCCGATGGCTACGAGGTTGACCCGACCCTCCGCGACGATCGATTCGGCCAGCGCGTAATCGTCCAGGCACCCGACCGCCATCACGGGGCCACCGATGCCCCGCCCCACCGCCTCCGCGTATGGCACCTGGTAGCCGGGAAATTCCGCGACCGGGACCGGCAGGTTCCCCCCGCTGGACACATCAAACAGGTCCACCCCGGCCGCCTGAAACACCCGCGCCATCGCCACCAGGTCCTCCACGCCATAGCCTAAGGGCGAATGCTCGGTCCCTGACACCCGCATGAACAATGGCATGCCGGCCGGCATGACCGAGCGCATGGCGCCAATCACCTCACGGCCAAACTGGGTCGGTTCGCCGTACCCGTCGTCGCGCTGGTTCGACGCCCGCGACATGAACTGGTGCACCAGATAGCCGTGGGCGCCGTGCAGTTCGATGACATCGACGCCCGCCGCCACGGCTCGCGCCGCGCCGGCACGAAACCGCTCCACCATCTGCCGCACCTCGTCCGTCGTCATCGCGTGCGGCACCCGATACCGGTCGGAGAACCGAATCGCGGACGGCCCCACGGGCGACAAACTCTCGGACTGCGCCTTGCGGCCCGCATGCGCAATCTGCACGCCAAATGCGGCGCCATAGGCGTGCACCTGCTCCCCGATGGCGGCCAGCGCCCCCTGGTGCCGGTCATCCCAAATGCCTGAGTCGCGCACGGTGATGCGGCCGTCTGGGTCGACGTCGGACATTTCCACCATCACCAGGCCTGCGCCTCCCACGGCACGGCTCACCAGATGCGTCACGTGAAAGTCGTTCAACCGCCCGTCTTCCGCCCACACCGAATACATGCACATCGGCGACATCACCACGCGGTTGCGCAGGGAGAGGCTCTTCAGCTGAAACGGTTCAAACAGTTTGGCCATGGTCTCAACCCCCCGCGTCATGATAGCTCAGGCGTCCCTCTAGCCCATGACGCGGTGCACCACCACGGCCAGCACCAACAGGGCTTCCAGTCCGGCCACGGCGACGACGGCGGTCAGCACCAGCGTCGCCACCACCCGCGCGCCGCCAAACGCATGCTGGCGGCCCACATCCACGCCGCCGCGCACCCCCGCCAGGAGAAGGAGGCCCGCGGCCAGAGGCCACAGCGCGAGCCGGGCGGCGGCCAGCGCCAGCACGGCCGGACACGAGGCCACGGCGAGACTGGCCGCCAGC
>JAJYPH010000049.1 GCA_021795575.1 Bacillota bacterium
ACCCAGATTCTCGCCGTCGAACAACAGATGATCTCCCAATTCAATGCGGAACATGGCGCTTCTCAGCAGGAGACACCGGCGTCGCGGTCAGAAGCGGCTCAAGCTCACGTTGCGTGGGTCACACGCTCCTTGGCGACCCCTGCATTTCAGCAGGCTTTAACCCGAAAGTGGGTCGGTGCTCATCCTCAACAGTCGACCACAGCAGGGCAATCTCACCGGATGTCATTAGGCCTCCAACAGGAGATGTACAGAGCGACACATAATAAAACACATCCTAATCATTAATTCCACGATACAAACACAGATGCTAGGGAATGTTATGGAAAGTGCTTGGATGAATTGGCAGGTGGGGCACCAAGGGAGCTTGTGCGTTCGTGGCCCACGGATCCTGCCTTTGGTTCGCAAGAGAGGCAGCATGTCATCGCCGTTATAAAAGAAGGGGTGCTGGCGGCAGAGCCCAAGGGTGGACGGTCTGTGTTAGGCGCACTGCGTGGGAGGCCGCCGTGCTGGGTCCTCGACCCGGATGGTCTATTGACCGGCCGTAAGTGGCTGGACGATTTCGTGTCATACGCGCAGGAGCAAGGGCAAGCCGACCTGAGGGTTGAGGATGGTGGCCAGTTGTACTACCGTGAAGAGCCTCTGCGCCGAAATGTCGCCAATAGCATTTGTCTGGCGGTCGGCTCGGAGAGCCCGTCAACCCTCGTAGTGTACGGCCCGGCTACCCGGCGCGGGACACTTGAGGCGGCTGTGGTGACCCATGTAAATAATGCCCTGGGCCTTGGTGACTGCGAGGCCGCTAGGCGGGTCGGTGCCTTTGGGTAGGGGCGCGGTTGGAGACATTTTGGCCACCGGCGGCCGGGCGCTCGTGCTGTCATCTTGGCGAATGTCTTCTTAGGGATATGCGCGGTGAGCCCGCCGAGCGGCTCCCTACGGACGGGATGTTTCGCGATATGTACGATCAGCCAGTGCGTCTGATGTCCGACGCCGCGAGAACGGCACGAGTCGATGTCGGGCCTGTGAAGATAAGTGTTCCAGTGGAGGGCCGGGTGTAGTTGCCGAGGCCTTATTTGACGCGCAGTAGACGGCGTTTGGTGTCCGCGAGAAAGGCATCGCGCGTGACATGCAGGGCGTGGAATACTTCGTCCGTCACGGCGATCCCGATCGGATATGAGCGGCATCGTACTCCGCGTGCACGGTCCGGCCGGTGGTGATGGTGGCGCTGGCGATCCATTGGGCCAGGGTTTCGAAGCGTGCCAGCGGCCGGCGCGACTCAGCACACTGAACCGCCGGTGCTCGATCGTGTTCCACCAGCTGGTGCCGCGGGGGAGGTGACTGTCCGGGATCGTCAGGTCCAGGCCCGCCGCCAAGCTTTGGAGCTCCGCCTTCCACAACAGCACCCAGTAGCCGTTGCTCCCGCCGCCATCCGCCACGATGGTCAACGTATGCGCCCCGGGATGTTGGGTCCGGCTCGGTCGGTCCATCATCGGCGGATGGCGGCGACGACAAACGGGGCCGTGTCGTGGTCGCTGCCGACGGTCACCTCGCCCGCGTGGCGACTGAGGTCATAGAGGCCATAGGGGGTGGCGTGCCCTCCGCGAGGCGGCGGACGTCGTAGACCGGCACCCGCTCCGGCTACCCCACCGGCTGCCACGGCCGGTAAGGACCCTGGGGGAGCGCTCGGGTTCCCGGCAGAGCGGTTGCAGGCGTAGACAGCGAGATGTCGTCGCCGCCATCGTTCGCGGTTGGAGGGCTCCCGCCCGTGCCGCTGTCCAGCCGTCTGGCCGCGCAACCTCACACAGGCCGAGGTCAAGCTCAAGGCCCCGACTGGTTGTCCGGGGCCCTCTCTGTTGGACTCCGTATGGAGTGCGGCTCGGCTGGGACGACCCCAGCGTCAAGCGCCGACCTGTTTAGGCCCGAAGCGTCGCTGTGCAGCAACATGGCGGACAAGGACTGCGACTCCAGCCACGGTGACCGTCACGGCCAACACGCCCTGATTCAGGACCAGGCCAACGGTGAGCAACGCCAGAATGACGACGCCATACGCCCACGCCTCTTCCCACCAGGTCCCCCCGGGCACGATGGGCCAAGCTCGCGCAGCGATTGCCACGAAGGCGATGAATGCGAAGATGGCCCACGGCTCGGGTAGAACGCGGGGCACGAGCGAGTTAGCCCCCACCGTGGCTAGCCCCCACAGCACGGAGAAACCCATGCCCCGCAAGACGGCACGGCCTGCTTGCTCCCAGCGTTCCATAGGGTTCCTCCTCCTCCGGTGCACACGTTGTAGGCCTCCCGCGGAACGTACGCCACGCCTTCGCGGACACCGGCGCATACTTCCCAGCCCCAAACCCACACCTTATAGGTGCTGATCACTGAGTATGCCGTGTCAACCGCCCACGTAAAAGTGTTGGTGAGGTAATAGCGCGGATTGTAGACCAGTGGCACACCGCCGGGTATTCCTCGCCTCCCGGACCAATGATCCACCGGGTAGCGCCATCTGTGTGCAGGAGGACGATATTTGCCGATGTGGAGGCCAGCAGGGTGATGGGGTTGGGCAAGCGGAACCGCCGGCCAAGAACTGAACCAGCAGGTGTGGGCAGGATTCTGTGAGGGCCTGGCCTCAGCTGGATCCGGTGACGGCGTTCATGGTGGCGGCCCGTCCCGGAATGGCCCCATGAGTCCACGCCCGGGGTTGTGGGTTGGGCCCTGCGGCCGAGGACTGGTAGGCTCGGGGCTTCGGCGGCGAGTGTCCGGTGATTTGGCAGTACCAACAGAACGGCGCAGGATATGGAGACCTGGATGCCGCAAGCTCTCTGCCGCCGTAATCAACAGGCCCCCCGACCCTCACCGGAGCGAAGCTGATGCGGGCCGTCCGGTCAGCTTCGCGTATGTTGTCCGAATATCGGCGCCCAGCGCTGACCTGACCACTGCCATAGCACGCTGGACCCCGAGCGCGAGGCAACCCACATCCATGCCCAATGGGAGCCGGAGACGGCGATAGGTCCGCCACCCCGGAGTGCTGGCGGCAGCGGCACCGCATGCCATTGACGCCCCGCATCCTTCGTCTGATATAGCGCGCGCCCCGTCCACAACCACCAGGTCGTAGGGGTGGCGGGAAATAATTGCGGATCGCCGGGCACCCCCGGCACACCAACGGGAGTTCCTGTAGGAAGCCACGTTTGAGCGTCTGGGCTGGGTAGCACTAGCACCCGCAATATAGTAGCTGTGGCCGATGCGTTCGTGGCCGTCTCGAGTATCGCCCATCCCCCGCTTAACGGTAGGAAACGTGGGGGTCCCAGGTCAACGGTGCCAGGGCGACCGGGCACACTGAGATAGGGGATACCCACCGGTACCCAATGAATGCCGCCATCCCGCGTGCGGTACAGTACGGGGTTGACACTGTTGTTGGGCCCCCCCGTCACAGTGCTTGCCGTCATCCACCCGGTCGTGCCCGGGGCCCAGGCGATGCCGCCTTTGTAGCCGTATTGGACCGTGCCGGCGGGAGTCGGCGCGGTGGTGAGCGCCGCCCAGGTCGTGCCAGCCGTCGTCGTTTCCCACACCTGCGCATCATTGAGCTGCATTCCCCCGCCCATGTCCAAGAGGCACCAGCCGGCGGTAACGTTGGTGAACGAGCAGGTGATATCCGGCGGCACGCCGGCGCCCGCACCATCTGCCAGAAAAGACGTTACGCGGGCCGACTGAAAGGTCCACGCGCGGTGGGGGCTCCAACTGCCCAAGCTGAGATCCAGCTGGCTGCGGCCAGCGGCACGCACGCTGAGCAGCAGCAACGACCCGCTGGACAGCGCGTCGAGGGACGCCGTCGCGCTGACCGTGCGGACAGCGTGCCACGTCTTCCCGCCGTCCGCAGTTTGGTACAGGGTGCTTCCCGCCACCTCGGCGCCGTTGGTGGGTGACGACATCGCAAACGCTTCGACATCGGTGGCCGGCGACGGTGAGGGTGCTGTGTACTCATGGCGCCGCGGCTGAACCGTCGAGGGGGTGGTGGGCCGACGCGGTGGCGCGGAGCGAACCGGACCACAGCCGACGAGCACGAGCAAGGCGGCGAGCGACACGACCGGCCATCGCCACCAGTGCCCTCGCCACGGTAGAACACGCGTGCTCACGTCTGGTCCCTCGCTTCTCCGGCACTGCCACCCACTTGTGGTGGACAGCGAGTCGCGGCTACCAACAGAGAAACGGCTTACCGGTGTTTCAGGTTGCAGTCCGAAAACGCCATGTGCTCCCAGGAGACCCCCATGGCCGTGCCGGCGGCGGCCAGCGTTCCAGGTCGGTGGTCGCGGCGCGGGGTTTTCAGTCCCCTCGACGGAAAGCATGGCGGTGGTCCCGTTATATACAGGGGCCGTGTCTGCAACGCCGAAGAGGCCATCGGCAGCGGGCCCCAGGGATGGTTGGGGCCAAGTCGCATGGGCTGGCGACCGTGGGAGTGGCCGTGTGGGTGGCTGGCGTCCTGCTCATCGATGCACCGTGGTGGAGTGTTTGGTGGTGGCCGGTCACGGCCGCCACACGGGTGGAGTGGGCTGACGTACGCCGCCCCACGGTAGACAAGATGTCCTACTTGGGGACACCCCGACGGTCGCGGGGCTGGGGGCCGGCACGCTCAAAGGGCAGAGGCGTGGGCGTGGGGGCCACGTTCTGCTGGCGAGGCCACGGGTGTCAGTCCGTGCAGGGCGACGTGGCCGGCGGAGGGCCCCGGGGGTGGGGTCAGCCTGCAGTGGCCGTCCGGTGGCTGGGCGACGGCGCCCGCCGCGTTCCGCCGTGTGACCGAGCGCCTCCTTCGCTAAATCGTGACCGGGTTGTGCCATGGGTGGAACGGGATGCGTGGCGCCCCTAGCGGCGTCGGCACGGCACTCGGTACAGGGGAAGCGTGTAGGCTGAGACGGGGGCATCAGCAACGTCCGGATGCGGGCCCGCGTTTGCAAAGGTAGGCAGGGCGCTTTCGGACCCTGTCAAGACGAAGCGGTCGTCTTCTCAACGGGCAGGGAGGGAGCATGAGGGCTGAAAGCGCTGTCCGGCACCGCCTTGGGGTGTTGGCCGCCTGTCTCGCCACTCTGTTGGCGCTAGCGGGATGTGGCCAGGCGGCCGGGCCCAACAGTAGGGGAGCAGTGATCCGTGCGGCGCGGGCCGCCCCCTCGCCAAAGCGGCAGCGTTCGAAGACGCCCGGCGCGTCGGCCCCTCCGCTGCTGCCACCCCTCATCGGCATGTACTGGGCGTCCTCGACGACGGGCTACGTCATCACCGGGAACACGCTGTACCGGACGGCGAACGACGGCGCGTCGTGGACGTCCTGGTACCACACATCCGACATCACCGCGGTCGCGGGTTCGGGCACCGCGAGCCTTTGGCTGGCGGCCGGGCGCTCTCTGCGAGAAATCGAGCAGACGGGGCAGGTCGCCAGAACCATCGCGCTTCCTGAGGCGGGACCGCTGCAACAGATGAGCCTTCCGAGCCCCGGCGTGGCATTGGTGCGAATGGCTGGCCACATTTATGCGCATGCGCTGGGCGTGGTCGCGGGGCACTGGACGAACGTGTCCGGCCCACTGGGTACCGTGAGCGCGATGGTCTGGCTGTCGTCGAGCGACGGGTATGCCGTCGTGGGCCGGACGGTGTGGTACACGGCCTCCGGAGGCCAGTCGTGGACCAAAGTGTTTACGGCTCCCGTGGTGGGCTTGGGCTGGACGAGTCAACTCGTCGCCAACTCTGCCCAAAGCGTGTGGCTGCTCCTATCGGGCGGCGTCGATGGGATGAGCCAAACCGGATTCGTCCTGTGGCACGGCACTGAGGAAGGCACACGCTGGACCGCCGTGACCGATGAACCGTATTGGGCGCCCACCGGGTATCCCTCCGTGCACCCGGCGATGGCCACCGGCATCATGCAGCCAGGCCCCCTGTGTGCGGTTGGCGCCACGACGGTGTACTTCGCCGGATGGGACGCCAACGGCTCCAGTCACTGGGTGGTGCTCACCAACGCTCCGGGGTCGTGGCATACGTACACGATCCCCATCACGGCCACGACCCCGCAGATGTTCGCGTCCCAGCCGGGGGGATCTTTTGTGGCCACGACCGGGCTGTCCTTTGCCTCGAACGCCATAGGTTTTTTCATGGGCGAATCGCGCAGCGGAGCTGGCGCCCTGATGATGACGACGGACGCCGGGGTCGCGTGGCAATCGGTGACATCGCTGACGGACTCGTAGGTGGGTATGTCTGTGGCCCGGGCATGCATCCCGAGCCAAGGGTCACCTCCTATGCAGATGTCTTCGCCTCCCAAAACGTCGCGCTGTCGCTGCCCGTGCCAGAAGTTCTTGCGCCTGGGTCGGTCCAAACCCAACACCCCCGCACAGAGCCAGTCCCGGCTGTCGGCGTGCATGGGCCCGCGCCGCGGTCGTGGCTGGTGCGTCCCGACGGTCAGTTCGGGCGGCAATCATCCAGTGCTACGATTGTTACGATAATTCGAGCTGCAACGTGGGATGGAGGTCGCGATGTCACCTCGGCGCCTGATGGAGCTGCTGATCGTGTTCGGGTTCTTCCTGGCGCTGGGCGTGTCGTGGATGGGGGTGCTCCCCCTGTGGCAGGGGCCGGATGAACCTGCGCACTTTGCCTACGTGCAGTACATGGCGACCCATGAGGGCCCGCCCACCGAAAAGGTGGTGGCACCGGGCCGGGCCGCCTGGATATTCAGCCCGTCGCCCGCAGAAAATGTGGCCATAGCGGTCACGGAGCGCAATCGGGTGCTCACCCACCCTGCGGCTTGGCTGTCGGTGACGCCTGGCGAAGCGCTGCGGGCCTTTCGGGAGGTGGGGGCGGCCAGCGTGGCTCCCGGGGGAGATCGGGCCGGCAGTCAGAACTATGTCGGCATCTATCCCCCACTCTACTATGCGGTGATCGGGCGCGTGGAGGCCGCACTCCACGTCCGCAGCGTGTTCGACCAAGCTTTCGGTGCGCGGCTCCTTTCCGCAGGATTGCTGGGGATCACGGGTGTCCTGATGGACCTGGTCGTGGGCCTCGTGTTGCGACGCGCCCGCCCCCGCGCGGCGCTCACCGCGGCGGTGGGACTCCTGTTTCCGACCCTCGGGATGCTGGGGGGCACCGTGACCAACGACCTCATGGCGGACGCCGCCAGCCTGGCGGTGTTTTATCTGGCCGCCGGCGCGGTGGCGGGGCGGGTGCGCACGGCAGCGGCGGTGTGGTTTGGCGTGGTGGCCGGCCTGGTCATCTGGACCAAAGAAGAAGCGTACGTGGGACTGGCCGTCTCGGTCCCGTTCGTGCTGCGGCGCGTATGGCAGCAGGGTCCGGTCCGGTCGGCCGCGCGCTGGACCGCCGTGGCGGCGGGGACTGCGGTAGTCATCGGCGGGCCCTGGCTGATTTTCACGTGGCACGCCTACCATGGCCTCGTGCCGCCGCTGACCTACCAGGGCGTCGGAACCGAGCCGCGCAGCGCCTTGTGGGTCCTCGGCCAGCAACTATTCAACGGCGTGTTCATCCAAAACGTGCTCGTCACCCAAACGGTGTTCGGTGTCAACTTCCCTTGGTGGCTGCCCTGGCCCCACCATCAGGGGGTGTTTACCGTTATCGGGTGGATCCTGGCCGCGTGGCTGGTGGCCGGGATGGCGGCGGCGCGTCGCGTGCCCGGAGTCTGGTTGGCCGTGGCCTGGATGGCGGCTGGGGTGGGCGTGATGGCCGCCCTGCAAATTCAGTACACGCTGGCCACCGGCAATTCGTTTCTGCAGGGACGGTATTTCTTCTTCTTGCTGGGACCGTTCGTCTGGTTGGCGGCACACGCTGTCCAGCGTGTGGCGCGCGTGGCCATTCCCCTCGCGCTGTTGGGGGCCGCCGTCCTGTCGGGCGCCGTCGTCAACGCCACCCTGGCACGGTACTATCATGCGAACATCGGGACGTACCTCGCGGGTCGGGTGGTGGCGTTTGGCCCCCCGAGCGTCTTGGCCCTGGGACCGGTGGCGCTGAGCGTGGTGGGTCTCGGGGCACTGGTCCTGGCGATGGGTGCGGTGACCTCGAGGGCCTCGTGAGCCCACGTGAGCGGCGGTGGCCATCAGGTGCGAGCGCCGCCCAGCTCAGACGGCGCGGTCTGCCCCTCCGGTGAAGAGGCAGCACATGCGGGGTGGCCAGCAGCCGTTGCGTGGGCGAGACAACGTGTGCGATGCCCGGCCCGTTTGACGCGATAACCCGCCTCTTGGCGGTCAAGGGGCTTCCGCCCTGCTCACCTGGGCCTGGGAGGCGGCCGTCGCGGACCACCTGGACCAGGCGGTGATCGCAGATGTCGCGAACGGGGTGTACGGCACCGGCAGACGGGGCCGAGCCCGGCCGCGACCGTCCGTCGCCGGGCCCGGAGATGGGAAACTCGCGTGGGAGCCCCTGCTCGCCCCGAAGGTCTGCGCTACACTCGGTGGGGGGGATTGGGTACGGATACCAGGGAAAAGTATGCGGCCTACGTCTGCACCAGTTTCACGGCCGGCCTGGAGCCCATCGTGGTGGACCACGCCGACGGCACGGCGGTTTACGACGAAGATGGGCGGGCCTATCTCGACTTGTTTTCTGGCATTGCCGTGGTCAACGCCGGGCACGGCCACCCACGCGTCCGCGAGGCGGTGAAAGCCCAGGTGGACCGCCTGATCCACGCCCAGTCTTACACCTATTATGTCAAGCCGGTGGCAGATCTGGCGGAACAGCTGGCGGCGGTGGCCCCGGGACGGCTCACCAAGTCGTTCTTTGGCAACACGGGGGCCGAGGGTATTGAAACCGCGATGCGCATGGCCAAGGCGTATACCGGCCGCCACGAGTTCATTGCGCTGGAACGCAGCTTTCACGGTCGCTCGGTGGCGACCTTGAGCCTCACGGGCAACATGGCGCGGAAAACCCGGGGCGGACCCTATCTGCCCGGGATCGCCTTCGCGCCGGCTCCCTACGCGTATCGGTCGCGCTTCGGGTCGGACCCCGAGGAGGTTGCCCAGCGCTCGGCGGACGCGCTGGAGGACGTCATTCGGTTTCACACCTCGGGCGACGTCGCAGCCTTCATCGTGGAGCCGGTGATGGGGGAGGGGGGCATCATCGTGCCGCCCCTAAGCTACCTCCAGCGGGTGAAGACCATTTTGGACCGGTACGACATCCTCCTGATTGCCGACGAGGTGCAGAGCGGATTTGGCCGTACGGGAACCCTGTTTGCCATCGAGCACAGCGGCGTGGAACCCGACATCCTGGTGGCCGCCAAGGGCATCGCGGATGGCTTCCCGCTGTCCGCCACCATCGCCCGGCCCGAGGTGGCGGATGCGCTGCGGCCCGGCGAGCACCTGTCAACGTTTGGCGGCAACCCGGTCGTGTGCGCCGCCGCCCTCGCCAATCTGGAGGTGATGCGGGACGACGATCTGCCGGGGCGCGCGGCGTGCCTGGGCAGCGCCGCACTGTTGGCGCTGCGGCAGGGCAGCGCGGCGCTGCCGCACGTGGGCGAGGTGCGCGGCTTGGGCCTTATGATCGGGGTGGAACTGGTGGAGCGCCGCGACACCAAGGAGCCAGCGGCGCGGTTGGCCCAAGCCGTGCGCGCCGCGCTGCGTGCCCGCGGCCTCTTGGTGGGCGTGGGCGGGCCGGATGCCAACGTGCTGCGCATCCAGCCTCCGCTGGTAATCGACGAGCAGCAGCTGCTGGAGGCGGTGGCCACCATCGTGGAGGTGCTGCGGGCCGACGGATAACGGCCAGCGCAAGCCTCATCGGCTGCAGGGCCACGGAACGGAGGGCTTATGAACGATTACCATCTGACCACCCCAGTCGGCAAGCCCCGCGCACGCGCGCTGGGCATTCCCTTTTCGGGAGAGCCGGGCGCGATGAACGCCATCACCGACGTGGCGGGACTGGAGGTGGGCACCGCCACCCTGATTCACGGTGACGCCGTGCGGACCGGCGTCACGGTCATCCATCCGCGCGGCCCATCCGGCTCCGCCGATCCCGTGGCGGCGGGCTTTCACTCCCAGAACGGCAACGGCGAGATGACCGGGGTGAGCTGGATCCACGAGTCCGGCACGTTTGCGGGGCCCGTCGGCATCACCAGCACGGCGGCCGTGGGCGTGGTGCACGCGGCCATCCTGGCGTGGGTCGCGAGGCATCACCCGCAGATGGCGGAGGCTTGGGTGCTGCCGGTGGTGGGGGAAACCTGGGACGGCTATCTGCATGACTTGAGCGGCCAGCACATCACCCAAGCCGTCGCGCTTGCCGCCCTGGAGTCCTCGTCGGGCGGGCCGGTGGAAGAAGGCTCGGTGGGTGGGGGCACCGGCATGACGTGCTACCAGTACAAAGGGGGATCGGGTACGGCGTCCCGCCGGGTGCGGCGGGGCAACCTGGTGTACACGGTGGGGGTGTTTCTCCAAGCCAACTTTGGTCGGCGGCAGGAGCTCACCGTAGCCGGCGTCCCGCTGGGTCGGGAATTCGCGGACGACAACCCCATGGCCACCCGATCCCCAGCCCCGGCGGGCGCGGGATCGGTCATTGCGGTGGTGGCTACCGACGCGCCCCTCTTGCCCGGTCAATTGGAAGCGATGGCACGGCGCGTCCCGATGGGCCTCGCGCGCACGGGCACCACCGGGTCTCACTTCTCCGGCGACCTGTGTCTGGCCTTTTCGACCGCCAATCCCGGCGCGTTTTGCTTCCCGAAGCCGTCACCGGGACCGAGCCGGCTCGACTTTCTCCCCTGGGAGGCGATGGACCCGCTGTTTGCCGCAGTGGTTTACGCGACCGAGGAGGCCGTGTTGAACGCTTTGGTGGCCAACGACCCCATGACGGGGCGTGACGGCCACGGGGTCCCGGCCCTGCCCCGCGACCGGGTGGCCGCTCGGTTTCGAGGCCACCCGGCCCATGGTTAGGGGACCGAGCCAGAGAGGAGTGGCCACATGAGCGATCCCATTCAAACGGTGCCGCACTTTATCAACGGAGAGGCTCGGATGGGTGAGGCGGCGCGGTTTGCCCCTGTCTACAACCCGGCCACCGGCCAACAAACCCACCGGGTCCCGCTGGGCGCGGACGCTGTCGACGCGGCCGTGGCCGCGGCCCGCGCGGCCTACCCGGCTTGGCGAGCCACTTCGCTCGCTCGACGCACGCACATTCTGTTTCAGATCCGCGAGCACCTCGCAGCTCATCAAGAAGACATCGCGCGAATCATCACGGCGCAGCACGGCAAGGTGCTGGCGGACGCCATGGGCGAGGTGGGCCGTGGTCTCGAGAATGTGGAGTTTGCCTGCGGCATCCCCCAGCTGCTGAAAGGCGAGTACAGTGAGCAGGCGTCCACCGACGTGGACGTGTATTCGATCCGCCAGCCGTTAGGTGTGGTGGTGGGGATCAGTCCGTTTAATTTTCCCGCCATGGTGCCGCTTTGGATGGTGGCCAACGCCATCGCGTGCGGCAACACGTTTGTGTTAAAGCCGTCGGAGAAAGATCCCTCGGCCGCTTTGCGGCTGGCCGAGCTCATGACCGAGGCCGGGCTGCCGCCCGGGGTGCTGAACGTGGTGCAGGGAGACCGGGAGGCCGTGGAGGCGCTGGTGGGTCATCCGGATGTGGCAGCCGTGTCGGTAGTCGGGTCCACCCCGGTGGCGCGGGCCATCCGCCGTGCGGCCGTGGCGGCCGACAAGCGCGTGCAGGCACTCGGAGGCGCCAAGAACCACCTGGTGGTGCTGGCCGACGCGGATCTGGCCGCCGCGGCGGATGGCGCGGTGTCGGCGGCCTACGGATCCGCCGGCGAGCGGTGCATGGCGGTATCGGTGGTAGTGGCCGTCGAGGACGTGGCGGATAAGCTGGTGGGGGCCATCACCGAGCGGATGGCGGCGCTCGCCATCGGGGATGGCATGGATCCTCGCTCCGACATGGGACCATTGGTCACCCGCGAACACCGCGACCGCGTGGCGGGGTATGTGGAGTCCGCCCAGCGCGATGGCGCCACCGTGGTGGTGGACGGGCGTGCGGCCCCCGTCGCGTCAGCTCCGGGCTTCTTTCTGGGGGCTACCCTGCTGGACCACGTGACGCCGCTGATGGCCTGCTACCGCGACGAGATATTTGGGCCCGTCCTCTCGGTGGTGCGGGTGTCTTCCCTGGACGAGGCGCTCCAGCTGGTGAACGACAATCCTTGGGGCAATGGGGTGGCGCTCTACACGCGCGACGGAGGAGCCGCCCGACGCTTCCAGTTCGAGGTGCTGTGCGGCATGGTGGGTGTGAACGTGCCCATTCCGGTCCCGGTGGGCTACCACTCGTTTGGCGGATGGAAGGCGTCGCTGTTTGGCGACACGCACATGTACGGCCCCGAGGGGATCAATTTCTACACGCGGCGCAAGGTGGTCACCAGCCGCTGGCCCTCGACCACGCCCGCTGGGGTGGACCTGCGGTTCCCGGGGGCGCGCTAACGGCCCGGTTCCCGCATCCAGGCCGCTGGGCCACGGCGAGGGGAGTACCGCCTGCCAGGGGCCCGACTTTGCCTGGGGTCGCGGGGCAGGAGTTGGTTTGGCAAGCGCGAAAGGCTCCTCGAAGGAGATCGTGGCCCGTTCGGGGTAGTAGGAGGCATGCATGGACCCGTTGGTAAAAGGCGCGGCCTTGGAGCAGCAGCTGGGGGCGTACTTTCGCCTCAGTGGCTATGCCGTTCGGCAGAATGTCGTGATGGAGGGAAAATCCGGCGGACGACATGAGATCGACGTGCTGGCCGACAAGAGTGATGGCGTGATCACGATTCGTGTGGCCGTCGAGTGCAAGGCGTGGCAGCAGCGGGTGGGCAAGGAGGTGGTGGCGAAGCTCGCCATGGTGATGGCCGACGCCGGCATCAACAAAGGGGTGGTCGTGGCCCTAAACGGGTGGCATCAGGGGGCGGAGGCCACAGCGCGGTCGTTCGGCATCGACTTGTGGGGGCCAGACGACCTGCGGGAGAAACTGGGGGCCGTATCGTTGGCGACGTTGAACCAGGCGGGAGGCCGGCGCGTGGCGGTCGATGCGTTAGCCGGCGCGACGCTGCCACTCGATCGCTTGCAGAGTGTCCTGGCGGCTCGCAGTCAGGGTGTGCTGGGACTCGGTGCCGAGCACGTGGACTGGACCGAGTTGGTCTGGCTGCCCTTCCATCTCGTTAAAGTGTCGCAGGCACGCCCCACGTCCGAGTTTCTTCGACGGCCCCGGGTCCAGGCGGTGGCCACCTGGAACCTTTACAGCGCCTTGGATGACCGTTTGTGGAAGCGACTCAGCCAGGATCCGGTGGTGAGCGCCACCGACGTGGCGGTGGCGATGCCGGCGCGCACCGTCGTCAAAGGCATCGCCCGACGCATGGCCGACAGCACCCGCAAGTGGAATGAGGTGGTCACGGATCGCGCCAAGGAGCGATATAGAGCCCAACTGCGTGCGTTGGGGATTGAAACCCCGGTGTCGCAGGTCACCGTGGATGGCGCACGCCTGGTCGCGCATCCCTTCTTGGTCGGGTTGCTCAGTCGGCGTGGCCGCCACCGGTTCGTGGCGATCAACGCGGAAACGGGACAGGCCGACACCGGGGTAGGGGAAGCACTCACACAGGAGTCAGCCTTTGTGCAGACGGCTCTGGGTCGATAGAACGCCAGCGGCCTGTCGCATGGGCCAATCGCCCGCTCCTGACAGGGCTCCCGGGAAGCCGACCGCTGACGCTGTGGCAAAATGGTCAACAGCCAACAAGGGGGGCGTCGTGGATGCAGATGGAGATTCCCGGGCGCGCCCCGCTGACGCTCGAGCACGCGGTCTTTGACTTAAACGGCACGCTGTCTCTGGACGGTGGCCTGCTGCCGGGCGTGCGGAAGCGGGCGCAAGCACTGAGCGGGCAGTTGTCATGCCTGCTGCTGACCGCCGATACGTTTGGGACCGGCGAGGCGGTTGCGCGCGAGTTGGGTTTTGACTTTCATCGCGTGGCCGATGGAGCGGAGAAGGTGGCCGTCGTCCGGTCTCTGGGAACCCAGAGCACGGTGGCCGTAGGCAATGGCCAGAACGATGCGGGGATGCTGGGCGAGGCGGCGCTCGGCATCGTCGTGCTTGGACCAGAAGGAACGGCCGTGAGTGCCCTGAAGGCGGCTGGTGTCGTCGTGTCGGACATTCGGGTGGCCTTCGACCTCTTGCTTCATCCGACGCGCCTCGTCGCCACCTTGAGGGTCTAGCGGGCCGCGTTGACGGGCTACGGGCCGTCGGCAATGCTGGTCCACGCCGCGGTGGTGGAGGATGCGGTCTGCGGGACGGCCCGGGGCCTCCAGGTGGGTTGGCCGGTCGGACTGAGGCCGAGGCCGTACTCGGTTGTCCCCTGTGCATTGCCCAAGAAGAGTTGCTGGCCCCCGACCAGCACCACGGTGGTCGGGAGAGGCAGGGGGGTGGACCACGCGCGGGAGGTCCAATGAATCCCTCCGTCGGATGTGGCGTACAGCACAAGCTCACGAGACCTGGCGGACGTTGGAATGGTCACGGGCAGCCACACCACCCCCGTGGGGGACAAGCTGGGCGCGCCCTCGACGACGTTGGTGCCGTGCGCCGTCGTCGGGAGCGGGAGCTGCCCCGCCATCCAGGTGACGCCGCCGTTGTTGGTGGTGAGGACCCGAGCCGAATCGAAGGCGGGCGAGTTGACCGTCGCAATGCCTGATCCACCACGACGGAACACCACCGCATTGACGTCCTCGAACAGCGGGGCATGGCCGGATGGCGCTTGGGATGTTTGCAGCCGCTGCCAGTGGCGCCCACCGTCCACGGTGCCCAGCAGGGCATTCATCTGACTCCCGGCAAAACCCTGGGATGTGAGGAGCGCCCACCCTCGATGGGCACTCACAAACTGGAGTTGCAGAGACCCCCCGGCCATCGTGGCAGCCAAGGCCGAGGACAGCGGCAGAGTCGAGTGCACCCAGTGCACGCCGCGGTCGGTCGTCTCGTAAACCGTCACGCCGGTCCCGTTGGCCCTTTCCACCGCCACCACTGCCACGTTGGGCGTGGGGAACGATTCTGCCACGGTGGCCTCCCCCTGGCCGGCCACCTGCCCCGACCCGCTCAACGGCGGGCCCAATCCCACTCCGGGCAAGCCAGGCGGCCCGTGGCCCACCCGCGACGCCCCGCCGTCCGCCGTCTTTAAGACTCCCGCTGACGGCAAGGCCCACCCGCCCGCACTCGATCCCGCCGCGATCAGGGAGAAGCTCAGCGGCAGGGCCGTGGGATGGGCCCGGGTCGTGGACCGCGGCGGCGTCCCCGAGGATGCGGCGCCGGTAGTCGTGGACCCGCATCCGCCCAGCAGGAAAGACGCCATCATCGCCAGGATCACGGCCGTCGGCCTCCGAGTTCCCTGCTCCAATCTGCGCATCCTCCTCGTCTGTTCTGCGGACCCGACCTCCCCACGGGCGCACGTGGTCATCGTCTTGGCTTATGTAACCTAAACGCATAGACGACCCGCCATGTTGCAGGGCGTTGCGCCGCGACCCGATCACCGACCTGTCCTGGGGTTGGTGGCGGCAGTCGGGGGGAGGCGATCGCGGACGTCTTGACCCGTGATTGCGATGGTCGTGCACGACGCGCGAGGATAGGCGGAGCAGGCCCGGTGGCCGGCCGCACGAGGGCGCGGACACCAAAGAGAGCGGGGCGCCCCGCTCTCTGGTCAGTGCTCGGCGCGCCTACCGCTTGAGGTGCTGGGCGAGCCGCTCAAATTCGGCGGTGTCAATCTCGCCGCGCGCGAGCCGAGCCTCGAGGATGGCCAACGGGTCCGTGGGGCCGTAAGGTGCCGCGCCGCAGCGATTCGGGCCATAGTATCCGCGGCGAACGCCGAACCAGCGCCAGAGGCCAAACACCACGGCCAGGATCAACAACCACCCGATCGGCCAGAAAATCCACCAGCCCCCGGCCCAACCGCCTGCCCATCCACCGTATCCTGGCATCATCCGTCCACTCCTTTGTCCATCTCATGTCAAGTTCGCTGGGGCCATGTCCGGGGGTCCTTGGCTACTGCGCCTCGTGGCCCCCGGCCGCCATAAGTCCCCCGCCCGCCGTCCTGGAGCTTTCCCGCGTGTCGGCGGCGACCGGCGATGTCAGCGTACGAGGAGCGCGGACGCGGCCGGTGGAGGCGCTCTGTGGAGACCGTGGGGATCTTGTGACAGCGATGTGGCGCTTGTGTGGAGACCACGATTCACCGCCGCTGGGATGCTATAACCAAAGCGAGGAGGGGTGGCGACGAGCGAGCGGGTGCTGTTGGTCGAGGACGATGAGGCCTTTCGGTCGGTCATGGCCGGCTACCTGATGCGCGAGGGATACGACGTCCGCGAGGCCGCCAGTGGGCAGCAGGGCCAGGAACGCTGGCAGACGTGGCAGCCCCACCTGCTGGTGGTGGACTGGATGCTGCCGGGCGGCAGCGGGCTCGACCTGGTCCGCACCGTTCGGGCCGCCGGTGACCGCGTCCCCATCATCATGGTGACGGCCCGCAACGAAGAGCCGGACATCGTGGTAGCGCTGGAGATGGGCGCGGACGACTACCTGGTCAAGCCCGTGAGCCTGCGGCAGCTGGTGGCGCGCATGCGCGCCGTCGCGCGCCGTACGGACCTGCCGCACCTGCCGGCGGCCGACGCCCTGCGGTGCGGGCCGCTGGAACTGGACGAGGCGGCGCACGTCGTGCGCGAAGATGGCGTGACGCTGGACCTGACCCTGACGGAGTTCAGGCTGCTGGCCGCCCTCATGCGGCACCCCGACCGGGCCTTCACGCGTCTTCAGCTGCTGCAGGCGGCCACGGGCGACTACTTCGAGGAATACGAGCGCACGGTGGACAGTCACATCAGCCACGTGCGCCGGAAGCTTGCCCATCCGGAGGTCATCCAAACCCTGCACGGGGTGGGCTACAAGCTCGTGCCGCCCGCATGAGCGCCCGGCCCGTCCGCCCGTATGAGCGCCGCATCCAGGCCCGCCTCGCCCGCGCCATGATGATGCTGACCGTGGGCGTGGTGGCCGCCGCAGCGCTCGCGGGCGAGGTGTGGCATCTGCCACCCTGGGTGCTGCTGGGGGCCGCGGTGCCCGTGGCGGGCGCGGTGGCCAGCTGGCTGAGCCGCGTGATGACCGACCGCCTGACCCGCCTGCGCGATGCCGTGGAAGGACTGGAACTGTCCGGTGCAGGCGCCGTGGTGCCCGTGGAAGGCGTCGACGAGGTGGCCGACCTGGCCCGGGCCGTGAACCGGCTGGCGGAGCGGCTCGCGGCGGCGGAGCGCGTGCGCCGAGACTTCTTTGCCGACGTGGCCCACGAGCTGCGGCACCCGCTGACGCTGATCCTGGGTCGCATTGAGGCGCTGCAGGACGGCGTGGTGCCTCTCGATCTTGGGGCCGTGGCCCAGCTGGGCGATGCCGCCCACGCGCTGGGCCGCCTGGTTGATGATGTGCGTGACGTGTCGCTGGCGGACGTGGGGCAGCTGCATCTGGCCTGGGGGGCCGTAGACCTGGCCGCCCTATTGGATGGGGTGGACGATTTGTTTCAGCCGTTGGCCCGGATCCACGAGGTGGAGTTGGGTTGCAGCGCGCCCCCGACCCGGGCGCAGATCCGGGCCGACGGCGGCCGACTGCGCCAGGTGCTGGTCAACCTCGTGGCCAACGCCCTGCGATTCACCCCGCCGGGGGGCCGCGTGGACGTGAGGGGCGCGGTAGAGTCCGATGGCACCGTTACCGTGACCGTCGCCGACACGGGCCCCGGGATTTCACCCGAGGACCTGCCGCACGTGTTTCGCCGCTTCTATCGCGCGGACGCCAGCCGCACCCGGCAGACCGGCGGGACCGGACTGGGGCTGGCCGTGGCGGACCGCCTGGTGCGGGCCCACGGCGGGCGCCTGACCGTGGAGTCCGTCCTGGGCCATGGGAGCACGTTTATCGTCACGCTGCCGGCGCCGCGCACCTAATGCGGGCGGCCGGACGCCTGTCGGATATGGGCGGCCACCCGGTCGGGCACGGTGGGGTCGACCCAGTGCACGTAGTGGCCACCGTCCACGGGGATCGCGGTCACCAGTGGGTTGACCTGGCAAATACGGGCCACGGCCCGGGCGATGCGGCGCTGCTGGTGTTCGCGAGCGGCCGGGCGGGTGCTGTATACCAAGAGCGTCGGCATGGACACGTGCGCCAGCAGCCGTGGCGGATGGGCGCGGTAGAGCTGCAGGGCGAGGGAAAGGGCATCGACCGTCATGGAGGGCTCATAGGCCAGCGCCGCCCGCAGGTACTGGTCGTCGGCCCATGCGTACCAGCCGCGCGCCCGCACGGCGCTGACCCGTTCCTCGAGGGGCCCGGTGGGCTCGGGGTCGGTGAGCGAAGTCAACCGGCCGGCCAGGCGGCGCATGCCCACCAGCCGTTCGATCCCCGACAACAGGGGCGCCAGATACCCCACGGCCCCCGGCTGGCTGGTGAGCCGGGGCAGGCGGAGATGTCCTGTGTCCAGCAGCGCCAGCGACGCCACGCGGTCCGGGCAGTACCGAGCCCAGACCAGTCCCACGTATCCACCCAGGGAATGCCCCACCACGTGGACGCGTTCCAGGTGCTGCCGGTCCGCATAGGCGGACAGCCAGGCAGCCAGTGCCGGTTCCGTCAGCGGCGGCGCGATCCCCCCGCTGCGACCGTATCCGGGAAGATCCAGGAGGTGCCACTGTCTGTCGCGGGCCGCGGCCGCCAGCACCAGGCCCTCGGCGCCCGGCCATCCCGCTCCCGGGAGAAACAGCACCGGCTCGGCTCCTTCCGGGCCTATGACTTCCGCATGCACCGGATCCTCATCGGCCAAGCGGCTCACCTCCTGGGGCTAGCCTTCGACGCACGCGGCCCGCGTCCTGCAAGGGGGCGCCGGCTCCCAGCGGATTCTCATGGCCGCCTTCGGCCGGCCGAGTATACTATCGCGGACGAGAACGGCGCGGGAGGGCGGGTGTGCGACGTGTCGTGTCCGCGTGGCGTTAATCACGGGGACGGCAGCCGCGCCTTCATATGGAGGAGCTCGACGACCGGTGGCCGGCTCCGGGATCCGTCGAGTGAAAGGTGTGGGTAAAGTGCAGGGTGCACTGGTCGGGGTGTCAATGCTTTACTTATTGGTTTGCATTCCGTACGCCGTGCGCGTGTACGCCTTCATCATCTTGGCGCTCCGCCCCGACGGCGCGCTGGGTGCGCGTGCGGGCGCGGACTCTGGCGCGGCGCTCATGGGTCCGCGCAGCGTGACGGTGATCATCCCCGGCCGCAACGAGGCGCAGGTGGTGGTCGCCACGGTGCGGGCGGCCTTAGCGCAGGTGCTGCCGCCCTTCATCGGCCGTTACGAAGTGTTGGTCGTCAACGACGGGTCCACCGACGAGACCGGCGCGGTGCTGGACCGCCTGGCCCAGGAAGCGCGCGGGCGCTTGCGCGTCATCCACCGCCAGGCACCCCAGGGCAAGGCGTCGGCCCTGAACGAAGGCGTGCGGCAGGCGCGGGGCGACGTCTTGGTGTTCATCGACGCGGACCATGTGCTCCGCCCGGACGCCGTGGCACGGTTGGCGGCGCCCTTGATCTCGGGTGCCGCGCAGGTGGTCCAGGGTCGCTGCGTGGTGAGAAACCCCCACGTGAACCTGCTCACCCGCCTCGTGGAGATTGACAACACGGTCAGCTATGCGGTGGAGCTGGCCGCCCGGTCCGCGCTGGGCACGTGTCCCATCACGGGGTCCACCATGGCGATGACGCGGACGGTGTGGGCGCGGGTGGGGGGCTTTTGTGAGGATCGGCCGGGCGAGGACACCGACATGAGCCTGAGGATCATGCGCGAGCGCCTGAGCGTGCGCTATGAGCCCGCAGCGGTCTCCGAGGACTTGGCCCCGGCCACGCTCCGCGGCTATGTGCGCCAGCGGCGCCGCTGGGCCAGCGGCCAAAACACGGTGCTGTTTTTCTGGATGCGCAGTGCGGCGCTGGGTGACTTTTGGGAACTTCGTCGGGCCCGCTTTGAGGTGTTGCTGTACATGTTTATCTACATCGTCCCGGTGTTGGGGCTGGTAGATCGGA
>JAJYPH010000236.1 GCA_021795575.1 Bacillota bacterium
GAATTCCGGCCGGGTGCCCCAGATTCGATGACCGCGGAGGGGTGCGGCGCGTCAAGCGGCCGCAGAGGAAAGGGTCCACAAGCACCGGAGTGTTTCGGGGCAGGCGCCCTGCCGGCTTGGCGGGCGAGGCCGAGACAGGTCTGTCCGCCACACCCAGGTGTGCACACGGGTCAAGCGCCGGTGGAGGCATCGGTACCCATGACCGCGCACCCCCCGCTGAGAACATGGGTGCGGGCGTCACCCGGACGACCCGCGAATTGGCATCGGCGCCGGGGGACGCCCAGCGCTGTCGGCACCGGGCGCGAAGCACTCATCCGCAACGGCTGCATATTAGGCGGGCCCGCCTGTTGCGGACCGATGCCGCGCGTGGCAAGATGCGCGACGACAGCGCCTATCTCGGACCGCTTGGCACAGGCCAAGAAGGCGCTCAGCGGCACCGCACCGAGTGGCCAGCGCCGCGACGTGGCTGCCGGGAGACGGCCGGATTGGCACATGGAGGTCGGGGCGCTGCCGCCAGCTTGGCATGGAATGCTCGGCCGGGCCATCCCGCGCCGCGCTGTCGGGGTACCCCGTGCAGATGCGGCTCCGCTGTGCGGAAGAACCCCCACGAGCCGGGGTGGTGAGCGGACCGCCCTTGATTGTCACGCCGGCTAGCGGGTCCACCGGGCAAGCCAGGGGCCCATATGAGATGCCGCCTCCTCCGCCCAATAGGCGCTCTGAGCCATGGCGTCCGCCCGGGTTCGGGGAGCCAAGGCGAGCGGATACGCTGCCGCGAGCCCGGCGGCGTACGCCGCCTGCATGGCGGCGGCCGATCCACACTCTCCCACCAAGGCCACGGCCGGGACCCCGCGGGCCCGCGCATGCGCCAGCACCGTCCCGACCACCTTGCCGTCGAGAGACGACTCATCCAGCCGGCCCTCGCCCGTCACGACCACGTCCGCGACGTCGAGCCAGTCGTCCAGGTGGACCACACCCGCCACGGCCTCGGTGCCGGGCACCAGCTGGGCGCCAAGAGCCGCGAGGGCCATGCCGGCACCCCCGGCGGCTCCCGCGCCGGGCTGTTGGCGCAGCGCCCGGCCCGCTGCCACTTCCAGTGCGGCGCCGAGATCGTCCACCGCGGCGGCGAGCGCGGGCAATTCGTCCGGCGCCACGCCCTTTTGGGGCCCATACCGATACACCGCGCCGTGCGGCCCCGTGGCGGGCACCATTACGTCACACCAGGCGGTCAGGGGCACCGGACAGGCTGGCAGGCGAAGGCTCGGCCCCGCGGCCACGCCGCCATCGGCCGCGCCCAGCGCCTGCAGCAGCCCCCACCCCCCATCCGTGCTGCCGGTGCCCCCGAGGCCAATCCACACTCGCTGGGCTCCGCCCGTGATGGCGGCCGCCAGCATGTCGCCCAAGCCGGCGCTGGTGGTGGACGCCGCCGATCGCGGGCGATTGGCTTCGGCCACGAAGCCGGGCCCCTCGGCGGCCTCCATCACCCACGTCCCGTCGGGCAGCACCAGCACGTCTGCAACCCGGGCCCGCCCGTAGGCATCGCGCGCCGGCACGCGGATCCACTGTCCTCCGAGCGCGGCCTGCACGACCGCCGCGGTGCCCTCGCCTCCATCCGCGAGCGGGCAGCCAATCACCTCCACATCGGCCAGCGCGCGCCGCAAGCCCGCGGCCACCGCACCGGCAAACCTCTGCTGGCTGAGAGCGCCCTTAAGTGCATCCGGAGCCACCAGCACCCGCACCGGCGCTCCTCCTTCCCGTGACCGCTCCTGACTTCTGCGGCGCGCCCTTAGAGGCGGCAGCTACCTTGCGGCGACCACCAGCTGGCGGTCTGCCGGGCGGAGCTCGGCCCACCTGCCACTGTTCAGCTCAAGGCCTCGTCATAGTCGCGGAAACGCCTGAGGCGGATTGAAGGCCGGATCGCTCTGGACATTGAGTCGGCGACCTGGTAAGGTCACTCCATGCATACGGACACGCCGACGATTCGCGGCCGGGTCGTCCCCCAGTGGGCCACGACCCTGGAGGTGCGCCCGGTGCGCCCCGCCGAACGCCCGGCGTGGCGCACCTTGATGGCGACCCACCACTACTTGGGCTTTCGGGGCTTCGTCGGGGAGTCCCTGTGGTACGTGGCCTGCGTCGATACCGACTGGGTCGCCTTGGTGGGGTGGGCGGCGGCGGCGTGGATGGTGCGGGTGCGCGACCAGTGGATCGGGTGGAGCCGTCCCCAGCAATGGGCGCGGCTGAAGTTCGTGGTGAATAATGCCCGGTTCTTGATTCTTCCCGACGTCCACATCCCGAATTTGGCCTCCAAGACGCTCGCCCAAAACACCCAGCGCCTCAGCGCGGACTGGACGGCGGGCTACGGGCACCCGGTCCTGGTGGCGGAAACCTTCGTCGACCCCACCCGGTTTGCCGGGACGAGCTATCGGGCGGCGGGGTGGACGGCCCTGGGGCCGACGCGTGGCTTCGCGCGCCGCCATCGCCACTATGTCGCGCACGGCCAGCCCAAACAAGTGTGGGTCCGCCCCTTAAGCCCCGACGGGGCGGCCCCCCTGCGCGCCCCGTTCCTGCCCCCCACCCTGATAGGAGGGACGCCGACGATGCTCGACTTCAACACGTTGAATTGGATTGGGCCCGATGGGCTGCGCCCGCGCTTGGCGGCGCTCCCGGACCCGCGCCACCGGCGCGGGATCCGCCACCGGCTGGACCACGTCCTCCTGCTCGCCTTGGCGGCGGTGTTGGCGGGCCAGCGCCATTATGTGGCGATCAGTGATTGGATTCGCGATCTGGACCCCGAAGCGCGCCGCCGGTTCGGGTGTCCCCGCTGGGGCGACACGTACCAGGTGCCGAGCGAACCCACCCTGCGCCGCGTCTTGCAGCAGGTCGATCCCGACGCCGTCGATGCCATCCTCAACGCGTGGTTGGACTCGGAAACGCGCCGGGTGGGGGACGTCCTCGCCATCGACGGGAAAAGCCTGCGGGGCTCGGCCCACGGGGCGCGGACGCGCCCCGTCCACCTCTTGGCGGGGATGGTCCATCGCACGGGCCAGGTCCTCGGGCAAGTGGACGTCGACGTGAAAACCAATGAGATCCCCCGGTTGCGCGACTTATTGGCGCCGTTGGACATTACCGGGCACATCGTCACCACCGACGCGCTCCATACGCAAACCGCCACGGCGCGGTTCCTCGTCGAGGAGAAACACGCGCATTACGTGATGGAGGTCAAAGGGAACCAACCCACGCTGCAGGAGGCCTGCGCCGCCCTCGCCCTCGAGGATTTTTCCCCCTCCGGCCCACACGGTCGATCGGGGCCACGGGCGGATCGAACGGCGGACGGTGCGCACGACGACCGCCCTGAATGACTATCTCGCCTGGCCGCACCTGGGCCAAGTGTTTCGGATTGACCGCCAGGTCACCACGTTGGACGGATCTCGCGCCCACACCGAGGTGGCGTTCGGCCTCACCGACCTCCCGCCCGCCCAGGCCAGCGCGGCCCAACTCGGGGCGTGGGTCCGCGGGCACTGGGGCATCGAAATCCGGTTGCACTGGGAACGGGACTGGGTGTACGACGAGGACCGGTCGCAAATCCGGACGGGGCATGGCCCGCGAGTCATGGCGAGCTTGCGGAACACCGCGCTGAGCCTCCTCCACCGGTTGCAGATCCCCAATATCCAACGCGCGGTGAACTACCTCAATCGCCACCCGGACCACGTGGCGGACGCGCTCCTCGGCGCCTAGCGTCGCCGGGCTCGGACATACCGCTCACCGACCCGGGCGTCCGCCCGGGGCCGAGCCCTGCCGCCCGATGGCCGGGAGGCGTCCACGCCGCCGGTCCCGCGCGGCCTGGTACACCGTGGGCGGCTCCTCCGCGCTTCGTGGAGCACTTCACATCGGCGCTTCCACCCCGAATCGGCTACCACTTTGACGTTACCGTGGGGGTTTATCACACCATCCCTAGGCCGACGGACTGGAATGCCTGGGTGAAGACGAAACCCTCGGCATCAGGCACGTCGAGAAACATGGACGGGTACCCCATGAAGTTCCCTGAATCCACCGCGACCGTCCGAGCGGCGGGCAGCAGGCGATCGAGCGCGATGGACAGGGTGCGCGGGTCGATGCGGCCGTCTTCGACCCACTCGTCATAGGGCACGTCCCGCCAGCAGCCCTCGCGCGCGAGGCGTACGGCCACGCGGTCCGACCGATAGCCTGGCACCGGTGCGGCAGCGCGGCGGTCCAGCTCCCTTAAGACCGCCCGGGCCGTCGCCGCCGTGTCGCCCACAATGCCGAGGTCGACTCGGTGGTAGGCGCCCAGCGCATCCGGGTCGAGGTCGACTTGCACGACACGGGTGCCGTCGCCCACGAGGGTGCCGCGCCGCAGGGTCCACATGTTCAGCGCACACCCCCAGCCGACCAGCAGGTCCGCGTGTTGAATCAGGTCAGTCGCGACCGGGGTGGCGAAGCCACCGCTCACGTCGAGATTGAAGGCCAAATCCCGAAACAGCCCCCGCGCGACGGCGGAGGTGGCCAGCAACGCCCCAACCCGTTCGGCCAACTCGACGAGCTCGGCTTTCGCGCCCCGGGCTCCACGGCCCGCGAGGA
>JAJYPH010000237.1 GCA_021795575.1 Bacillota bacterium
CGCCCTGGACAGACTGGAGCTACACGGTCGAGTTCTGTCGGCAGCTGGCGGACCAGCTGATGACCGAGGCCATGGCTTGAGCGGCCAAAGCCAGAATGGGTTCGCAATAGGGTCACCCCCAAGGGAGGAGTCGAGTTGCGCCATCGCCACCTCAATCCCGGATTCGAGGATTCGGCCGCCGCGGTGGCTGACGTGCTGGACCGAGGCACCGTCGCTGACTGGCGCGACTTGGCCCGCCACGTTCGCGAGGATCCGTTTGGCCCCTACGCCACGGCGGTTGAGCGCGTTCTGACTGGGCCGCACCTGTATGGCACCACCGTGCTTTGGACGCGCTACCTGGCGGGTATTCAGCAACAGGCCCGCCAGGGGGCGGCGGCCGCGCCCGCTGGCTCCGATCCCACGCGGTAACGCCCCCTCGGACGCCCGAAAGGCGCGGCCGCCCCGAATGAGTGCACCGCACCAAGGCATAAGGATATGCTAATATGCTAATATGAGAACGAAGGTGGGGTGCCCATGTACGAGGACTGGGCGGAGCAGTTTCGCCTGCTGGGCGACGCGACGCGGCTGCGCATCCTGATGCTGCTCCACGTTCGGGATGCGTGCGTGTGCGAGCTGGCCGCGCTGCTGCCCGTGAGCCAGCCGGCCGTCTCACAACACCTCCGCCGTTTGAAGCAGGCGGGACTGGTGGTCGAATATCGGCAGAAGGCCTGGGTTTTCTACCGCCTCCGGCCGGATGTGCCGGAGCACATCCGCCGCTGGCTCACCGATGTGCCCGTGGACCCGGGTGACGCGGGATGGCTCCGCGACCACCATGTGGGCACGGTCTGCGCCGTGCCAGACAGTGCGGGCCCCATGCCGGTGGGCCAGACTCAAACTTAGTCGAACAGTCACGGGACCAGAGGAGTCGATGCAGGATGGCGGTGGCGCTGGCGCTGGGCCTTTTCATTGTCGTGCTGGTACTGATCATCGCGCAGCCCCGCGGCTTGTCCATTGGGTGGACCGCCGCCGGGGGCGCGGCGCTGGCCCTGCTCTTGGGCATCGTGTCGTGGGCCAACGTGGGAACGGTGGTGGGCATCGTCTGGGACGCCACCCTCACGTTTGTGGCCGTGATTCTCATCTCGTTGATTCTTGACGCCGTCGGCTTTTTCGAATGGTCGGCGCTCCACATGATTCGGCTGGCCAAGGGCCGCGGTCTCCGTCTGTTTCTGCTGCTCGGGGTGCTGGGCGCGCTGGTGGCCATGTTTTTCGCCAATGACGGCGCCGCCCTGATCCTGACGCCGATCGTGTACGAGCAGGCCAAGGCGCTGAAGCTCGACCCCAAGGCCACACTCGCCCTCATCATGACCAGTGGCTTCATCGCCGACACCACCTCGTTGCCGCTGGTCGTCTCCAACCTGGTGAACATTGTGTCCGCGGGCTATTTTCATCTGGGGTTTGCGTCCTACGCGCTCCGGATGGCACCCGTGGACGCGGTGTCGCTGGTGGCGAGCCTCGGGGTGCTGTATCTGTTCTACCGGCGCACGCTGCCCGTCACGGTCAGCACGGACGCCCTGGCGGCCCCGGAAAGCGCGCTGAAGGATCCGCGGGTTTTCCGGGTGGCCTGGGTGGTGCTGGGCCTCTTGCTGGTGGGCTACTTCGCCAGCCAGCTGCTGGGATGGCCCGTGGCCGCCTTTGCCGGGGCCGCCGCCATCTGCCTCCTGCTGGTGGCCCACAACAGTCCGGCGGTGAACATTCCGACCCTGGTGCGCGAGGCGCCCTGGCGCATCGTCGTGTTCTCCATCGGGATGTACGTGGTGGTGTTTGGGCTCCGCAACGTGGGGCTCACGCATCTCCTGGCCCACCTGCTGACCACGCTGACGGCCGAGGGCGCCCTCGTCGGCATCGTCGGCACCGGGGTCGTGGGGGCCGTGCTGTCGTCCATCATGAACAACATGCCCTCGGTGCTCATCAACGCGCTGGCCATTCACGACGCGGCCGCCCACTCGGTGATGCAAACCGCGATGGCGTACGCCAATGTGGTCGGGTGTGATTTGGGTCCGAAGTTCACGCCGATTGGGTCGCTCGCGACCCTGTTGTGGCTGCACGTCCTGAATCGGCGCGGCATTCGCATCACATGGGGCTATTACTTTCGCGTGGGCGTCACGCTCACGGTGCCGGTCCTGCTGGTGACGCTCCTGGCGCTGTGGGGTTGGTCGGCCGTCTTGGGCGCCGCGTGACTGCGGAGGCCGACACGATCACTGAATAATTCCCTCGATGTGCCGGGGGGTGTCACAACCGCCCGCCGCCAGCGACAAACCTCATGACACAGGCCTCGTCATGAGGGGACCCGGGGCCGGAAGTGAGGCGATGCGCGATGACAGAGGACGATCGGTTGGCCGATGTGCGGGCGGCCGTGGACGAAGAGGTGTCGGATCCGGAGGAACAGCGCCAGCTTATGGCGTTGGCTGACGGTCTCGACCGCCACTACCGAGGCCGAAAGCGCGGGGCGTGGGGCTTCACCGCCGGGGTGGCGGCGGCCGCCGTGGCGCTGTTGGTGGGCGGCGCCTACGCGCTGTTGAACCACCCGCTGGCGCCGGTCAGCCCGGCCAGCGGCTCCCCGCCCGCGGCGGTAACTGCGGCAGTGCCGATGGCCGCCGAGCTGCCCGCCGCCAAGATTGCCGCCGCATACCGGCCGGCGGGACTCGCCCCCAACACCACGATGGGCCTGATGGCGGGCCGGCTGGCCGATGGGGACACCGCCGTGCTGGTGTGGAACATGAGCGGAACGGCCGCTCCCCTGGAAGAGGTGGTGCTGCCCAGCGCCAACGCCATCCTGACTCCGTCGGTGGAGCAGACGGCCTGGTTTCCGGTCACGGCCCGCAAGCTGGCGGGGCAAGGGTCCTCATGGGCCTCGGTGCTGATGCTGATGGGCCGGGGAGCCCCGCCCGCCCTGTCGTTCGTGGCGCTGCCCTCCGGCAGCTTCCCGGGCTTCTCCGCGCCCGCGGTCCCGATCCACTATGCACCGGGGGTGAGCCATCTCACCGGCGGCCGGCTCATCCTGATCAAAGTCTCCGGGCTCAACCCCGCGTACTGGCTCATCAACACGGACGGACAGGTGATGGCGGCGGGCCAGACGACCGCGGCTCCCCTCGCCAGTTATGGTGCCGTGCAGCAGGGCCTGCCTGCGCTGGAGCACCTGCTGGGATTGTGAGGCCAAGGACGGGGCGGATCCTCATGGGTCCGCCCCGTTGGGGCCAGGCGTCACCAGGGCGTTCGTACCGATGGCAGGCGGGTGAGCAGCGCCCGCATCGCGGGTGGGCGCCCAGCCCAGCTGCACGAAGTAGGTGACCTCGCCATCGGCGGCAGGGCTGCCGTAGCCCTCTAGACTCCTGCCCTGGTCGGTAGCGACGAGGGACCCCATCGGGCGGGCGGCCCGATGCTCCCCAGGAAGTCTGCGAGCCGTGCGTGCAGCCGCGGCGCGGCCACAAAAATTCTGGTCGCTGCCGCCCCCGAATTGGTGTCCCGCCGCGCCGACACTCATCGGTGCACTAAAAGCCGCGCGGGATTCAGGCGCTGGCGCCAGCCGCCGCCACGGAAACCCTTCATCCTCCGGGGTGTCGTCGCGCTCGTCGCGCCCACCGCCATCCCCGTCGCGCCCCAACAGGTGGCGGGCGGTTCGTGGTCGTGCGCCACGCGAGCCCCGCGGAATCCATCTACCGCTGGTCAAGCGGCTGGGTGGCGCAGTCGGCTGGACACCATACTGAACGATCGGTATGGTGTTCGCGGGAGGTGGATGCATGCACCCTGTCGTCGTACGATACACGGCCAAACCGGGGTTCGAAGAGGAGCTGGGCCGGCTGGTGGCTGGCCATTGGCCCGCGCTCCACAGGGAGGGCCTCACGTCGGAGCAGCCGGCGGTGGTGATTGGGGTCGGGAGACAACCCGGGGTGTTCATCGAGTTTTACGAGTGGTTGTCCTGGGAAGCTGTGCAGGGGGCCCACGAGCACCCGGCGGTGCGCGAGATTTGGGACGCCATGGAGCGCGTGGGGCGCGTGGAGCCCTGGGACGGCAGTTATCTGGTCCCCCCGTCACGTGCCTGACCACCCGATCCCGCCAGACCAGCGCATATTGGAGGCGGCCATCAGGGTTTTCGGGGAGGCCGGCTACGCGGGGGGCAGCACGGAAGCACTGGCTCGCGCCGCCGGCGTCACCAAAGGCGCCTTGTATTGGTATTTCCAAGACAAGGCCGACCTGTTTGCCGAAGCGGTAGCGCTGGTCGTGCGGCGCTGGGCCCTGGCCGGCACCGCCGGGTCCCCAGCCGAGGTGCGCCATGCGTTGGACCGCCTGGGGACCGAGGATCCGCCCGGCCTGCTGCTGTTGCACCGGGCGGCAGCAGAACTGATGGCCGATCCCTCGGCCCCGTGGGGGCAACCGCTCACGGATTGGCACACTCACGTACTCACGGCGCTGGGCCGTGACGAGTGGGCGCAGTGGCTCGTCGACACGCACCCGGTCTATGGGGCGCTTCCCAGGCCCTGAGCCGTCAGCTTCCGCGACTCTCGCCGTTGACCTTAGGGGGAAGGGGCTCGGATGG
>JAJYPH010000238.1 GCA_021795575.1 Bacillota bacterium
TCTCGACACCGGCCCGATGATATAGGTGAACACCGTGGCCGACGACACCACGCCCACCAGGGCGGCCCAGGACGGGAACGGTGCGAGGAAGATCAGGCCCAGAATCAGGGCCACGATCAGCGCCAAGCGCGGAATGCCGGTCTTCTCATCCACTTTCGTGAGCGCCTTGGGGAAGTAGCGGTTGTGGGCCAGCGCGTACACCACGCGCGTGGTGCTGGCCGTGTAAATGTTGCCGGTGCCGGCGGGCGACAAAATCGCGTCCGCGTACAACAGCACCGAGAACCACGCCAGGTTCAGCGAGATGGCCACCTGGGCAAACGGCGCCGACAGCGCCGTGGACAGCGACGACGTCCAGCCGCCGGCCTTGGTCACCAACGCGGGCGACAGGCCGGCGGTGAACACGACCTGCAGCAGCACATACAGCACAATGCCAATGCTGATGGCCGTGATGATGGCCCGCGGCACGTCGCGCTGCGGGTGCTTGGCCTCACCGGCCAGGTCGACCGCCTGCCGAAAGCCCAGGTAGGAGAACACGATCCCAGACGTGGCCACGGCCTGCAGAATGCCGGCCGTCCCGCCCGGGGCAAACCCATGGGCCGAGTAGTTGCCCCAGTGCAGCTTGGTGAACAGCAGGAACACGATGATGGTCGCCACCGGCATGATGAACTTCACGTAGGTGACGGACGTGTTGATGCGGGCGAACAGCCGGACGCCATAGTAGTTGATGACGAAAAATCCGACCATCAACAGGGCCGCCACCAACGTGCCGGTGCCTGTCATGAGGCCGGCGGTCGAGTTCCAGAGTGAAGGGATCCAGTGCCCCGTGTATTCGACGGTGGCCTCCGCTTCAATGGCGGGAACCGAAGCGTAGGCGATCCACGCGCCCCACCCCATGATGAAACTCACCAGACTGCCGTGTGTGTACTGCGGGTAACGGGCAATGGCGCCCGACTCGGGCAGCATGCCGCCCAACTCCGCGTACACGAGGCCAATGAGCATGACCACAATGCCGCCGATGATCCACGAGATAATGGCCGAGGGGCCGGCAATGCTTGACGCGATCAGCGCACCAAACAGCCAGCCCGACCCGATGATGGCGCCCAGCGACGCCATCGTCAGGTCGGTGCGGCTCATCTCTCGCCTGAGGCCCTTGTTTACCACCGATAAGTCCCTCCTCCAACTAAAAATCCCTAAGCACGAAAACGTAGTCCACGGTCCGCGCCGCCAGCCATCCCCAACGAAGGTCTGGGCGGTCGACCTGCCCGGGAGTCTCGAGAGCGAGACCGCGCACGGGTCAATTGCACTTCGACACCAATTCAGCCGATTCCTGCAGACCTGCCTGCTTGAACGAAAGATACGTGCCGCGTGTCCGGGTATGTGTCGGACGACCCTGAGGCGGCCCACACACACATCCCCCGGCCCGTGGTTTAATCACCGATTTTGGCCAAACTTGCCGGGATGATTTGATAGCCGAGCAAGGGACTTGGGTCGCCGGGTCGCGAACGACCGCCCGGCTGATGGCCCAGGAGGCGCCTTCAGTGCACTCTCGGATGCGCGCGGCGGCGGCGGGCATGGCGGCACGCCGGACCCCGGTACGGCCGCAACTCAACGAACGGACGCGTCGGTTGACGGCCGCCGCCGAGGCCCGGGCGATCGGCCGCGGTGGAACGGCGCGCTCTGGCGCCAAAAGGTGTTCGCGCCCGCGGATGGACCCCAACACCCCATGCGCGCTAACGTAGAGGATAGAATCTCGTTGGACGATGCGGAGTCGGGGTCGTTCATGGAGCGGATTCGTGGCGTGCCTATCTGAGGTTGGTTTGACCGCCACGCGCGCCCCGCCAACCTGGGTCGACCGAACCACGACACGGGAATGACGGGCGCCTGCCGTCTACCGCGCCGGTCCCGCCGTGACTTGCCTCCATCAAACCGCGTCGTAACCGCGTTAGGAGCCTTCGGGCTGCGCCCGCAACATCGGTAGGTCGCGGCCAAGCAAGATCCCCGCCCGGCTCAGCACCTTGTTGGCATCCGCAAGGGTAAAGTGACGCGGATGATAATCGGCCCACTCGCGCTTGACCTTAAGGTCGCGGAGGCTGTCGGCCAGCGCTACCACGTTCGGGTCGCCTTGTTGACCAAGCCATGCAATCAAACGCTCGTGGTAGCCCAGGTTGGTCGAGGAGAGAGTGCCGGGTTGCCCACCGTGCTGCTCGCTCGTGCCCACGGCTCGTGTCTCGCCAGCGGCCGGAACGGCGAACTCAACCTCTGGCCAATAACCGCGCTGCTTCGCTACGGCTTGACTGGCGTGAAAGCAAGCGTAGTACGCGCGGCTGGCTACCGTCCGACAGAGCGCCTCATGGTTGCTAGCGTTGGGCTGGGACGCCAGTTCTTGGGCGAGATCGAAAAACCCCGTCCATTCAAAGGCCACCGGTCAGCGCACCTCGGCAGCGTCCCGGATGACCAACGCAAAGCCGATCCCGCTGGGCCATGGCCCGAACCGATCATACTGTCCCCGGAAAAGCGCTGACGTGCCCTCCGCGTCCTCCTCCGGGGCCAGGTCGGCAAAGGCCCACACCACGAGCGTCGGGCTCCCGGCGCTCGGGGAATCTTCCAGCGTCAGCTCCAACGCCGCCGCCACGCCGTCGCCCCAAAGGGAACGCACCTGTCTGCGAAAACATTCCAGTCGCTCGACGAGATGGGCTTGCGCCTCGAGATATTCTCGCACGCGCGGGTCGCTCTCGGCGTGATAGGTTTGCAAGACGGCATCCTTCATACTCATGGGTACGACGGTCACGGCCCCCGTGGCAGTGTACCCGGCCACCCAGCCTGGCATGCCCAGTTGAGTGCCCCAAATTCTCGGAGACACCGATAGGGAACTCGACGGCTCGACCCGCCCCACCGTGTCGCCAAACGCCAACAGGTGTTCGGGGGACGCAGAGACTGCATAGGCTGTCGCCATGACTACTCCCCTCGTGATGCGGGCGACGCATCAACCTGCACTCGTTGCACGGCAAGCACATCACCGTTGACAACCACGGTAACCTCAAGGGCTCCTTCCCGGACCAGCTGAAGCAGCCCTTGGGCGACGACGTAAACACTGGGCGCTTCCGGCTCAGGGGGAACAGCGATTTTCACGGGATCAGGTGGAGCATCCAAGCTTGTCCCGCCGAAATGAATCTCGATGGTCGCGGGTTCGTGACCTGCGACTTGAGTGATCTCGGCAAATATCCTCGGTGCGAAGAAGACGGGAAACCTTGTCACTTTCACAGAGCGAAATGCCCCTGCAATGGTGGCTCTGCCCTCCCGGTCCACGCTCGCATACTCTGCGATGAGTAGACTGCGCACCTCGTAGGTCAGGGGCAATCCCTCCTTGCGCCACGGCTTGTGGAGGCGCGGCCTCCGCGACGAAAGCAACTCCTCGGAATGGGGCCACACCCAAGCGAGAGGAGCTGGATCTGCATGATACCCGATCAGAAGGCGAGCGACCAGATCCCGGTCACCCTTCGGCGCGCCGTGGAGGCGATCCTCTCGCAGTGGGAGGCGGCGGCCCGCGGGGGGCCTCGCTGGACGCGCTGGAAACGGCGGTGGGCACCGCCGTGCGGACGCTCGCCCAGGAGGTGGTGACCGTCGGGGCGCAGCGGATGGCCACGGGCCCGGCCCGGGCGATTCCCGCGTGCCCCTCCTGTGGACAGCCGCTGCGCCATGTCGCCGTGCGCCCCGGACGGTGCTGGGGATCTTCGGGGCCTATGCCGTCACTCGCCCGTATTGAGTTTTCCCCCGCGGTCATGGCGGGGTCGCCCCCGCGGGCGCCGTCTGGGGGCTGGGGGCCGGCACCCTCTCCCCGCACGTGGTGGCGCTGCTGAGTCGGTTGGCCGTCGATCTCCCCTTGGACGCCGGGAGCGCGGTGGTCGCGGACCCCCTGAGCATCACCGGGGAGGGCGAGACCAGTCGCCGCACCGGGGAAGCTGTGGGGCCGGCGGTGGAGGCGGCAGACCAAGCCGCCGCCGCGCCCCGGCCCCCCCAGGGGACGGCCGCTCCCGCGGGGGTCCCCCTCCTGGCCGATGGGGCCATGATCCACACCGACGCCGCCTGGCATGCAGCCAAGGTCGGGGTCGGCCCACCCCGGGTGCGCCCCGGGCCCAGCACCTTCACGCCGCAGGGGCCGGCCGACGACTGTGTGGGGTCCGAGTCCCGCGCCGCCTTTGGCCGCGGGTCTATGCCCCTGCGGTCCAGACCGGGATCCCGGACCTCCGCTGCCCGCGCATCGTCCTGATTGGGGATGGCGCCCACGGGATTGGCGACGACGGCGCCGCCTCCTGCGGCGCGGCGGGCCGCGAGCTCGTGGAGATCTTGGACGTCTACCACGCCGTCGGGGGGAGGGCACGCCCGCGACGCCGACCGGGTGGGCGCAACAACGCGCCGCCCCCCTCCACGCGGGCCCGGCACCGCTCTTCGCGCTGGCCGCGCTGGCGCCGCCGCACGACGCGGCCCAGGCCGTCGTCACCCGCGAAACGGCCTACTTCCG
>JAJYPH010000239.1 GCA_021795575.1 Bacillota bacterium
ATGGCTGGGGCAGCGGACCGCCACGGTATCCAGCCCGCCCCGCACGACGCTGGGCACGGTGGGCCGCGCCGGTACCACCAGGGTCAGCGGCCCGGGCCACAACCGATCCGCCAGGCGGCGCGCGTCGGCCGGCCACACCCGCGCCACCTCCTGGGCCGCCGCCGCGTCCACCACGTGCAGGATCAGGGGGTTGTCGGGAGGACGGCCCTTCACGCGGTAGATGTTGGCGACGGCGCGGGGGTTCGTGCCGTCGGCCCCCAGGCCGTATACCGTTTCCGTGGGGAAGGCGACCAGTTCCCCTGCCGCCAGCGCGGCGCCGGCGCGCCCAATGCCCGCCTCGCTGGCTTTAAGCCGTGTCACCGCCATGCTGCTTCCCTCCTGCGCGCACCGTGTGGCCTGCCGCCCTCTCCATTACACCACACGGCCGTCGACGTTAGCGCGCGATCCCGCCCTGCCACCAAAGCCACGCCACCGCCACCGCGAGCGTCGCTCCCGACAGCGGCAGGGACCAGCGCAGATACGTCTTAAAGCCGAGCGCGTATCCCCGGGTGCGGGCGAGGCTCACCCCCACCAGGTTGGCCGAGGCGCCCAGCAGCGTGGCGTTGCCACCCACCGCGGCACCGGTCGCCAACGCCAGCCAGAGCGTGAGGCCATATTGGGGGTCCTGGGCCACGATGCCCGACACCAGCGGAATGGCGGCGGCCACAATGGGTATGTTGTCCAATACGGCCGAACAGACGGCGGTCGCCACCAACAGGGCCACCGGGAGCCCGTCCCCCAGGTGCTGCGCCAGAAGCCAGGTTCCGGCCGCCCGAATGACGCCCGCCCGCACCAGCGCCCCCACCACGATGAACAGGCCGGCGAAAAACACCAGGGTGCCCCAGTCCACCTCGCGGAGATGGTGCTCCACATCTCCCCCCACCAGCAGCAGGGCCAGCGTCGCGCCGGCTACGGCGATGAGCCCCACGGGCAGCCCCAGATCCGACTGCAGGATGAAGCCCACCAGGGTGGCCCCCAGCACGACTCCCAGCGCCCAGCCGCGACGCGGATGGGGGATGGACGTCGGGTGCCAACGCGCCGCGGGCCGGCCCGGCGGCTTCAGGGCCAGGCGCGCATAGCCCACCACCATCAGCACCAGCACGAGGGCCAGCGGTCCCAGGTGGGTGACGAATTGGGTGAAGGACAACCCGGCGGCCGTCCCGATGAGAATGTTGGGCGGGTCGCCCACCAGGGTGGCCAGTCCCGCCAGGTTGGACGCCATAATGGCAAACACCAAGAGCGGCACCGGGTCCATGTCCAAGTGCTCCGCCGCCGTGAACAGGGCGGGGCCCAGGATCAGGATCACGGACAGGTTGGGCAGCACACTGGACAGCACCGCCACCGCGATCAGGAACCCCAGAATGGTTCCCCACGGCGACGGCCCGGTCACCCGGCGCACCCAGGTGGCGAGGGCCGGAAACAACCCCACCTCCTCGCCCAGGCTCACCAGCACCATGAGGCCAAACAACAGCAGGATGGTATTCCAGTCCACCGCGGCCACCGCCCGGGCGGGCGGCAGCAGTCCGCCAAACACGACCGCCAGCGCGGCCGCCAGCGCCGCGGCCGCACGGTGCACCCATTCGCCTACCAGCATGACGTACAGCAGCAAAAAGACGAAGAGAGCCCACAGCGCGGCATCGGTCATGGGTTATGGGCGCCCGGGATCGGTCGGCGCCGCCTCCTTCCCCGGCCGTGGGCCATGGTGAAACTGCACCCAGGCATCCACGCCGCCGGTCAGGCGCACCACCTGATCATATCCCTGTTCGCGCAGCACTTCCTGTGCGTACTCACTGGCGCCATGCCCATGTTGGCAAAAGACCACCAACAGCGCCTCGCGGTCCCAGTCGCGGGGGTCATCCTCCAAATCCGTGACCGGAACGGCCACGGAGCCGGGCACGTCGCCCATTTTGCCAAAGCGCACGTCAATCAGCACCGTGGGCTCCCCACGCTGCAACCGCTCCACCACCTCTGGTACGGTGATGGTGCCTTTCGCCTGGGTCTCGTCACTCACTTCAGCGCCTCCCCCACACCACCCGCGCGATGCCGTCAGCGTCGGCCACCGGCGGCGCCACGGTCAGGCCGGCCTCGGCCAGGGCCTGGGCCACCTCGGCCGCCTGCCCCGCGCCCACCTCCAGCAGCGCGTGGCCATCGGGAGCGAGCTTGCCCATGAGCTGCCCCACAAGCCGCAGGATGAGTTCAGGACCGCGGGCTCCCCCAAACACCGCCCGCGGCGGTTCGAAGTGCACCTCTGGGTCCACGGCGTCGCCCTGGCCCACGTAGGGCAGGTTCGCCACCACGGCCAACAGCCCTCCCTCGACCTGCGCCAGCAGATCCGAGGGATAAAATCGGGCCCGCACGCCCACCCGCTCCCGATTGGTTTTGGCCAGCGTCAGCGCCTGCAGGTCCGAATCCACCCCCTCCACCCGCCAGGCGGCAAATCCGTGGCGGGCCAGCGCCAGCGCCACCGCGCCGGAGCCCACCCCGACGTCCACCACGCGGCCGGCGCGCGGCGGAATCTCGGCCAGTGCCGTCGCCACCAACGTTTCGGTGGCGGGCCGCGGCACCAGCACCCGCGGCGTGACCACCAAATCCAACCCAAAAAACTCTTGATGGCCCAGCACGTACGCCATCGGCTCGCGCCGCGCCCGCCTGGCGGTCCACGCCTCGAGGCGGGTCCACGCCGCGTCGTCGACGGCGGGCCGGTCGCGGTACAGGACTTCCTTGGGGAGACCCAGGGCTGCAGCCAGCAACAGGGGCGTCTCGCGCTCGGGATCGGGCACCCCGGCCCGTGCCAGCTGCCCGCGCACGGCATCCCACGCGGCGGTGAGAGTCCTCATGGCACCGGTTCAGCCAGGCGCGCCTGATCCTCGGCCGCCGCCAAGGCGGCCAGCAACTCGGTCAGGTCCCCGTCCAGCACGGCCTCCAGGCGGTGGAGTGTGAGGCCTACACGGTGGTCGGTGACACGGTTCTGCGGGAAATTATAGGTACGAATCCGCTCGGAGCGGTCCCCGCTGCCCACCAGCGCCCTCCGCGCGGACGCCTGTTCGGACGCCTGCGCCTGGGTGCGCAGGTCCTGCACCCGCGCCAGCAGGATGCGCATGGCCTTGTCGCGATTTTTGTGCTGGGACCGCTCGTCCTGCGCGTGCACCGAGATGCCGGTGGGCAGGTGCGTGATGCGCACCGCCGATTCCGTCTTGTTGACGTGCTGGCCGCCCGCGCCCCCGGCCCGCATGGTTTCAATCTTCAGGTCCTCGGGGTCGATGGCCATATCCACCTCTTCGGCTTCGGGCATCACCGCCACCGTGGCGGCCGACGTGTGGATGCGTCCCTGAGCCTCGGTGGACGGCACCCGCTGCACGCGGTGCACCCCACTCTCAAACTTGAGACGACTATATGCGCCGTCGCCCTCGATGAGGACGATAACCTCTTTGAAGCCCCCAATATCGGTCGGGCTCTCCGAGAGCATCTCCACCCGCCAGCCCTCCCGCTCCGCAAACCGGAGGTACATGCGCAGCAGGTCGGCGGCGAACAGGGCGGCTTCGTCGCCGCCCGTACCGGCCCGGATCTCCACAATGACGTTCTTGTCGTCGTTGATGTCGCGCGGCAGCAGGTCCTCCGCCAGCTGGGACTCCAGGCGGGCCAAGTCACTGCGCACCGTCTCCAGCTCCGCTTCCGCCAGCCCGCGGAGCTCCGGATCTTCCCGCATCAGACGACGCAACTCGTCTTCGGTGCGCCGGCTCTCCTGGTGCTGGGCAAACCGCGCCAACACCGGCGCCAAGCGGGCCAGCTCCTTGCCCAGACGCCGCGCCGCCACCGGGTCCGACACCACCTCCGGACGAGACAGTTCGGCTTCCAGGTGCTGTCCACGGGCTGCCATCTGCTGCAGGCGGCCCGTCATGCGGCTGTCCATCGCGTCGCCCCTCCGCTACTCGGGTCGCCCCGTCCCAATCCTCGCCTGCCTGGTGCATTCGCGTCGCATTCCCCGCGCATCCCCGCTCCATTGCTATTTCACGACCGGCGCGGAAAGAAAAACAGAGCCGAGGCTCTGTTTACTTCATGCCGTATTTGCGCTTGAAGCGCTCCACCCGACCACCCGTATCGATCAGCCGCTGGCTGCCGCCGGTATAAACCGGATGGCACTTGCCGCAAACCTCGATGCGCAGGGTTTCCCGGGTCGACCCCACCTGGTACACCGCCCCACAGGAGCACGTGATCGTGGTCCGCTGGTACTTGGGATGAATTTCCGGCTTCAACCTCTCACCCTCTTCCGATTCGCGATCCGCCGCGTGAATCGACGTCCATCTTAACAGAGCGGCGCTCCGCCGCACAAGGGGCCGCCGCGCCCGGCACGCCATCCCCCGGCGGCCGCGCCATCCCCGCTTCGCCGGGATCCGCCGACACTCGTCGCCATCTCCCCCCCTTCCACACGCCCGGC
>JAJYPH010000240.1 GCA_021795575.1 Bacillota bacterium
CCACCACCGATACTTCGCGCCGTCGGTGCGATCCGGTCGAATCTGGGCCCCGACCAGGGCCCCGGCGGCGTCCCGCACCGGCAGCAAGATGCCCGCGGGGCCGTGCAGGTAGCCGCCGTGCCATTGCGAAAAGCCCGGAACGCCCGTGAGGTCCCTTAAGGCTTCGCCGGGCCGCGCCAAGCGCCCGTCCCATCCCGTGCGGTCCACGGGCAGACTGGCAAATCCCTGGGCCGCGATGGCCGCGGCATCCAAGCCCCGGCCCTGCAGCCACGCCTGATGGGCGGACGTGAGGCGGAGTCGCGGCCAGAGGTCGGTGTACACGGCCGTCACTCGGGCGTCGACCTTGGCGTAGCCGTACGGGTCGGTCGCCACCGTGGGGGTCTGGAGCGCGGCCGGCCAGGTGGTGGCCAGCAGATATTCCGCCGCTGCCCGGCGGGTGCCGCCCTGCTGGCGCTGCACCCAGTCAATCACGTCGCCGTGATTGTTGGGCCGGGGACAGGCAAAGCAGTACCAGTGCGGATCGCGCACATCGGCGTAGACCGCGAGACTGGGATGCCGGTCATCATGAAAGGGACAGTGCCCCATGAACACCGAGCCGACGCGCCGCAATGCGACGGTGGCGCCAATCACGCTGGTGATCGCCGCCGCCTCCTTCGCTTGGCGGATGAGCGCAGTCACCACCTCGCGGTCGGCGGCCCCGCGCCCGCGTCGGGCCTTTTTGGGGGTGACCGCCGCGAGTGCCTTGCGCCGCTGTTTCACCGCCAGCATCGCCCGATCCGCCGCCCCGAGGGCCTCGGCCAGGCCTCCGTCCTGCTGCGCCCACCCCACTGAACACGGCAAGTGAGCCAACTCCGCATTGAGCATGATGCGGTCGGCCAAGGCGCGCGCGACCTGGTCGGCGACGGCCGGGTGACTGAGCAACACAAACTCATCGCCGCCCACCCGCACGAAGACATCGTCGGGGCGGACCATCTTGCGGATGAAGTACCCAAATCCCGATAGACGCCGGTCCCCCGCCGCATGCCCCTCGGTGTCATTGACGGCCTTCAGGCCGTCCAGGTCGAGATACCACACCGTGAAGCGCTCTGTCGTAAATGGTGCCTGGCTGGACAGGCGAGCCCAGGCGACGGCACTCCAGGCTTTGGAGACAACGGGATCGTACGGGCTGATGACGAGTTCGGCGTTCGTGGCAGTCACCTCCCGGGGTACATACAAGGGGTCCCGAATCCGCGAAGAGCACTGGAGGTCCTACAAGCGCCGTGCGGGCCTAGGTTCCGACATGCCGTCGCCCCAGCGGATTCTCGACGAGGCGGGGCACGGGCACATGCATGGTGATCGGGGGCTGCTCAGGGACTGCGACCCCTAAGGCGGGGACGATCATCTCGTCCGTCGCCGGGACAGCCGGACGCCCGTGCGCCAACGCCGGGAGGGGTGCCTCGCGGAGCACGGGATCCGGGAGCCCGGGGGACACCGCGTCCTCCCCGGCGATCGGTGCTGGCGGGGGCCCAAAGACCCAATCGGGTTCGCGGGTCCCTGCAGCGGTAACCGGTGGGACGGTGTCAGACACCGACGAGGCGGACTGCGCCGCCGAGGGTGCGCTTTCGGGCTGGAGCGGAACCACCAGATCGGCCAACGGGGACGGGGACGCCGGAGTCGCGGAGTTGGGGCGCGCCAGCGACGGAGGAGCCGGGATCGGGTCCAGCCCATCAGGGCGCGTCAACACGTCTTCCACCTGCGTGCGTTCCGCGTCAAACGCGGCCGTATACTCCTGCCACGCCGTCACGGCCCGGGCACGGGCGTCCTGCGCCGCGGCGATATCCGCCGAACACTGCGCCTGAAAGGCCGCGACCGCCCCGGACGCCTGCGCGTACCATTGGTGCACGGCCCCTTGGGCCTCCTCCACCATGGCGGAACACTGCGCTTCGGTGGTGGCCAGGCGGTCGCGGGCCTGAGCGTCCGCCTCCGCTTTGACCGTGGCCGAATAATGAGAGGCGTCGGCAATCAACTGCTGGGCGTCATACATCGCGATGCGCTCACGGGCCTGCTCGCCTAACTTCACCAAGTCACGGGTAAACGCCTGCAATTCTTCGAGGCTCATGGTGGGCCCCTCGACGTAATCGGGCACGCGGATCACTCCTTTTTTGGACCGGATTAGAGAGCGTGGCGCGGACCGGCCGGCGCCCGAACGTGCCAAAAGGCGCGGCGCACGGGACCCGGACACCAGCCCCGGGGGGCCACCCCGTGCCCCGCGAGTCCGGCCATCGCGTCTCGCACGGTGCGCCACGCCGGATCGGCCAGCACCATGATCCCGGTGGGGGTAGGGTGCCAGGCGGCGACGCCCTGAGCGCCGCGCCCGAGGTACCACGGGGTCACCCGGGCGACATCGGCGGGCACGGGTTCTTGCGGGCGGGCCCACACGGCGGCCGGCGTCCACAGACGCCAGGGGCGCCCGGCCAGCACTAGGGCCTCGCGCAGTTGGGGCAGGGTGGGGAGGGGACGCGCGTAGACAAAGGTCTGATCATCCCACGCGATCCACCCGCCGGTGTCCACCTGACCGACCCACACGGGGGGGCGGGTCGCCAGCCCCTGGGCCGGCACAGCGGGATCGTCGCGAAACTGCAGGCGCGTCACCCCGTGGGCACTACACCAGAGTTGGGCGGCTTCGGCGTCGGCCACCCCGGCATGCACCGCCAACGGGTCTGGGGTCCAGATCCAAAGACCCGACGCCACCCGCATGGCCTGCGCGGTGCTCATGACGCCGCCGCGCGGCGGGCCGCCGCCTCATCCAAGACGTCACGCCAATGCCCGCCGCCATGAAGCGCCAACGTAGTGAGAGCCACGGACGGCGATACGTCGCACGACGCGGAGAGGGCGAGCAGAAACGCAATCCGACGCACATCCGCAGGGTCCCGCTGATCATGATACGTAACCGCTCCGTGGCGATGCAGGAAGTACCGGCGATTGCGGCAACTGTGGGAAGAACGGCCCAAGCGGGCGGCGGCCCGCTGGTTCGAGGGCGTCGAGAGGAGCACCTCGTCCTCATGCGGGGCCCACCGCTGCTTAGTCACGATGCCACCGCCATCCACAGCGACACGCGGCTGATGGCGCGGCCCACGGCGTCGGACAACCCGCCGCCGGTGATCTGAATATGCCCCGCCCACAAATCTACGGCGGAGACATACTCATGGGCCCCGGTGGGAAACCGCATGAGCAGGCCCTGGGCGTACACCGCCTCCAAACGGGCGAGACGCACGACTTTGTGATTCAGATAAACCCGGTCGTAGACCAGGGTACAGGCCCGTTCCAGGTACGGCTGCGCAGCCTGAGCCACCGCCGTCCCCAAACGCGCACGATCCGTCAGTTTCAAGATGGCCACCTTCTTTCGGACCCATTAGCAGAACGCTTGGCCGACGGTTAGACGACCGGTCTGCCTCATAACATGGAAAGCGCCCGTGCAGGACTGCACGGGCGGTGGGAGCACACCTTAAGGGACTCTCGGCCACCGCCGGCTCCAGCCGGGGGGACCTATGGCCTCTTATGCGGCCCTGGGGCTGCTGTTAAGGAGCGGTGGTGCACACGCTGGTGAGCGGGTGGCTGGTCACTGCAACCAGCCCCGTAAGGGCCTGGTCGCCAGTCGCCACGTTGGCCGCCGTCCAGTTGGCACCAAGTTCGTACCCCAGATGCGGCAAGCGGGTCGAGGGCAACACAATGTTCCACGACAAGATGCCGTCCACGGTGCGAGCCGTCCAACAGACCGGGAACGCCACTTGTCCCCGGAGACTGTTCCACGGCACCGGGACGACCAAGGCGGCATTCGGATCGCCCGCGGCCAGTCGGGAGGCCTGCGTCAGCATCTCGCGGGCGGGCAGGGGCCATGACGCGGGCAGGGGAAGACCCGGGACGGCCGCCGACCACCGCCAGCCCTGAGCGGTATGGACCCCAAACCACCACGCCCCATGGACGGGGATGGGGGCCAGCGCCCATTGGACGGTGGAGGCGGCAGGATCGTTCACGACTTGGACGCGCTCCGTGGGGCCGCCTGCCGCCGCAAGGGTGCCGGCGGCCGAACTGTGGCGGGCGACGGCCCGATGGACCTGGGCGGGCAGGTTCTCGGCGCGACGGAGCGCGGGCGTGGGGTGCGTGGCCGACCAGATGCCGCCTACCACCAGCAACGCGCCGATTCCCAATACCGCACGACCAATGCGACGCCGACGCATGGCGACACCTCCTGGACGATGGACAAACCGAAGCGATACATGTGTGGCGTTTGGGCTACGCGCCAGGGTTCCTGGCGCGGTGACGGGCTTCACGCATCACGGCCTTGGCGGCGTCCGATCCGACGAGCTTGTACCGCCGAGTGGCCAGATCGTCGTAGGAAACAAACAATCGACGCCGATGGTCCGCGCAGGTGACGCCGTGTGGCGTCACCTCGGTGAG
>JAJYPH010000241.1 GCA_021795575.1 Bacillota bacterium
GCCGCCACGCCCTGCGCCATGGCGGTCTCGCCCACCGCGGCCGCCAGCACCGCACGCTCCGGCGTGCGGCTGGCCAACAGCGCCACGTCGAGCCCCTCATGGCGCACCAGGGCCTCGGCCAGGTCGCGGAGGGTCTCGCCGTCCCGGTCCGGCAGCTCCTGCACAACCGCTCGCCAGGCGCCCAGCGGCTCGGCCCCTGCGGCTAGGCGCTCCGCGTCGCGGGCCAGCTCCGCCCTACGCCACCCGGCGGCCTGGCGCTCCCAGTCCCTCACCCGGGCCGCCAGCTCCTGCAGACGTTCCTCCAACGCCTCGCGGGGCGATTTTAACACGGACGCCGCCCGGGCCAGCTGTGCGTCATGCTGTCGCGCGCGTTCGAGGGCGCCGAGGCCCGTCACCGCCTCCACGCGACGCATGCCGCTGCCGATGCCCGTGTCGCTCACCAGCCGAAGCTGCCCGATTTGCCCGGTGCGCTGACAGTGGGTACCGCCGCACAGTTCCTGGGAGGCGCCCGGGACCTCCACGACCCGCACCGTTTCGCCGTACTTGTCGCCAAAAAACGCGATGGCGCCCCCGGCGAGGGCCTGGTCCAGCGCCTCTTCCCGCGTGGCCACCGACCGATCGTCCAGGATCCATCGGTTCACGAGGGTCTCGACTTCGTCCAGCTGCACCGCGGTGAGCGCCTCAGGGTGGCTGAAGTCGAACCGGAGGCGGTCGGGGGCCACCAGGGATCCGGTTTGGCGGGCGCCAGGGCCTAGCACGTGGCGCAGCGCCGCATGCAGCAGGTGCGTTCCGGTATGGTTCCGCATAGCCGCATGGCGCCATTCGGCGTCAACGGCTAGGCGGACGCGTTCATCGGCTGCGACGACCCCCTCCACCACTTCGCCCCAGTGCCAGATGGCGCCATGTACCTTCTGGACGTCAGTGATGGCCATCCACCCGTGTGGGCCAGCCAGCGTTCCGTGGTCGCCCACCTGGCCCCCACCCTCGGGATAGAAGGGCGTAGCCGCCGTGTAAACCGCCACGCGCTGCCCCGTGGCGGCCTGGGTCACCGCCTCGTCGTCCGAAACCATCAAGCCCAACACGGCCTCCGCTGTGAGCGTGTCGTAGCCGAGGAAACGGGTCGGCGGCATGGGAGGCAGGCTGGCCCGATCGGTCGCCTGTCCCGCGCGGGCGCGCGCGCGCTGCGCCTCCATGGCCTCGGCAAAGCCTTCCAGGTCCAACGTTTTCCCCGCCTCGCGGACGGCATCCTGCGTTAGATCTAACGGAAAGCCGTAGGTGTCATAGAGGAGAAATGCCTCGCGGCCGGCCAGCTGGCCTCCCGGGGCCACCTCGGCCAGCATGGCGGTGAGCCGCTCGAGGCCCTCTTCCAGGGTGACGTGAAACCGCTGCTCCTCGCCCCGAATCCCGGCGGCAATCGTCTCCAGACCTGCCGCCACCTCGGGATACACCGGCCCCAGCATCTCCGACACCACGGGAACCAGGCGGTGCAGAAACGGGTCGGCGAGCCCCAACAGCCGCCCGTACCGCACGGCGCGCCGCAGGATGCGTCGCATGACATAGCCGCGGTCGCGGTTGGAGAACTGAACACCGTCGGCCATGAGCATGGTGATGCACCGGGCGTGGTCGGCAATCACGCGAAAGGGCAGCCCCGCCGCATCCGGCGTATAGGTGCGGCCCGCCAACCCCTCCACCGCCGTAATCAGAGGGCGCAGGACATCGGTCTCGAAATTGGACGGCAGATCTTGGACGATCGCCGCAATGCGCTCCAGCCCCATCCCCGTGTCCACCGACTGCATCGGCAGCGGCGTAAGGCGCCCCGCCGCGTCGCGGTCATACTGGATGAACACCAGGTTCCAAAATTCTTCGAAGCGGTCGCACTCGCAGCGCCCAATGCCGCAGTTGGGGCCACAGGCCCACTCGGGGCCCCGATCGATGAATAGCTCGCTGTCTGGCCCGCAGGGGCCGGTGTCCGCCATCTCCCAGAAATTTTCCTCCAGCGCCACCACGCGGTCGGCCGGCAGGCCGGTCACCGCGGGCCACAGCGCTGCGCTTTCGGTGTCGTCCGGATGCACGGTCGCCCACAGCCGGTCCGCCGGCAGGCTGAGCTCTTGGGTCACGAATTCCCAGGCCCACGTGATGGCTTCGCGCTTGCCGTAGTCTCCGAACGACCAGTTGCCCAGCATTTCGAAAAACGTCTGGTGCCGCGCCGTCTGCCCCACGTTTTCCAGGTCGTTGTGCTTGCCGCCCGCGCGCACGCACTTCTGCACCGACACCGCCCGCCGATAGGAGCGCTGCTCGTGGCCCGTCAGCACGTCTTTGAATTGGTTCATGCCTGCATTGGTGAACAGCAGGGTCGGGTCGTCCGCGGGCACCAGGGACGAACTGGGCACCACCCGGTGACCCCGCTCCACAAAAAACTCTATAAACCGTTCGCGAATCTCGGTTGCGGTCATGCGCTCCCTCCGGTCGATCGGCCACTCTTGGGCGAAGGCATCCAGTGTACTACGGCCGCCCCAGCGCGGCCAATCCCGCAGCGGCGTGACACCTACCGGATTCTGTCTAGCCGTTTGGCGAGGACGGACGGCCGATGCGCCGCTGCCTGCTCCACCAAACCACGCTTGGCCCAAGCGGGCATACGCTGGCGGGCAGCCGCCTTCCGAGCCTGAGGTTTCCGTTTACCCGAATCTTTCTCACAGCAGTGAGCTGCCTCGCCCGTCGACCGGTGGCCAATCCGCCGTTGACGAACCGTGCTCTCACCATGCGGCAGGGGCTCCGCTGTCCCCGTCAGCCATCGGGCACCCCCTGGGCCATCACCCTATACAGATGCTCGACCGTGATCCGCACCGCGGCGGCCACCGGCACGGCCACCAGCATCCCCAACCAGCCGGCCACCTGTGCCCCGATCAGCACCACCAGCACGATAACCAGCGGGTGCAGGCCCACGGCCTCCCCCACCACCTGGGGCCCCAGCACCGTGCCTTCCAGCTGGTGGATGCCCACAAAACCCAGGGCCGCGTAGAGCGCCGTCCACGGAGAGTGCAACAGGCCCAGCGCCACCGCCGGCAGCGCCCCCACCACCGGACCAATATAGGGCACCACGTCGGTCACGGCCGCGACCAGCGCGATCAGGACGGGATAGGGAATCCCCAGCGCGAACGACCAGAGTCCCGCCAAGATTCCCACCAGCACAGCCACCACGAGCTGGCCCCGAATGTAGCCGCCCAGCGCGCGATCCAAATCCCGTCCCCACTTGAACACCGCCGGCTGCCAATCAAGCGGCACCACGTTCCAGACCCGCTCGCGCACGGCCTGCGCATCCTTCAGCGCATAAAACGCCAGCACGGGCGCAATGGCCACTGCCACCACCCAGGGGAGCATCGACACGGCGGCGGTCAGCGTCACTTCCAGTACATGGGCGATGCGGGCATCCGCACTGGCGCCGAGGTGGTTCAGAGCTCCGCGGAGGGTGGCGGGCAGGGGCGCCTGATGAAACAGCGCCAGGTAGCGGTCCCCGGTGGCCTGGGCTTTTGCCGCCAGCGCCGGCATCCGCCGCACAAACCTGCCCGCCTGCCGCGCGGCCAGCGGGATGAAGTACAGCGCCAGCCCGGCTGCGCACATCCCCAGCAGGGCGTAGCTGACCAGGATGCCCACCACGCGGTGAATGCGCCGGTGCTCCAACCACGTCACCAACGGCGCCAGCACATACGCCAGCACGACCGCCAGCCCGAACGGCAGCAGCGCCCGGCCCGCCCACCAGAGGACCAGCGTGCCACCAAGCAGCAAAGCGGCCAGAAACGCCCACCGCACCGGACCGGACGCTCTGGGAGTCCACACGGCTCGGGGGGACGGCGCGCCCACCGACGACGTCCGCGACCCGCGCCGCTTCACCCAAACCCGCTAGCCGATGCGGCGCGCAATGCGCAGCAGGCGGCGCCCTCCGTGGCGCGTGAGGCGAACCGCCTCGGGCGCGAGCCGGCGGCCCGCACGCCAAGCCAGCCGGGCCGCCAGCCGCCGTGGCGGGGCCATGCGGCGGCGCACCACGTTCCACGCGACGGCCCCCAGCACCGCGCCCGCCAACAGGCCCCGCACGTAGCTTTTCATGAGACCACCTCGTGGCCCAGGCCCTCTAGGCGCTCAATCCGCGACAGTTCGCCGTCGGATTCGACGCGGTACAGCCGGGTGCCCCGTGCGGACACCTGAAATTCGATGTAGCAATCCCAGCAGTAAAATTGCCCGGTCCCCACTTTGCCTACGTTCTTGCCCCGGCACCCCGGGCACAGCACATCCGGCATCATCGCCATGCAAGCATCCCCCCCGACGGTTCCCCGTCAGCGGACAGCATCTCCTGTTGACATCCAGCTTATACCGCTGCCGTCCTCCGACACCGCCGACGCCGGGACCGAAACCATGCC